>JBKGHI010000086.1:0-30993 GCA_046520405.1 Myxococcus sp. 1LA
CTCTCGCGCCGCCGAGAGGTCCTCCACCACGCGTCCCCGTCCCGCGCCCGCAGCGCGGCCACCAGCGCCGGGCGGTCGCCCGCCACCACGGTCCTCCGATGCTCGAAGGCGCGGCGGCCCGTGTTGCGGGTGAAGGCCACGTCCGGCAACGACACCTCGCCGGGCGCGCGCTCCAGCCAGTCCGCCAGCTCCCGCGCCGTGGACGCCAACGCCTCGGCCGAACGAGCCGACAGCGTCACCAGGTGCGTGGGACGCGAGCTCTCCTGGGGCCGAGTGGTCCGCGGCGCCTCTTCCAGCACCACGTGGGCATTGGTCCCGCCAATGCCGAAGGAGCTGACCCCCGCGCGCCGGGGCACGTCTCCCCGCGGCCAGGGCCGGAGCGCGTCCACCACGAAGAACGGACTGCCCGCGAAGTCGATGGCCGGATTGGGGCGCTCGAAGTGGAGGCTGGCTGGCAGCGCCTCGTGCTTCAGGGCCAGCACCGCCTTGATGAGCCCCGCGAGCCCCGCCGCCGTGTCCAGGTGGCCCACGTTCGTCTTCACCGAGCCCAGGCCGCAGTACCCCGTCGCGTCCGTATGACGGCGGAACGCCCGCGTCAGCGCCGCCACCTCGATGGGGTCCCCCAGCGCCGTGCCCGTCCCGTGCGCCTCCACGTAGCCGATGTCCCGCGCCTCCAGCCCCGCGTAGGCCAGGGCCTCGCTGATGACGTCCGCCTGGCCCTCCACGCTGGGCGCCGTGTAGCCGACCTTCGCGGCGCCATCGTTGTTGATGGCCGACCCCTTGATGACGGCATGGATGGTGTCGCCATCCCGCAGCGCGTCCGCCAAGGGCTTGAGCACCACCACCGCCGCGCCATTGCCCGGCACCGTTCCGGCCGCGCGCGCGTCGAACGCCCGGCAGTGACCGTCCGGAGAGAGAATCATCCCCTCCTGGAACAGGTAGCCCGACCGCTGTGGCAGCGACAGCCGCACCGCGCCCGCCAGCGCCACGTCCGACTGACGCATCAGCAAGCTCTGACACGCCATGTGCACGGCCACCAGGCCCGTGGAACATGCGGTGTAGACGGACAGGCTCTCGCCGCGCAGGCCCAGCTTGAAGGAGGCCTTCGTCGCGAGGTTCTCCCCCGTGGTCCCCAGCAACTCGTAGAGCGACGCGGGGTCCAGGGCGCCCTGCCCCAACAACCCCAACGTGTGCAGCGAAGCGCCCGCCCCCGCGTAGAGCGACACCTTCCCGTCGAAGCGTTCGGGGTCGAGCGCGGCGTCCTCCAGCGCGGCCCACGCGCACTCCAGGAACACGCGCTGCTGCGGATCCATCCACTGCGCCTCGCGCGGCGCCACGCCGAAGAAGGCCGCGTCGAAGTGGTCGCCGCCTTCCAGCTCGGAGGCCACCGGCACGAAGTCCGGATGGCCACGCACCGACGCGGGGACCAGGGGCGACGGCTCCAGCACCTCCGGAGACAGGCGGGTGATTGACTCCACGCCGTCACGCAGGTTCCGCCAGAACGCCTCCACGTCGCGCGCCCCTGGAAACCGGACCGCCATGCCGATGATCGCGATGTCGTTGCCCATCCCCATGCTGTCTCCGCCGGTCATGTCGTGGTCAGCCATTGCCTCGAGGGTTCCTTCCTCCGCGACGCTGGAGGACCTGCCGCCGGGCCTCCGCGCGCGTCTGGTGCTTCTCGTCGGACGCCGGCCCTGGACGCGCCTCGGACGCCAGGCGCCGGGCCAGGGAGTGGACCGTGGGGTGTTCGAAGAGGTGGGTGATGGGCACGTCCTGGCCCAGCGTCTCGCGCAGCCGCGCGCACGTCCGCACCGCCGCCAGCGAGCTGCCGCCGAGGTCGTCGAAGAAGTGCGAGTGCACCCCCACGGAGGGCAGCCCCAGGGCCTCCGCCCAGGCCTTCGCGAGGGACTCCTCCAGCGGCGTGCGCGGCGCGCTCTCCGCCGCCACGGTTCGCGCCGGGGCGGGCACGCGCGTGCGTCCACCTTGCCGCCGGTCGTCATCGGCAACGCCTCCAGTGAGATGAGGTCCACCGGGACGAGCTGCTCCGGAAGGCGGGCACGCAGGCGCGCGCGGACCTCGCCCGGGGGCAGCGGTTCTCCGGGGCCCGGCACCACGTAGGCCACCAGCCGGGCCTCCCCTCCAGCGGGCGGCGACCACACGCGCACATGCGCCTGCCGCATCCCCGCCAGCTCCCGGAGGGCCACCTCCACCTCACCCGGTTCGATGCGGAAGCCCCGCAGCTTGAGCTGGACATCCACGCGCCCCAGGAACTCGAGCCGCCCGTCCGGCAACCACCGCACCCGGTCGCCCGTGCGGTAGAGCCGCGCACCGGGCACGCCGCCATAGGGGTCCGGAACGAAGCGCTCGGCCGTGAGGCCCGGCTGGCCCAGGTAGCCACGCGCCACGCCCTCCCCACCCACGAACAATTCGCCCGCCACGCCCACCGGCACCGGACGCAGGGCCGCGTCCAGCACGTACGTGTCGACGTGAGCCATGGGCACGCCGATGCCCGGCGCCGAGTCACCGGGAGGGTTCCACTCCCAGGTCGCGCAGACCGTCACCTCCGTGGGCCCGTACCCGTTGATGAAGGTGCGGCCCGGCCCGAAGCGGGTCACCAGCTCGCGCGGGCACACGTCGCCTCCAGCGATGAGCACCGCCAGGTCCGGCAGGGGCGCATCGGGCAGCAACGCGACCACGGAGGGCGGCAGCAGCGCGGAGGTGATGCGCTCATCGCGCAGCACCCGGTACAGCGCGTCTCCCGCGAGCACCTCCCCCGCTGGCGCCACGTGCAGCGCGGCCCCGGTGGTGAGCGCCATCAAGTAGTCCCACACGGACATGTCGAAGGCGGGCGACGCGTGCTGGAGCACCCGTGTCCCGGGGCCGGGCCTCAGCGCCAGGGAGGACCGGGCCAGGTGCGCCATTCCCTGGTGGGTGACGACCACGCCCTTGGGACGCCCGGTGCTCCCCGAGGTGTAGATGACATACGCGGCGGCCTCGCGCGGCCACGCGGCGCCCGACGTCGCGGCGGAAACCCTCGGCGTCGCGTCCAGCACCTCCTGCGTGCCGTGGGACTCCCAGCTCAGGACCTCGACGCCTTCGGGGACCGAGAGCCGCCGGGCCAGACTCGCGTGGGACAGCAGCACCCGGGCGCCGCTGTCCCGCAGCATCCACTCCAAGCGCTCCGCGGGAGACGTGGGGTCGAGCGGCACCACCACGCCCCCCCGCGGCGAGCACGGCGAGGAAGGCCACGACGGACTCGGGCCCGCCTCGGGACAGCAGCACGCCCACCCGCACTTCCCGCGCCACGCCGTGTCGCCGCAGCCGCGCCGACAACCGTCCCGTCCAGATATCCAGCGCCGCGTAGGTCCAACGCGCCGGCCCCGCGACCAGCGCGACCGCGTCCGGCGTCTCCGTGACCCATGCGCCGAACCGCGCGAGCAGCCCATCCGGCTCCCCGCGCCCGGACGCGGCCTGCGCCGCCCCATAGCGCGGGCGGCGCCCTGTCCCTGGGACAGCACGCGGTCGCGCTCGGCGGCGTCCAGCAGGGGCAGGTCCCCCACGTGGGCGTGCGGCGCCAGAGCGGCGGCGTCGAACAGTGCGCCCAGGTGGCGAGCCATCCGCTCCACGGCGTCCGCGTCGAAGAGGTCCGAGCAGTACTCCAGGCTGGCCGCGAAGCCCTCCTCCACCTCGGCCATCATCAACGAGAGGTCGAAGGCGGAGGCGCGGTGCCGCAGCGGAACGGCCTCGACGTCCAGTTCGCCCACCCGCGCCCGAGCGCCCTCCACGCCCAGCGCCAGTCCGCCCAGCGCCTCGCGCCCCGGACGGCCGGACTGCAAGGCGAACATCGCCTGGAAGACGGGCGCGCGGGAGGCGTCTCGCCGCGGCTGGAGCTGCTCGACGAGCCGTGCGAATGGCAGCGCCTGATGGTCCAGGGCGTCCAACACCGTGGCGCGGACGTGGGCCAGCAGCTCGGAGAAGGACTGTGTCCGCGGCACGCTCGCGCGCAGCGCCACCGGGTTGACGAAGTACCCCATCTGCCGCGACAGGTCCGCGCGAGGCCGGCCCGCGGTGGGCGTTCCCACGACGAGGTCCTCCTGGCCGGTGTAGCGGCGCAGGAACGCGAGATAGCCCGCCAGCAACACCATGAAGGGCGTCGCGCCCTGGTCGCGTGCCAGCGCCTTGAGCCGCGCGGCCGTCTCCGGCGGCACGGTGAAGGTGACGGTGGCGCCACGGAAGGACTGGAGCCGCGGACGCGGGCGCGACGTGGGCAGCTCCAACACCGGCAGCTCGCCGCCCAGCCGCTCGCGCCACCAGGCCACCAGCGCATCTCCTCGCGGGCCCTCCAGGCCAGCCTCCAGCGCCTGAAGGACGGGAGACGCGGACGGAGGCGGTGGCGGCAACAAGGCAGCGGTCCCCTGGGCCTCCGCGGCGTACAGCACCCCCAGCTCTCCGGCGAGCACCTCCAGCGACCAGAAGTCGGTGATGAGGTGGTGCATGACGAGCAGCAACACCGTCCCACCCGGCGCTCCGGTGAACAGGTGCACGCGCAGCAGGGGCCCACGTTCGAGGTCGAAGGCACGGTGCGACTCCGCGTCGAGCCGCTCACGCAGCGCAGGCTCCGTCCACGCGGCCGCGTCCTCGCGCACCATCGCGGGGACGGACTCGCTGGCCCGGCGTACCGGCGCCCCCTGCTCCTCCGGGAACGCGGACCGCAACGCGGGATGACGGGACACCAGCGCGGAGAAGGCACGGTCCAGCGCGTCGGCATCGACGGGCGTGAGGAACCGCACCGCCCGAGCCACGTGGTAAGCCGTGCCGCCAGGCGCCATGCGCTGGAGGAACCAGAGCGCGCGCTGCCCCACCGGCACGAACGACTCCGCGGACGCAGGCGAGGCCGCGGGGACCGGCGACGCGTCGGCCGCGGCGCGGGCGCGTGAGACCCACCCCGCCACCTCACGCAGGCTCGGCCCTGGAGCAGGAAGCCACCGGCGGGCTGACCCCCCAGGCGGCCTCCACCGCATGCACCACCTCGAGCGCTCGAAGCGAATCAAGCCCATGGCCCGAGAGCGGCGCGTCGACATCCACGGCGCGCGCGTCCGCGCCCAGCAGCGACGCCACTTCGCGGCGCAGCGCGGGGAGCACCTCGGCGGCGGTGTGCCCCGGCGCGACGGAGGCTGGCACGGCTTCCATGCGCGAGCCATCCGTGCGCGCGGTTTCGACACGCCCGGTGGGCAACGTCTCCCGCCAGGCCAGGACGACGTCCAGCGTCCCCGCGAGGAACGCCTCGCGCGTGGCGCGCCGCTGCACCTTGCCGCTCGAGGTCTTGGGAAGCGACCCCGCGGGGATGAGCACCACCGCGTACGCGGCCAGGCCATGCTCCTCGGACAGGGCCGCGCGGATGCGCGTGACGACATCGGCCACCGCGTCCTCGACCGCCACCTTCGCGGCCACTTCCTGGACGAGCACCAGCCGCTCCTCACCCGCCTCCTCCACGAGGAACGCGGCGCCACAGCCAGGACGCACGCCAGGGTGACAGCGCTCCGCGGACTGCTCCAGGTCCTGCGGATAGTGGTTGCGCCCTCGAAGTACCAGCACGTCCTTCGCGCGGCCGGTGACGAAGACCTCGCCGCCGTCGATGACGCCCAGGTCCCCCGTGCGCAGGTACGGACCCTCGCCCGAGTCCGCGAGCCGTCCGTGGAACGTGCGCTCCGTCTCCTCCGGCCGCTGCCAGTATCCGTCCGCGACGCTGGGGCCCCGCACCCACAGTTCGCCCACGCGCCCCGGCGGACACGGACGGCACGTCACCGGGTCCACCACCCGGATGTCCTGGTCACCCAGCACCTGGCCACAGCCCACCAACACGGCCTCCGCGGACGCGGACTCGGGCGCTCGCGCTTCACCACGCAACAGGCCCTCCCGTGAGAAGCGCCGCACCACCGGGGCCGCCGCGCGCACGCCGCCCGACACGATGAGCGTCCCCTCCGCCAGGCCATAGCAGGGGTAGAACGCCTCACGCCGGAAGCCCGCGGCGCGAACGCCTCCGCGAAGCGGTCCAGCGTGTCCGCGCGCACCGGCTCCGCGCCGCAGAAGGCCGCCTCCCAACGGCTCAAATCCAACGCGGCCCGCTGCGCGGGCGTGCTCTTCCGGACGCACAAGTCGAACGCGAAGTTGGGCGCTCCGCACACCGAGCCCCCATAGCGCGACACCGCCTCCAGCCAGCCCATGGGCCGCTGGAGAAACGACAGCGGAGGCAACAGCACCATGGGGAAGTCGCGGTACAGCGGCTGGAGGAGCCCGCCTATCAGCCCCATGTCGTGGTACGGCGGCAGCCAGAGGACGCCCACCGCGTTCGGGCTCGCGTCGAAGCCGCGGGCAATCAGCCACGAGTTGTGCAGCAGGTGGCGGTGCCGCAGCACCACGCCTCGCGGTGTCCCCGTCGAACCCGACGTGTACTGGAGGAACGCCATCGACTCGCCGCTCAGGGCCGGTGCGCGCCAGGCCTCCGCCTCCGTCGGAGCCACCGTGTCCGTGGCCAGCCAGCGGAGCGCGCGCAGATCCGGCGCGCCTTCCGTCAGCGGCTCCACCAGGTCCGCGATGCCGGACGTCGTGAGCGCCACCCGCGCGCCACAGTCCGCGACCAGGGACTGGAGCCTCGGCAGGGTGCGGCCCAGCCGCATCGGGTCCGGTGGATAGCCGGCACGGCCACCACGCCCGCGTAGAGGCACCCCAGGAAGCCAAGCGCGTACTCGCGGCCCGGTGGATACAGCAGCAACGCGCGCTCGCCGGGCGCCAGGTGCCGCTGGAGCAGCGCTGCCACGGCCCGTGCCCCCGCATCCAACTCCGCGTACGTGAGGACGCTTGCGCCTTCGTCCTCCAAAAACGTGTAAATCCAGTCCCCAGGCTGCGCCGCCGCCCGTGTCCGGCACACGTCCACCAGGGTGGCATCTCCCGGGCAGGCAACCTCAGAGGCGTACTGAGAGCGAATCGGAAGGTGCATGTCGTCGGAGTCCCGTTGCCTGACTGGAAGACACCAGCCGGAACGCCGAGGCGCACACCCCTCCCGTCAAATACGAGGGGCACCCCACAGCGGTCCGTTCAGCGTCCCCTCGGATTCGACGTTTATTTACTGTATTCCGATAAGGCGGAAAAGCCCTTGTGCGCGCGCCCCCCGTTCTATCGCGCTATGACGGACACATCCTGCGTTGGAGCAGCGAGGACGCCACGAAATGAAATACACCAACCTCGGACGCACCGGCCTGCGGGTGTCTCGCCTCTGCCTTGGGTGCATGAGCTACGGCACGCCCACGTGGCGTCCCTGGGTGCTGGATGAAGAAGCCGCGCAGCCCTTCTTCCGCCGGGCGGTGGAGCTGGGCATCAACTTCTTCGACACCGCGGACATGTATTCGATGGGCGTGAGCGAGGAAGTCACGGGCCGCGCCCTTCGCCGCTACGCGCGCATGGACGAAGTCGTGCTGGCCACCAAGGTCTACTTCCCCATGGGGGACGGGCAGAACATGCGCGGCCTGTCGCGCAAGCACATCGTCCAGGGGTGTGAAGCCAGCTTGAAGCGGCTGGGCGTGGAGGCCATCGACCTCTACCAGATTCACCGGATGGACCCGAACACGCCGCTGGAGGAGACGCTGGCCGCGTTGGACCAGCTCGTGCGCCAGGGCAAGGTGCGCTACCTCGGCGCCTCCTCCGCGTATGCGTGGCAGTTCGCGCGGGCGCTGGGCGTCGCGGACCTGCGCGGCTGGACGCGCTTCGTGTCCATGCAGGGCCACTACAACCTCGTGTACCGCGAGGAGGAGCGGGAGATGCTGCCCCTGTGCGAGGCCGAGGGCATTGGCGTCATCCCCTGGTCGCCGCTGGCGCGCGGCCTGCTCGCGGGCTCGCGCAAGTCGCTGAAGGACCGGGACGCCACGACGCGGGCGAAGTCGGACACGCTGTCCCCCACGCTCTATGACCAGCCGGGAGACTGGGACGTGGTGGAGGCGAACCGGAGCGTGGCGGAGAAGCGCAACGTGCCCCCCGCGCAGACGGCCCTGGCCTGGCTCCTCTCGCGTCCCACGGTGACGGCGCCCATCATTGGCGCCACGAAGCTGGAGCACCTGGAGGACGCCGTGCGCGCGGTGGACCTCAAGCTGACGGCCGAGGAAGTAAAGGCCCTGGAAGCCCCCTACCGGCCTCACGCCGTGCGCGGCCTCTGAGGCCTCCCTGCCACGCGAGGTCCCGGGACAAACCCGGGCCCCAGCGACGCCAGCGACTCAGAGGTAGCTGCGGACGGGATGCACCTGGAGCGCGGCCTCCAGGGCGGCCTTGGGCCCCGCGCCCCCGTAGACGACCGCTTCGATGCGGTTCACGGTGGGCGCGAACGGGTCCATGGGGACGCACTCCGCCCGCGACTCCGCCAGGGCCAGCTCCGGCCGGGCATCCCGCAGGCGGTACGGGATGGGCGGCACGTATTGGACGGCGGCCTGGAAGGCATACCGCGGCAGGTAGCGATCCACGCGCATGTAGCCACAGGAGGTGCCACCTCCGCGGAACGAATCCTGCGCCGCCGACTCCCGCACCCGGTTCTGCGGGAGCTCGCTCGGCGCCGTGTAGTACTGCCGCACCAGCCGCGTCGCCGGGGCGGAGACGCAGGCGAACTCCGTGGCGCTGTAGAGGAAGTCCTCCAGCGCCAGGGGCGAACCGGAGCCGGAGACGGAGCTCAGACGCTCATGGATGTCCCGGGGCGCCGCCTCCAGTTCCTCCTCCGGCACCAGCCGCGTGGTGCACTCCAGCGGCTGGTCCCCCTGCTTCGTCACGAACACCACCTGCAGGTCGCTGACGAAGCGCGCCCCGGACGCCTCCGCCCGGTCCAGGAAGGACAACACCAGGTCGGTGCCGTCCTGGCCAGTCTCGAAGGGCATGGAGATGGCCCAGGGCTCCAGGGACGCCCGCTGCGACAAGTCCAAGGGCACGAAGGCCACGGGGTCCGCGCGCCGGGCAGGCCCTTGCGCACATCCCACGAAGAACAGCACCGAAGCCGCCAGGAGCGATGAACGACGCATCGCAGAGCCTCCCAGAAAGGTCTCTCCAGCCTAATCCAGGGGCGCCCCACGCGCAGCCACACGGCACCCCAGGTGTCACGGCGCAAGCATCCGGCGCCCCGGCGATATGCCCCCAGGCTCGAGTCGTTATGGACCGTCCACGCCCCCGGCCCGCGCGTCACCGGTGAGCCGCTGCCGGAGCCACGCCGCAGCGGACCGGAGATCCGCCTCGAAGTGGATGCGCGCCTCCGCCCGCGCCCGGCCCGATGGGAGCCGCAGCACCGCTTCGGGGGCATACGTGGCCATCCACCCCTCCGCCCACCGCGTGTCCAGCACCTGCCCCCGGCTCAGGTGCATGCGAAACCCCACCCCCAGGAAGGCCTGCGCCGCCACGGGCCCCAGCGCGACAATCATCCGCGGACGGACCTCCGCCACCATGGCGTCCAACCCATGACGGCAGGTGCGCGCCTCCCCCCTCGCCGACGGAGGCACCCCGCCGCGCCGGATGCGGCAGCCGTCCCCGCATGGCCGCACCACCAGGGGGATGGAGCGCGTGAGCCCCGCGCGCCCCAACACGACGTCCAGCAGCGCTCCCGCGGGGCCGGACAAGGACGCCACCACGCCGTCCCCGGTGGACGCCCCCACCAGCAGCAGGGGCGCGCGCGCCACGTCCGCCGGGGGACGCGCGTGGGACGCCGCCCCCTCCAACCGGGCGCGTACCCACTCCGGCGGCGCTCCGCCGTCCTCGAAGGACAACCGCGCCCCGTCCCAATGCGCCCAGGTCTCCGGCGTGAACAGGCTCCAGGAGAAGGCCGGGAAGCGGCGCACGAGGAACGGCGCCACGTCCCGGACGATGCGGTGTTCCGGCCGGTACCACGCGACATGGTGCTCACGCCCGTCCCGCCACACCCGGCGGAAGCGCAAGGCCGCCATCAAGGCCTGCATGTCCCGCCGCACCGCCTGCTCCAGCCACCGAAGCCGCCGCACGTCCGCGTCCTCATGGCGTTCCAGCAGTGACGGTTCCCCATGGGTCAGCCGCCAGAGCACGCGGTACAGCAACGTCCACCGCGCCGGCTCCCGGTGGCACACCACCTGCTGAGCCAGGCCCACGAAGTCCCGAGGCACCCCGGACGCGGCGCGCCCCCAGGCCTCCCAGCGCGAGGCCTCCCGCCACGGGTCCTGACGTCCGCGCGCCTCTTCGAAGCGCACCCGCTCTGGAGGCTCACCCCGCGCCAGCAGCCCGCGCGCCACCACCCGGAAGGACGCCAGGTCCGGCGCCACGAGGACCCGCGTCAGCCCGCCCTCCCGGTGCCCGGCGGCGGGCCCGTCTCTCCACGAGCCCGGGACGGGCGACCGGCGGGCACCGACGACAGACCTCGACTCCTGATGGACGTCCATCCGCGCATTCCTACCTGCCCGGTCTGACATCCCCCTTCCCGCCTGGAGCGTCCTATCGCCCCTGGCGGCTCACGGCTCGCGGGCCAGCGCGTCCACCTGTTCCTGAACGTCCGCGGAGTCGGCGAAGAAGTCGTCCACGGGCTCGGTGCCCACCAACCGGAAGGCCGGCGGCAGGAGCGACCGGCGGAAGCCCAGCTCCGTGCTGAAGGACTCGTTGCCCAGCCACTCATCCGCCCGCGACAGGGCGCCGAACGACAGCGTGACGACGGCGATGACCCGCATCAGCCGCGCGGGCTCCCAACGCGTCACGTAGCGCAGGTGCCAGTAGAGCCCCCACGCCATCAGCGCCAGGAAGGCGGCGTGGTGGGCCCAGGACAGGTTGCCGCTCACCCCCAGGCTGAAGCCCACCAGCGTCAGCAGCGGCTGGATGACGACGGAGCCCAGCAGCACCAGGGCGGCCACCGTGGCGTGCGTGCGGAAGTGGAACTGGCGCCGGGCGATGCGGCTGGCCACCGACCAGCCCCCCGCCCACATGAAGGTGATGCCCAGGGGCACCACCAGCGCCACCGTCAGCTCGCCCCAGTCGGTGCGCCCGTAGTTGGCCAGGTAGCCCTCCAGCAGGCTGGTGGCCAGCAGCGCCTGGAGGGCCAGGGAGAAATAACGAGGCTGCTCGAAGACGCGCGGCCGTGGCGCGGTGGGCGCCGCCGCGATGACCGTCTTCTCCACCGCGTGGTTGCGCGCGCGGAAGCGCAGCACCGTGTCCCCCACCGACACGCGGGTGTCCGGCGCCAGCTCCAGCTCGGCCAACTGCGACCAGGGCTCCAGCCGGTACGTGCCGTTCTGGCTGCCCACGTCGCGCAGCACCAGCATGCCGTCCTCGCGGCGCTCGATGCGCAGGTGCTCGGCGGAGACCTTCGGGTCGTCGAGGATGACGTCGTTGCCGTAGCCCCGGCCGACGTTGACGGGGAAGCGCTCCAGCCGGTGGCGGGCCTGGACCGAGTCGCCTTCCAGCACCTCCAGGAAGATCACTTCGTCCACGACAGCGCCTCCAGGTAGCGGCGCGCCAGCTTGCGGCCGTTGTCCGCGGTGAACCCCGCCAGCGTGAGCGACGTGTCCACGCCGCTGGTGCTGGCGTTCAGCGTGGCCGCGCGCAGCACCAGGTCATACAGGCCGGGGAACTTCCGGTACGCGCGCATGCACAGCGCGGCGCGGACCGGCAGGCCCGCCACGTCCACGAACTCCGACTGGCAGCGGTAGTTGGTGACGTCCTGCCGCGTGGCCTCCACCGCGTCCGGGTCCTGGGAGAAGAGCGCGCTGTACAGCGAGGCGAAGCGCAGCGCGCCCAGCTTCTGGCTGGTGGCGTGCTGATGCAGGAAGGCCACCACGCCCGTGCGGTGGCGCGAGGACACGAAGATGTCCTCCTCCGACGAGCACTGGTAGTTCGTCACCGTGTACGGCACCTCCGGGTCGTGCGGCGTGTCACCCCAGCACTTGAGGAACGAGCCCCAGCGTCCGGGCACGCGGTAGCTGCCCAGGTTCTGCCGCGGCACGGGCTCGCCCAACAGCCGCTCCGTGACGCGCTGCTGGTTGTCCAACAACTGCGCGCGCACCGTGTCCAGCAGGGCCTGCGCGCCGCGGTCCTTCGCCTCCAGCGCGCGCGCCAGCAGCTCCCGCGCGTGTTTCACCGGCACCAGGAAGCCCACCTGGTTGCCCATGGTGGCCACGTTGACACCCACCACGCGGCCCTCGCCCGTGAGCGTGGGCCCGCCGCTCATGCCGGGGTTGATGGCGCCGCTGAAGTGCAGCCGCTCGTAGAGCGCATCATGGATGAAGCCGTTGTACGTCCCCTCCACGATGGTGGTGCCCAGGTCGCGCGGATTGCCCATGGCGAACAGGCGCGCGCCTTGCGGCGGCTCGCGGTCGTCCAGGACGAAGAAGCTCTGCACCGGGGTGGCTGTCTGGATGACGGCCAGGTCGTGCACCACGTCCACGTCCACCAGGCGCACCGGGACGGGTTCGCCCGCGCCCTTCAACACCAGCTCCGCCGTGTAGTCCTCCGGGTGGATCACCACGTCGGAGATGACGTGGTAGTTCGTCACCGCGTGCCCGGCGGCCGACACGAAGAAGGCGACCCGATGGACGAACGCGTGCCGGAGCGCCGCTCGATGATGCGCACCTGGGCCACCTGTCCCTCGATGCGCTGGAACAGCTCGTGCGTGGCGGGCGGCAGCGTCCCCAGGGGCACGGTGGGCGGCGGAGCGTCGGAGGCACCTGGAGCCGGAGGCGGGCTCGGCTCCGCCGGAGCCACCGGCGACTGCGCGAGCACCGCTGCGAGGATGAAGGCGAACATGGATGCAGCGCACCCTACCCCACCGCGCCCTCCGAGGGACGACTGGCCTCATGCCATCCACCAGGCGGCCGGCCGGGCGGTCCGTCCACCCACCGACGCGGGCCTGCGCCGCCGGTCCATGGCCGGGCCACACAGGGGGGCCGCATCTTGGCCTTTCGGCTGGGGGAAGCCGGCATGCGTCACGGTCAGTGGTGCGGCGGGCACGGGCAGGCGGCGCGATGGCGGAAGGTGGCGCTGCTCCTGTCCCTGCTGCCCTCGCTCGCCCTGACGGACGGCCTTCCCGAGGACGCGCCGCTCGCCCGGGATGAAGACGAGGACGTCGCCCCCCCACGCCGCCCCCGGCAGTTCTGGTGGGCCCTGGGGGAAGTGACGGCCATCAACCTCGCGGTGTGGGGCTTCGACCGATATGTGCTGAACAAGGACTTCGCCCGGATTGGCTTCAACGCGTGGCGGACGAACCTCGAGACGGGGTTCGTCTGGGACAAAGACAATTTCAGTACCAACCAGTTCGCGCACCCCTACCACGGCAGCGCGTACTTCAACGCCGCCCGGGACCACGGCTTCGGTTACTGGGGCGCCATGGGCTTCACCCTGTTGGGCAGCCTTCAATGGGAGCTGTTCGGCGAGAACCACCTGCCCTCCTTCAACGACCTCATCAACACCACGGTGGGTGGGTGGGCCCAGGGGGAGGTCATTTACCGGCTGTCCTCCATGCTGCTGGACCAGCGCACCACGGGCACCGAGCGCGTGGCCCGCGAGGTCAGCGCGGGGATGCTCAATCCCGTCCGCGGCTTCAACCGGGTGGTGCGCGGGGACGCCTGGCGCAGCGAGCCCAACCCGAAGGACTGGCAACCCCCGGTGTTCGCCTCCTTGGCGCGCGCGGGCTACCTGAACATCGACGCGGGTCCGACGCTGAACCAGTTCTTCGCCGAGCTGGACCTGCGCTACGGCGATGCCCTGCGCTTCCCGGTGGACGCTCCCTTCGACGCCTTCAACATGGGCGTGCAGTTCACGACCGGAGAGGGCCGCCTCATCAGCCGCGCCGAGATTCGGGGCGCGCTGGCGATGTTCCCGCTGGAGAACGGCGGGAATGAGCGCGTGCTGCTCGGCGCCTTCCAGCACTTCGACTACAACGACACGCAGGCCTACGAGCTGGGCGGCCAGTCGATGGGCGCGGGGCTCCTGTACCGCTACCTGACGAAGGAAGGCCGTGAGCTGCGCCTGTCACTCCACCTGCGAGGCGTGGTGCTGGCGGGCATCACCTCCGAATACGCCGACCGGGTGGGACGCGACTACGACTACGGCCCGGGCCTAGCCTTCCACTTCGAGGTGTCCTTCGGACGCTGGCCCTGGGAGTACCTCAGGCTGCATGCGGGCACGACGTGGCTGCACACGCTCAACGGGGCGGACGGCAACCACCTGGTGCACGAGGGAACCTTGCAGTTGGACGTGCCGTTGTTCGCCAACCTGGGCCTGGGCGCCAGCTTCACCTTCTTCGAGCGAAACAGCTTCTTCCGCGACTTCGACACCGTCTCTCGCGGCATCCCGCAAGCCCGGGTGTTCCTCTCCGTGCACTGATGTTCCACGCGGGGCACATGTGACTTGGCGGCCCTCGAGGCAGCCGATAGCGTCGCCCATGGCCAGGGATGCTGCGCGGGCATCGGTGATGGCTTGACCCAGGAGTCGCTCACATGAATCCCCCGATGCCGTCGCTCCCCTCCTCCGCCACCGAGACCCGGATGGTGGACATGGTGTTCCCCGACCAGGCCACCCACTACGGCGTCCTCTTCGGCGGGCAGGCGCTGCGGATGATGGACATGTCCGCGTTCATCACCGCCAGCCGCTACACGCGGCGCAACATGGTCACCGCCTCCAGCGAACGTGTCGACTTCCACATCCCCGTGCGCCAGGGCCAGCTCGTGGAGCTGGTGGGCCGGGTGGTGTCCACCGGCCGGACGTCGCTCACCGTGGAGGTGGAGATGTTCGCCGAGGAGCTGCTCACCGGCGTCCGGGCGCTGTGCACGCGCGGCCGGTTCATCCTGGTGGCGCTGGATGAGCATCACAAACCGACGCCGGTTCCACCGCTCGCGCCAGAGCCTACGTAGGGCCGCGCGCGCTACACCGCCGCGTGACGCTGCCGCCGCCTGCGCCACGCCGTGTACGAAACGACCAACGCGCCGGCCAGGGTTCCCGCCAGCGCGCCCAGCACGCGGCGTGGCATGGGGCCCCCCGCGTTCGACGGCTCGTGGCGGAAGGTCTCCAGCGAGGCACGCACCTGGGGCTCCAGCGCCTGCCAGCGCACCGCGGGGGCGCTGACCATCACCACGGCGTGCTCGCCCTCCGAGGCCAGCCCCGCGATGAGCACCGTGCGAACCTGTCCCGCTTCTCTCAGCGTGCCCAGCAACTCCACGCGAGGCGTCACGCCGCCCACGCGCTCCACGCGCTCGGCCACCAGCGCGAGCCCCAGCTCACGCTGGTAGTGCTGCATCACCGCCGAGGCGAACTCCTCCCGGTCGGACGGACTGGCACTGAAGCCACGCCCCACCACGGACACGAGGAAGGTAGCGGCGTTCGGACCTTCACCATCCGTGAGCGCCGCTGACAGCGCGCGCGGTGCGTCCGGCTCCAACGCCACCGCGCCCACGCGCGAGCCGGCGTACTGCTCCCAGCGCACCATGTGGAAGCCTTCCGGCGGACGGAACGAATAGCCGTCCCGGCGCAGCTCCGTTCCGAGCCCGCCTGTCAGCGTCAGCAGTCCGGCGGCCAGGAAGGCGGCGTGCATGGGGCCATCATAAGCACAGGGCACATCCCCGCCGGTGCCCTGTGCGCTCCAGACGAGCGGGTACGCGTCCTGGACCCCGCCAGCCTGTCTGGTGCGCTCCCGCGGCGGCCCCATTGCCGCGGGAGCGGGTGGGCTGTCATCCAACGCCCGCTACTGGCAGGTCGCCGGGTCCTTGCAGGAGTAGGTCAACTGGAAGAGCGCGTGGTGGTCGCCATAGGGGGTCGGCTCGCAGCGCAGCTCCTGCTCCACCGCGTTGCAGTATCCCGCGGGGCATGCGGCCGCGGCGGCCGCATAGGCCTGCTCCCGAGCGGTCTCCATGGCACGGTGACAGCGGAGCGGATGATTGACCCCTCGCGTGATGACGTGCCGCTCACCGCCGCAAATACAGGGCGGGGCACAACGGATCAGACCCTGCCCACAATTCACCCAGCCTCCGTCGAGATCCCCCGAAAGACAGAGGGTGTTGACGCCAGAGCAGGATATGGGCGCCGCTCCCGGGCACTGCTTGGTCACCGAGCAGGTCAGGTTCTGTTCCGACGACTCGAGTTGAAGTTCATCCTCACCCGGGTCGCCCGCGTTACACGCGGCCAACACCAAGACAGACAGCACGACAACACAGCGTCCGATTCCATTGAGTTGGATTTGCATCGTCGGGACGCTAGCGACAGACCTCCTTCCTGGGAAGCCACACACCGCTGGTCCTTCGCCTTGTCGACGCGCTAGCGTCACCGCGTCATGAACGCGAGCAACGCTCCCCCTGAAAATCTACAACGCGGTGGCGGATTCATCACCGGGGCCGCCCTCGCCCAATCGCTGACGGTCCCCTATCTGGCGCTCGCCGGGCTCATGGCCGCCGAGATGTCGGGGGTCCTGTCCGCGGCGCTGCTTCTGTACGGACTGACCGTGGCGGTCGCGACGGTGTTCCTGTTCCGCCGCGAACGCTGGGCCTGGCGCCTGTCTTGCGCGCTCGCGGTGGTGGCCCTCCTGGCGGGAGCCGGCGTGGCGTGGATGCCTCCGTCATGGGTTGGAGGTATCCACGCCTTGTGCGCAGCCGCGGTCCTCGCCAGTCTGATCGCGGGCCGCCCGGCCATCGCGGCGCCACCGGCGCTGGTGGCCGGTTGAACACGACGCACCTTCTTGCCCGCCATGCTCCCAGCATTTCAATCCACGACCACGGAGCGCCTGCTGCTCCGAGCCGTTCGCGACAGCGACCTGGACGCGGTATTCACCCTTCATGCCGATCCGGAGACGAACCGGTTCAACATCGCCGGGCCCATGCGCTCCCGGGAAGAGGCCCACAAGCAACTGGCGCTGTGGCTGGATGACTGGGCACGGCACGGCGTGGGCTACTGGGTGGTGGAGCGACGTGATGCCCTCGGAGACGTCGTCGGCTTCGGCGGCGTGCGGCACAAGGTGATTGAAGGGCGACAGGTGCTGAACCTGGCCTACCGCTTCCTCCCCCGGACCTGGGGCACCGGGTACGCAACGGAGATGGCCCGCACCGCGCTGGCGCTGGCTCGGCGTCACCTGCCCGAGGTGCCCGTGGTCGCCATCATCCATCCGGAGAACGCCGCCTCCATCCGCGTCGCGGAACGCAGCGGGATGCGGTTCGAGCGCGCCTTCGACTACGAAGGCATGCCCAGTCGGCTCTACGTACCCGCCCCCGCATAGCGGCCCCCGCTCAGCGCGTTGCCAACCGCTCAGGTTCCCCCCCCGAGGAGGCTCGACCCAACACTTAAGCATCGGCTTGACAATCAGGGGGCCGTGCCGATACTTAAGTTCGTGCCTAACCAATCAGACATCGACCGGGTTTTTCACGCCCTGGGGGACCCCACGCGACGCGCGATGGTCGAAACCCTGGGCAACGGGCCCGCCTCGGTGAGTGCGCTCGCCAGGCCGCTCGGCATCTCGCTGGCGGCCGTCGTCCAGCACCTCCAGGTGCTCGAGGAGAGCGGGCTCGTGACGACCGAGAAGGTCGGGCGCGTGCGCTCGTGCCGGCTGGAGCCCAAGGGCCTCCGGGTGGCCGAGCAGTGGATTGCCGATCGCAAGAGCCTCATCGAGCGGAAGTTCGATCGGCTCGAAGCCCTGCTGAACGAAGACCCCACCCCACCCTCAGGAGAGAAGCCATGACCGTCATTCACAGCACCTTCACCATCGACCGCACCTTCAACGCGCCCGTGCCCCGCGTGTTCAACGCGTTTGAGGCCCCCGAGGTTCGACGCCGCTGGTTCGTGGAGGGCGAAGGCTGGGAGATTGGCCGCTACGACTTGAACTTCCAGACGGGAGGCCGCGAGGGCGGTGTCTTCCGGTTCAAGGGCGGGCCGGAGATTGGCAACGACACGCTCTACACGGACATCATCCCCAACGAGCGCATCGTCTTCGCCTACACGATGACGGTGGCCGGCAAGCGCATCTCCTCGTCGCTCGTGACGGTGCAGTTCACCGCCGAGGGCAACACGACGCACATGTCCTATACGGAGCAGGGCGCGTACTTCGAGGGCGGCCAGGACGCCGTGCGCGGACGCGAGGAAGGCACCCGGGAGCTGCTGGAGAAGCTGGCGCTCGAATTCACCCGGTAGGAACGCCGGGCATCCCTCCTGGCGACACGGCCACGCGCGGCCTCCATCCAGGCGCGCGTCCACCCTCGTTGTGAATCACGTCTCAGCCGTTGAAGGCGGCGGCCCCCGCCTCGGCGACCTGCTGGTCCTGCTCCACGGTGCCCGCGCTCACGCCGATGGCGCCCACGAACTCGCCGTCCTCGTCCATGAGGGGAATCCCGCCCGGGAAGGAGACCAGGCCGCCGTTGGTCACCTCGATGTTGAACAGCGGCCCACCCGGCTGCGTCAGCGGCCCCAGCGCCTTCGTCGGCATCTTCAGCGAGATGGCCGTGTAGGCCTTGCGCTGGGAGATGTCGACGCTGGCGAAGATGGCGCCATCCATCCGGGCGAACGCCACCAGGTGCCCTCCCGCGTCCACCACCGCGATGTTCATGGGCTGCCCAAGCTTCTTCGCCTTCTTCTTCGCGGCGTCGACGACCTTCTCCGCGGCGGCCAGCGTCAGCTTCCTGCTCATGGGGCGTTCTCCTCTGCGACCTTCGAGACAAGGGGCGTACTCAACGGCATGACCTTCACCAGCCGGGCCGCGTCCTGGCCCAGCATGCGAAACACCTCGGCGTTGGCACCGGTGACGTGGAGGACGGGCGCCGCCACTGGAAGCTGGCTGAAATGGACACAGGCCTCGGAGGCCGCCACCGCGACGCCCACCGACAACCGCGAGCGCTCCGCCGCGTCGTGCGCCGCGGCCATCAGCGGCGCCTCCGCTGGCTCGCACACGTAGGGCACGCCCTCCTCCTCCAACCCGGCGCACACCTCGCGCAGCGCCGCGCGCGCATCCGGGCGGTGGACCACGAACACCGACGGCCGCTCGGCGGCCTTGTCGTGGCGCTCACCCTTCACGGCCCCGCTCCACGTGCGCGGCGACCAGCCCTGTCGCCACGGCGTTGCGAGGCCCCTCGGTGCCTCGGATGTTGCCCGTCCCGCACACGATGCCGAACTCGGCGGTGGCCTCGGCGATGAGCTCCGGAATCTCGAAGTCCAACGACGAGCCACCCAGCAGCACCACGAAGTCGAGCCGCCGCAGGTTGCCCCCGGGCGCCACCCGCTCCAGCGCCCGCAGCGCGTTGACGACGAACACGCGCTTCTTCGCGTCCCGGCGCACCTGCCGAATCTTCTCCAGCGGGTGCCGGCAGGGCACCGGCGCGAGCACGCCCTGCTCCTTCAGGGCCACCACGCGCGCGAAGGTCTCCGCGGGCAGGGGCTGCTCGAAGAACGCCACCTGTCCGTTCTCCAGCCGGAGCTGGAAGAGGCTCTCCACCTTGGCCAGCGGATAACGCTTCACGTTCTCCGCCGTCTCGTCATCCTCCAGGCCCAGCTCGGACGCGATGAGCCGCGTCACCAAATCGCCCGCGCCGGAGACATGCGTGGTGCGGACCTCGCCCTGCCCGTTCACCAGAGCGGCATCCGTGGAGCCACCGCCCAGGTCCAGCACCGCCACCGGCCGCTGAGTCCCCGGCGTGGTCAGCGCGCCGCGCAGGGCCATGTCCGCCTCCACGCCACCCACCCGAACCTCACAGCCCAGTGCCTGACTCAGTACATCCGCCAGCCGCGCCATGGCGCCGTGGTGCGTGCCCACCATGGCCGCCAGGGCCACCGCGCTCTCCAGCGCGAACTCACCCGCCAGGCCGCCCCGCACCTCGCGCGGCACGAAGGTGTCCACCGCGAGCACGTCCTGGATGAGCACCGCCTCCGGAGGGTCGCCCGTCAGCTCCGCCATGGTGTCGCGCACCCGCGCCAGCATGCCGCCCACGTTCGTCCCCGGCGCTCCCACCGCGTCTTGAAGCGGCTGCACTCGCCGCAGCAGGCGCATGATGGCCTCCGCGCCCTCCGTCACGTCGATGCTCTGCCGTGTCCTCTCGCCCACCAACTCCAGCGTCCCCGCCGGAATGCGCCGGTCCGTGATGTCGCCCGAAGGTGTGCGGATGACCACCGCGGAGCGGCTGCCCACCAGCGCCCGGGCGATGGGCGCGGCCAGCTTCGTCTCCTCCGCGCTCAGCCCGAACAAGGTGGCCAGGCCATAGGGATTGGACAGCTCGCGGATGGTGCGCCCCGGCGGCGCGACCTCCACCGCCGCCTGCATCCCCAAAGGCACGCGGTCGATGAGGGCAATCTCGTCCACGATGGGAATGGGCGCCCCCAGCCGGTTCCCGATGAGCCGGGCGTCATCCCGCTGCACCATGGCGCCCCGCACGTCGATGCCACGCGCGCGCGCCGCCTCCAGGCCCGCCGCCGCGTCCTCGTAGTCCACGTCCCGGGGAATCACCACGATGACGGGAGCCGTCTCGGTGCGCGCAGCCAGCGCATGGAAAGGCACCGTTTCGCCCACGCCCAGTCCGGAGCCTCCGGGCGTGGCCGGGTCGTGGCCAATCATCGTGGACTCGGTGATGACCGTCTCGGTGAGCGTCTCCATGGCCATGCCGCTGATGACCGGCGTGGCCTCGTTGAGCAACACCAGCGCCAACGCCGAGCGCGAGCACCCCGCCCGCGCCAGGGCACCATCAATGGCCTCCAGCACGCCCTGGATGTTGCGGGTCGTCCCCTTGATGCCGCTGGTGCGGGAGATGCCACCGCCCAGGTAGCGCACACCCCGGGCGTCCACTTCCGCGAGGCACGCCTCGGTGGTGGAGTTGCCCACGTCCACGCCCACCACCAGGCGCGTGGCGGAAGCTCCGGATACCTCCGACTCCGTCAGGGAACGCATCGTGGGAGGCCCTGTTCCCCGCGCTCAGCCGAAGGACACCGCGAGTTCGGCCGCGCGCGCCGGGCCTCGATGAACTCCGTCTCCTTGAGCTGGAGCACGGCGGCCTTGGCCTGGAAGCGCGGACGCGCCATGAAGTCGTTCTGCACGGGCACCGGCTCCGGTGCGTCTCCCTTCGCGTAGCGCGCGGCGTTGCGGCCAATCTTCCGGAACGTGTCCAGGTCCAGGAGCGGCGCCTGGGGGAACAGCTCCAGGCTGCTCAGCCGTGGCAAATCCCTTTGGTGAATCATCGTCGTGCCGCGCGCGAGCAACCCCACGGAGATGCCCGAGCCACTCAGCCGCGCGCCCGTGTGCGCGATGAAGGCCAGGTCCGCGCTGGAGAACACCCGCACCACGCGCGCCGACACGCCCTCCTCCTCGATGCCCGCCAGCACCGCGCGCACCACCTCCGCCAGGGGCACGTCCACGATGGTCCGCGTGAAGAAGCGAGCGAAGGCCGGGGAGACGGCCACCACCACCTCGTCACTCCGGGTGCCCTTCTTCGCCACGCCGCGCTCGTCCAGCGTGAGGACGCGGCCCCCCGCGGGCGCCACACCACCGCCCGTGGTCTCCGGCTTGTTGGCGTTGGTCGTGAAGCGAAGCTGCTTGAGTTCCTCCCAGCGCGCGCCCGTGGGCCGGTAACCCGTCCCCGGCCCCGCGTAGTCGTTGGGGTCGTTGACCGCGCTCAGGGCTCGCCCTGGGCATCCATGATGGCGGCGGTGTGCAGCAGGTCTCCGGTGACGCGCTGGCGCAGCAGGTTGAACACGCCCTCCGCCACGTCGCTGAAGCCCTGGGCCTCCAACGCCTTGACCACGTCCAGGCCGGTGATGCCCTTCTCCATCATCGCCTGCGCGGCCTTCAGGTCCTCCACCACGCGGCGGGGCGGCAGGTCCTCGCTGCCGTGCGCGTAGGTGACGGCCTCCACCTCCGCGTCGGTGATGGGCGGGAAGCCGAAGGACTCGAACACCGCCTGGAGCGCCCGCGCGGCCTTCTCGCGCACCGCCAGGATCTGCTCCTCCGGCACGTGCCGCAGGCCGCCGTCCACCTTCAGGTCGCGCTGGAGCACGTTCCAGTCGTCGTAGTCCGTGGCGTCGAAGTTCGACCCCGCGAACATGTTGTCCGCGTTGGGCACGCTGGAGTAGCCGGAGCACACGAAGTCCGTGCCCGGCAGCAGTTGCATCAGCCCTCGCGCCGCGCGCCGCATGTCGGAGTGGGAGAAGCTCTGGTCATTGCCGGAGGCGCACTCCAGGTCCAGCGTGCTGGCCACCAGGTTCTCCGCCAGCACCGCGCGGATGCCGGAGGGCACCGCGCCCGGCACGCCGATACAACTGATGGAGCCATTCTGGAGCCCCTGCACGCCCGCGCCCCGGGTGACGAGGATGCAGCGAATCTCCAGGTACAACATGGAGCGCCCCTCCGCGTTGCCCATCTGCACCTCCGAGCCCGTGCCGGAGGTGAAGCGCATCTTGATGCCGCGCGAGGCATAGGCGGACGCGAGGAAGGCCTTGGACCAGGGCGTGTCATCACCGTCGATGAACACCTTCTCCGTCCCGTACACGGAGATGGTCTCCGCGTAGGTCGTGAGCCCCTTCATGCCCAGCTCCAACTCGGTGGCCTCCTCCAGCGCGCACTGCGTGAGCACACCGGGCCGGCCGTCTGGGCGCCCACCAACAGCCCCAGCGCGGCCAGGGGCGCGTAGCGCACGATGCCCAGCGTGGTCTCCAGCTCGGAGAAGCCACGGAGCGCGCCCTCCGCGGCGTCGGCGGCGATCTGCAGCGGGTTGTCCCGGCCGCTGGTGGCGTGCGCCTGGTTGGAAGGCGTGCGGCGCGCGCGCATCTTCTGCATGCCCATCATCATCTCGACGACGTTCATCGTCTTCATGACGTCCAGGAGCTTGGCGGGCGTCAGCCCCCTGGCCAGCGCGATGACCTCCGCGCGAGGCACGCGCGCGTCCACGATGCGGCGGGCAATCTCCTCGGACGGCACGGCCATGGACTGCTCCGTCACCGACACGTCGATGGCGTGGTCCGCGATGAACTGGTCGATGAAGTCGAAGTCGGCGCGCGCCCGGCCGTCCATCTCCACGATGACGCCGTTCTCCACCCGCACGCCAGGCCGGGGGTCGCCGTCACTCTCCATGGCGACCAGGCCGACCTCCGGCCACTCATCCACGAAGCCGTCCCGGTTGACGGGACGTTCCTCCAGGAGCTTCGTCCGTCTGGAGGTCTTCCGGCTGGGGCCCGTTGAGGACTCGGGGTGGGAGGTGCCATTCGCCATCGTTGTGTCTCCTCGAAGGGTGTCTTCCGACGGAATGTCAGTCCTGCTCACGCAGGCAACCGCGCCGCTCGTAGACGGCGGCGGCCTCCCGCACGAGCGCCGCGCTGCTGCGAGCCCCGTACTGCTCCTCCAGCTCCTTCGCGATGGCCAGCAGCTCTTCCCGCGTGGACGCGTTGGGGCGCAGCGCATTGTAGATTTCGAGGATGCGTGCGTCCGACACCGCGGTGAGCTCCCCTGCCCTGCGGAAGTTGCTGGCGAGCTGCGTGCGGCCCACGGACTCCGCGATGCCGGCCTGCAAATGCAGCGTTTCAGCGGTGATACGCAAGTCATCCGCTGTCACGCGCCCGTCCAGCGCCGCTTGAAAGGTCAGCGCTTCGAGCGTCTTGCCCGTAGGGGTGCGCAGTTGCTCCGGGTGGTGTTTTCCCAAGGGGTAGTTCAGACGAGGAGAGGGTCGTTGCGCATCACGGCTCATGGCATCGCTCCTTCGGATGTGTCGTCACTATGGGCGCCTCACCCACTGCGCATGGAATTCGACCGAGCCTGTGCCTATTCCCCGGTGGCGAAGGCCGCGCCGGCCTCAGTGTTGGCAAGTGAACCGCCGTTCACCTTCGCCTGCTTCGTCACACCCTCTCGGTTCGCGGGGCGTCGCCTTGTCCGCCAGCGCCACGCGAGCGGCGCCCGCGAGCACTGACACGGCTCACGGCCGGCGCATATTCATCCTCGCCATCCACGGTGGGAGGGGAGGGGACGCATGCTGAGGCTGACAGGTACGACAAGCTGGCAGCGCTGGGGATGGCTATTGGGGGCACTGCTGGTGTCCTGGAGAGCGACCGCGCAGGTTCCGGCTGCGCGCTTCGAGGAGTCGTTCGGGCCGGCGCTGAACCTGAGCGAGACCCCCACGTTCAACTTCGAGTTCCAGACGGCCGTCTCCGCGAGCAACGTCTACGTCGTCTGGAGTGATACAGCGTCTGACGACATCACCCATGTCTACCTGCGCAGGAGCAATGACCAGGGAAAGACGTTCGAGCCGCCCCAGCGCCTGAGCAGCGGTGCCAGCCCCGCCTACCTGCCCACCGTGGTCGCGGAGGGGAAGAAGGTCTACGTCGCCTGGCGAGAACAGGGCATCCAGTTCCGCGCCAGCCAGGACAACGGCAAGACGTTCGCGCCGGCCCAGTTGCTCGCGCCCCACGGCTTTTCACCGAAGCTCGCCGCGGAGAACAGCGACGTGTACGTGACGTGGACCGTGCCCACGGGGACGCGGTCAGCGAACCAGCGCATCCGCGCGAGCCATGACAAGGGCCTGAGCTTCGGCCCCCCGTTGATGATGGATGAGGGCTACGGCATCGGCGTGACGGAGCTGGTCGCGTCGAACAATCGCGTCTACCTGGTGGGCGACGACGTGGGCGTGGACGACCGGCCCGACGTCTACGTCCGGTCCAGCCCCCACGAGGGCGTCGACTACACGCCGCGGCTCAACCTCAGCGCCGAGCGCGGGCCCGGCCACCCCTCCCTGCTCGCCCGCATCGCGGTGAAGGACCAGAAGGTCCACGTTGCCTGGGAGGAGTGTGACGACCTCTTCCCCACCACCTGCGCCATCCTCTACCGCCGCAGCACGGACCGGGCCGCCAGCTTCGGGCCCATCCAGAACTTGAGCGAGGGCCGGGGCTTCGCGCTCTCGCCAGACCTGGAGGTCTCCGGCCAGCACGTCTTCCTGGCCTGGCAGGACAATCGCTTCGGCAACTTCGACATCGTCCTCCGCGTCAGCAGCGACCACGGCGGCAGGTTCTCCGCGCCAAGGAACCTGAGCAACACGCCGGGAGACTCCGGGGCCGTCAGCCTCTCCGCGGCGAATGACATCCTGCGCGTCGCCTGGGAGGACACCACCGCGGGCTCGACCGACATCTTCTACCGGGCCAGCAACGACATGGGGGCCACGTTCACCCCCAGCTCGAACCTGAGCAACAACGCCACGCGCTCCGCCGCGCCGCGGGTCATCTCCTCCAGCGGGGGCTCGTTCGGGTACGTGGGTTGGCTGGAGTACCTGTCCTTCGAGAACACCGAGGTCTTCTTCCGCCGTGCCGAGGTCAAGTAGGCGGCGCGCCCCACCGCGTGGGCGCGCGCCGCCGTGAAGTTCCCGGCGCGCGCCTACCGCAACCCCGTCCTGGTGATGGCGACGGAGGTCACCTTGTCGTGCCAGGAGCCGCCTGGCATCGCGTTGACATCACTCACGCTCTGGGACGTGGAGAAGCAGCGGCCCGTGTAGTCCTGATGCTCGCACATCGTCGTCTGATACGGCCCGACGAGGGTGATGGAGCTCAGCATGTCATTGAAGCCCCAGCCGACCAGCGAGGCCACGTTGCCGTCGAGCCGGATGAGGTTGCCCTCGAAGCTCGAGTGCTCGTGGAGATAGACGCCGTCCGAGGCGGAGTGCCCCTGGACCGCGTACGTGAAGTCTCCCGACGACAGGTGCGCGCCCCGGCCGTAGTCCGAATACGCCCAGTTGCTCAGCCCGCCCGGCGCCTGCTTCACCACCACGGACCAGCGCTGGAACGGGAAGCGGGCGTTCAGCCGGCCATGCAGCGTGACGGCGCGCTCCGCCGCGTTTCCAGACAGGCTCCGGACCTGGCCACTCACGTAGTCCGTCAGGTAGCGCTTGCCCACCACGCTCGTCACCGAGCGCGTCAGGTACGCGAGGTGCGTGTAATCATCCATGGCATCGGACTGGTAGAAGTTCCCCTGGTGGGAAATCCACGCGCCCCAGGACCGCTTCAGCGCCACGACGTGCCAGCTGCGCCCGGGCGCGGCGTTGTGGACGAAATTCCGGATGCCATGCCAGCGCTGCTCGGCATTGCCGCCCAGCGTGTACGCCGTGTTCCGGAAGATGACGTCGAAGTCATCCGGCAGCCACGTCGTCGATGACAGGAAGCGGAAGTTGAGCGCCAGGATGGCGTCAATCAGGCCCGCGCCAGGGAAATCCATGAAGAGGATGCCCGCGCGCTGGACGTGCCCCGCCACCAGGTGGTCGATGGCGTAGTCATTCACGCCGCGCACGCCCATCCCTCCGCCCGCCACCGTGAAGGGATGCGCGAGCGCGGAAGCACCACTGAGGAAGTTGACGAACAGCGAGGACGGCGAGCCCGTGTTGGTGCGCGTCAGGTGCGCGCGGACCTTGTCCCACTTGCCGGAGATGTCGAAGAGGGTGGACACCGTCCAGGCGTCCTGCAGGTCCAGGCCTCCCCACGGGAAGCCGTAGGCGCCACCCGCGAAGTCATCCAGGATGACGATTTTTCCGCGCACCTCACGCAGCGTGGGCACGTGCCTCCCGGTCCAGAGGTAGGGCTGATAGGCCGGGTTGTTCCGGTACGCCTCGTACGTCGCGGCGAAGCTGCGCGTGACGTTCTCCTCGGTGTGCTCCTTCTTCACGCGCATCACCAGCGTCTCGCTGGGATTCGCGTTCAGGAACTGGATGGAGGTCCGCAGGACGTCGTCGAAGTTGACGTGCAGGTAGACGACGCCGTGGTGGATGGTGAAGCTGTCCGCGATGTGCCGGCAGCGGATGTCCAGCGCGCGGATGCCCGCGTCGAGCTGCTTGCGCAGGTCCAGGGATTGGGTCTGCGTCAGTGAGCCGCCGTAGGACTGGTACGCCATGGTGTCGTGTGTCCCCGGCAAGGACATGGCGGCGAGGCTCGTCGAGTCGGGGACCCAGCTCATCCAGTTGGGATGGTGCGTCTGGATGCTGCCTGAATCGTTGTAGTAGCGCCCGGCCGCGAACGCGGGAGGGGTGACGGCGACGAGGCCCAGAACGAGCATCGCCACCGTGTGACGGAGGCGGGAGGAAGGAACCAACCTGTCTGACATGGCAGCCTTTCGGGGGTGTGCTGCGATGGGGGTAAGGCGGCCCCAGACAATACTCTTCCATGTAAATTCGGGAATCCCCGTGAAGCCCAATGAAGGCGGCCTGGCGCGCCCCGGGCCATCGGCGAGGGTCCGTGAGTCCCCCATCAAAGGCAGACGCCGGGCACATCCCGGCCCGGCGTCCGCCCTTGTGTCACATCGCGTGACGCAACACCGGGCGACTACCGCTGCGCCGGCGCGGTCGCGTCCACGATGGGGCAGTTGTTGATGCACTCGGTGTGGCGGTGGAAGCAGAGCCCCCAGTTGGCACCCGAGTTGAGGCACTGGTTGAGGCGCGTGTCACACGTCGTTTCACAGACACCGGCCGCCTCGACCTCGGGCGCCGCGCCCGTGCACCACGTCGCCTCGCAGTCAGCGCGGCCAAACTCACAGAGCTCCCGGGCCTCCGGCGTCTGCGCACGCGACATGCACCGCACGTAGAGCCAGCCACAGTCGCTACACAGCGCCGCCGACTCGACCTCCGCGGACCCTTCCGGCGCCTCTTCAGGAACACCACAGCCCGTCAGAAACCCCGCGGCCAGCACCACGGCCATGACGATGGACTTCACCTGCATGTCTCCTCCTTTGAAGACCTTTCCATTTTGGAAGGTATTTCAAGGATACCGCCTCCACCCTCCGGGATTGAAGGTGAAATGTGTCACTCCGGGAAATCCAGATTCGCCCCGCGTCTGGCTTGATTCAAAACAGACACACCGGTGTTGTGACACTCCGCGTGTCATGACACACGCCGACGCGTCTCATCCCAGTGCGGACGCGGAGCAGCAGACGCCTTCGGCGCACCTGGGCGCACGCGAGGCGTGTCACCCACCGTCGCGTCACCGAGGGTGGGTGCTGGCCACCCCGATGCCCCGCGCGGCCTCCCGGAATCCACGGCTTCAGGTGACGCAACCGTGCGTGTTCGTTGTGACATCCCCGCGCGGCGCGGGTAACCTGCCGGGGAGATGAACCCCGCCGCCAGGGCCGACATGGAGTCACGTGCCGATCGCGCCCTGCGCCGCGGCGAGCTCACCGAAGCGCTCGGCCTGTACGAGTCGCTCGTGCGGGCTTTCCCAACCGACGCGGCCCTGGCCCTCAAGCTCGCCAACGCGCGCGAGCTGCTCCAACCCGCGGAGTTGGAAGTCATGCAGGCCGCCCGTGCCACGGCCAGCATCCCCCTCCCCGTGGGCCCCTCCTCCCCTGTCCAGGAAGGCGAGCGCCTCTTCGCGCTCGGCGACTATGCGGGCGCCGCTGCCTGCTACCGGCGTGCCGTCCAGGAACGGCCGGACAGCGAGCTGCTCAAGGAGCGGCTGATCGAACTCTATGGCCTGGCGAAGGCCATGCCCCTACAGTCACCGACAGACAGGGCCCTCCCCGACAAGGCGGAGCCTCGCCTCCAGGCCCTGCTCGACAGGGTGGCCTCGCGCCGCCGCCTGAAGCGGGACTGAGGAAAGGGCCCGTTTCCACTCGCGAATCCGCCCCCGCTGGTGATTCGCGCGTTGCACCCCCCGGGCCCCCCCCTACAATCAGGTCCGACGTTTCTGTCATGGTGAAGCACCCTCCCTCTGACACCCGCGTCCGACCTGTATGACTCGTCCCATGAGACTCGGAGTCCTGACCGGTGGCGGAGACTGCCCCGGCCTCAACGCCCTCATTCGCGGCCTCGTGAAGCGGGGCACGCACGAATTCGGCTACGAGTTCGTCGGCATCGAGAACGGCTACATGGGTCTGGTGGAGCCAGGGCTCGCACGCCCGCTCACCGAGGACGACACGCGCGGCATCCTGCCCAAGGGTGGCACCATCCTGGGCACGTCCAACAAGGCCAACCCGTTCGCCTACGCGACCCGTGAGGACGGGCACTGGGTGGAGCACGACGTGTCCGACCAGGTCCTGCGCCGCTGCGAGGAGCTGGGCCTGGACGGCCTCATCGCCGTGGGCGGTGACGGGACGCTCTCCATCGCCCACCGGCTGGTGGAGAAGGGCCTCAAGGTGGTCGGCTGTCCGAAGACCATCGACAACGACTTGTCGGGGACGGATCAGACGTTCGGCTTCGACACCGCGCGGCTCATCGTCACCGAGGCGCTCGACCGCCTGCACTCCACCGCGGAGTCGCATGACCGGGTGATGGTGGTGGAGATCATGGGCCGCCACGCCGGCTTCCTCACCTTGGAGAGTGGCATCGCCGGGGGCGCGGACGTCATCCTGATTCCGGAGATTCCGTACCGGGTGGACGCCGTGGTGGAGAAGATCCGCCGCCGCGCCACCCGCCGCCGCAGCTTCTCCATCATCGCCATCTCCGAGGGCGCGTTCCCCCAGGGCGGCGAGCTGGCCGTGCTGGACGCCGCGGAGGCCATTCCGGGCCGGGGCGTGGTGCGGCTCGGCGGCTCGGGCAAGGTGCTGGCGGACCTGCTGGCCCGTCACATCGAGGCGGAGATTCGCGTCACGGTGCTGGGCCACCTCCAGCGCGGCGGCAGCCCCAGCGCGGCGGACCGGGTGCTGGCCACCCGCTACGGCTGCAAGGTGCTGGACCTGGTAAGCGCGGGCCAGTGGGACCACATGGTGGCCCTGCGCGCGGGTGAAATCATCGCGGTACCCTTGAGCGAGTCGCGCAAGGAGCGCCGGGTGGATCCGGCGGGTGAGCTGGTGCGCTTCACCAAGAGCATGGGCATCAGCTTCGGGGACTGAGGGAACCACCGCACGCCATGACGACGCTCGTCGGCCGCCATATCGGTCGCTACCGCATCCTCGAGCAACTCGGCTCGGGGGGCATGAGCGTCGTGTACAAGGGGCTGGACACGGCCCTGGACCGTGAAGTCGCGGTGAAGGTGCTGCACCCGCACCTGGCCGGCAAGGACGAGTCGCGGCGGCGGCTGGCCCGCGAGGCCCGCGCGGTGGCCAAGCTGCACCACCCCAACATCCTGGAGGTCTTCGACTTCTCCGCCGCGGACGCCCAGGACGCGTTCATCGTCACCGAGTACATCCGCGGCCAGACGCTGAAGACGTTCCTGGACGAGGGGCCCATGGAGCCGCCGGAGCTGGCGGCCATGGTCATCCACGAGCTGGCCGCGGCGCTGGCGCACGCGCACGAGGCCGGCGTCATCCACCGCGACCTCAAGCCGGAGAACGTCATGGTGCGCGAGGACGGCGTCCTCAAGCTCATGGACTTCGGCATCGCGCGGTTGATGGACATCGAGGAGCGGATGACCGTCACCGGCACGCTGGTGGGCTCGCCGGCCCACATGGCGCCGGAGATCATCGAGGGCCTGGAGGCGGGCCCCACCGCGGACGTCTTCAGCGTGGGCATCATGTTCTACGCGGCGATGACGGGCCGGCTGCCCTTCAGCGCGCCCAACACCACCGCCACGCTCAAGCGCATCCTGGACGGCGACTACGAGGACCCGCGCCGCCGCGTGCCCACGCTGTCGGACGAGCTGGCGGACATCTGCGCCACCTGCCTGCAACGCGACCCGCGGCGGCGCTACCCGGACGCGGCCCGGCTGCGCGACGCGCTGGCGGACTACCTGGCGGGCCTGGGTTTCGCCCGCGTGGGCGAGGAGCTGGTGTCGTTCTTCGCGGATCCGGCGTCGTACCGGAAGCTGGCCCGTCAGCGCATCGTCGCCACGCTGCTGGAGCGCAGCGAGCGGCAGGTGGCGGAGAAGCGCGCGCCGCGCGCCCTGGCCAGCCTCAATCAGGTGCTGGCGTTGGACGCCACCAACGCGCGGGCGCTCGCGCTGCTCAAGGGCATCCAGCGCGCCCAGCGCATCAAGACGTGGCGCCGCCGGGGCCTGCGCGTGGGCCTGGGCCTGGCCGCCGCGGGGCTCCTGGGCCTGGGCGGCTGGAAGGCGCGGCACGCGAACGACACGGATACTCCTCCCACGCCGGTCACAGCGGCGCCCGGGGGCATCGCGACC
>JBKGHI010000087.1:0-30975 GCA_046520405.1 Myxococcus sp. 1LA
CGCCCGCGAGCGCCGGAGCCTCGGCCAGCGAGCCCGGCGGCGCAGCCAGTCCCGGTGGGCTCGAGCGTCACGTCGCTCGAGGACCGGATTCGCGACGTGGTGATGGCGTGCGTGTCACGCGCACTCAAGGTTCCTGAGTCGCAGATCCAGGTCGACATCAGCTTCGCGGACTACGGCGTGGATTCCATCATCGCCGTGAACCTCATCAACGCCATCAATGACGCGTGTGGCACGTCGATGCCCACGACGGTGCTGTTCGACTACAACAACGTCGCGGTGCTGAGCCGGTTCATCTCCGAGCACCACGGCGCCGATGCCTCTCGCCTGCTGGATGAGCAACCGCGCCAGCCGCCTCCTGCGCCCGTGCCGCAGCGTGACTCGCGAGGCGACGACGTGGAGGTTCCCAGGCCCGTCGCCGCGACCGCGCTTCGGAAGGCGGTGGCGGTCGCGACGGCGGAGGAGCCCATCGCCATCGTGGGGATGAGTGGCCGCTTCGCCCAGTCGGACTCAGTGGATGCGCTGTGGCGGCATCTGGAGGCGGGGCACGACCTGGTGGAGGACGTGCGCCGCTGGGACCTGGCGGGCCACTACGCCACCACGCTGTCCGGTGAGGGCGACCGGTGCATGCGCGGCAGCTTCATTGACGCCATCGACCGGTTCGACCCGTCCTTCTTCAACATCTCCGCGCTCGAAGCCAGGTGCATGGACCCGCAGCAGCGGCTGTTCCTGGAGGAGTCATACAAGGCGCTGGAGGACGCCGGGTACGCGGGGAGCACGCCGTATCACCAGCGCTGCGGTGTGTATGTCGGCTGCGCGAACGGCGACTACGCGACGCTGCTGCCGCGTCAGGCGCCCGCGCAGGCGTTCTGGGGCAATGCCAGCTCCGTCATCCCCGCGCGCATCGCGTACTTCCTGAACCTCCAGGGGCCGGCGCTGGCCGTGGACACCGCGTGCTCCAGCTCGCTCATCGCCATGCACCTGGCCTGTCAGGGCCTGTGGCGGCGGGAGACGAACATGGCGCTGGCGGGGGGCGTCCATCTGAACGCGACGCCCACGTTCTACGTGCTCTCCAGCCGGGGCGGCATGCTGTCCCGCAAGGGGCGTTGCGGCACCTTCTCCAACGAAGCCGATGGCTTCGTCCCAGGGGAGGGCGTGGGCGTGGTGGTCCTGAAGCGCCTGTCGGATGCCCTGGCGGACGGGGACCACATCCGTGGCGTGATTCGGGGCATCGGCGTCAACCAGGACGGCACCACCAACGGGCTCACCGCGCCCAGCGGCAAGTCCCAGGAGCGCCTGGAGCGGGAGGTGTACGAGCGCTTCGGGGTGAACCCGGAGGACATCCAGATGGTGGAGGCCCACGGGACGGGAACCCGCCTGGGCGACCCCATCGAGTTCGATGCCCTGACGAAGGCATTCGGAGCCTTCACCCGCAAGCGCGGCTACTGCGCCCTGGGGTCCATCAAGACGAACCTGGGCCACACCGCGACGGCCGCGGGTGTGGCGGGCGTCATCAAGGTGCTGCTGTCGATGCAGCACCGGAAGATCCCCGCGTCACTGCACTGCGATGCGACCAACCCGGCGATCGACCTGGAGCGCAGCCCGTTCTTCATCAACACCCAGACGCGGAGCTGGGACGTGGAGCCTGGGAAGCCGCGCTGCGCGGCGGTGAGCTCCTTCGGTTTCAGTGGCACCAACGGCCACGTCATCCTCGAAGAGGCGCCGCTTCAGGAGCGGAGGCCCTCCAGCCAGGCGCCGGGCCACCTCATCGCCTTCTCGGCGCACACCACCGCGCAGTTGAAGGCCGTGGTGGAGCGCTTCGCCGGGCAGCTCAAGACGGAGCGGCTGGAGTGCGGGGACATCAGCCAGACGCTGCTGCTGGGCCGGCGGCACCTCGCGCATCGTCTGGTGTGTGTGGTCCGCGACGAGCGGGAGCTGGCCGCCTCGCTGGAGACGTGGCTGGCGAAGGGGCGGGCGCCCGGGGTGCATGTCTCCGAGGTCAACGAGAACACCCGTCGGGAGCAGGCCGAGCTCCGTCGGTACGGCAATGCGTGCATCCAGCAATGCGCGGAGGGCGCCCCCGCCGCCGAGTACCTGGAGAAGCTGTCCGCCATCGCCGACCTGTACCTCCAGGGGTACACGCTGGAGCTGGAGGGGCTCTTCCGCGCGAGCCGCTCACGGCGCGTCCCCCTGCCGAGCTACCCCTTCGCGCGAGAGTCCTACTGGGTGCCGGGTGAAGCCGCTCCGGCCGAGCGCCCAGCCGCGCCTCCCGCCGCGCCCCGCCGGTTGCACCCGATGCTGCACCGGAACGGCGCTGGCCCGGAGGGGACGCGCTACGTGTCCACGCTGAATGGCGACGAGCCGTTCCTCGCCGACCACCAGGTCAACGGCCACCGGGTGCTGCCCGCCGTCGCCTACCTGGAGATGGCTCGCGCCGCCGTCGTCCACCGGACGGGCGCCACGAGCGCGGGGGATATCCGGATCAGCAACGTGGTCTGGTCCCAGCCCATCATCGTCAACGGCGTCAGCCGGGACGTCCACCTCACGCTGGACGGTGCGGGCGGAGGCAACGGCGCGTTCGCCTTCGAGGTCCAGACGGGTGGAACAGGGCAGGGCAGCGGCGCTGTGCTCCACAGCCAGGGGCAGGCGCAGCGCGTGGAGCTGACCGCGCCCCCAGCGCGTGGACCTGGCCGCCCTCCGCTCGGCGTGCAACCGGCGGGTCGTCGCGGGCGGCACCCTCTACGCGAACTATCAGCGGCTCGGCTTGCAGTACGGCCCGGCCCATCAAAGCGTCCGCGAGGTGTACGTCGGCGACGAGCAGGTGCTGGCGAAGGTGGTGGTGCCCGAAGACGTGGCGGAGAGTGACGCCTACATCCTGCACCCCAGCGTGATGGACGGGGCGCTCCAGGCCATCATGTGCCTGCATCCGGGAGGAGACCGTGGAGAGCTGCCCTTCGCGTTGAAGGAGCTCCAGGTCTTCTCCACCTGCGCCAGACCCACCTGGGCCTGGATTCGCCGCAGCGCCGACACCACGCCCTCCGCCGGCCGGCGCGAGGGCATGACGCAGCGCTATGACCTGGACCTCTGCGACGACGAGGGCCGCGTCGCGGTGGTGCTGCGCGGGTTCTCCACGCGGCCCGTGCTGGAGGCTCCGGCGCGGTCGGAAGCCGAAAGCCTGGTGGGCGATGTCCTGGTGGCCCCCGTGTGGGAGGCGAATGCCATCGAGCCAGGGCCGTCCAGCCCCACCCAGGCACAGCACGTGGTCGCGGTGGACGCAACCGGTGCGGTCGCGGAGGCGCTGGAGACCCGTTGCGGACGTCTGGAGCGGCTCGTCATCGGCGCGGACGACAGCATCGAGGGCATCCGGGAGCGCCTGCGCGGACTGGAGCGAATCGACCACGTGGTGTGGATTGCGCCCGAGGCGCCGCTCGCCTTCGACGAGGTGGCCTCTCGCCAGACGACGGGCGTGCTGTCCCTGTTCCGGTTGGTGAAGGCGCTGCTCGGGGCTGGCCACGGAAGCTCGCGACTGGAGTGGACTGTCGTCACCTATCGCGCCCAGGCCACGAGCCGTGGCGAGGACGTGGACCCCACGCATGCCGCTGTGCACGGCATGGTTGGCTCCATGGCGAAGGAGTACGGGCACTGGAAGGTCCGTCTCATCGACCTGCCGGACGCGAGCGCCTGGGGGGAGACATCGCTCTGGAGCGTCCCCTTCGACGCCCAGGGCAACGCCGTGGCGGTCCGGCAGGGCCAGTGGCTCCGGCAGAAGCTGTTGCCGCTCGACTGGGACGCGTTCGCCGTGGGCGCGCCCGCCGTCTACCGGGATGGCGGCGTGTACGTCGTCATCGGGGGCGCCGGGGGCCTCGGGGGTGTGTGGACCGAGTTCATGATTCGCCGGCATCAAGCCCATGTCTATTGGCTGGGCCGCCGGCCTGCGGATGCGGACATCGAGTCCAAGCTGCGTTTCCTGGGCACGCTGGGCCCTCAGCCGACGTACCTCTGCGCGGATGCCACCGACGAAGGTTCGCTGCGGGAGGCCTACCGGAAGATTCGGGAGCAGCACGGCGCCATCCACGGCATCGTGCACTCGGCCATCGTCCTGAAGGACCAGAGCCTGGCGGCCATGGACGAGCCTCGCTTCCGGGCGAGTCTGGCCGCCAAGGTGGAGACCAGCATCCACATGGCGCGCGTGTTCCAGGCGGAGCCTCTGGACTTCATCGTCTTCTTCTCGTCCATCAACAGCTTCACGAAGGCCCCGGGGCAGAGCAACTACGCGGCGGGCTGCACCTTCGTTGACGCGCTCGCCGCGCACCTGTCGCGGACGTCGCGGTTCGCGGTCAAGACGCTCAACTGGGGGTACTGGGGCAACGTGGGCGTCGTGGCCACCGAGGAGTATCGCCGCCGCATGGAGCAGTTCGGTATCGGCTCCCTGGCGCCGGCCGAGGCGATGAAGGCGCTGGAGACACACCTTGGGTCACCGCTGGAGCAGGTGGGGATGTTGCGGACCACCCGGCCCACGGCGCTCGCGGGCGTCAGCACGGAGGAGCGCCTCAGCGTCCAGCGCGGCCAGGTCCGTGCTTCGCTGGTGGCCGCGGCGAACCGAGGCGCCGTGGCGCGCGCGGCGGGCATCGCGGAGTCGAAGGCCAAGGTGGGGCTGGAGGCCGAGCGGCTGGCGGCGGTCGAAGCGCTGCTGGTGGAATTGCTGGCCGCGCAGTTGCGCGCGCTGGGCCTGGGCGCGGAAGGCGGGACGACACCCGACGTGGCTCCCAGCCACCGTCACTGGTTCGACGAGAGCGTGGCCATCCTCGCGCGCCGAGGGCACCTGCACGTCGAGGGCAATCGTCACCGCTTCCTGGAAGGCAAGACGCCGGACCCGGAGCAGGCCTGGGCACGGTGGATGGAGTCGAGCGCCGAGTGGCGGCAGGTGCCCACGCTTCGGGCCGTCGTCGGGCTGTTGGAGCCCGCGTTGCGCGCGCTGCCGGACATCATCCGTGGCAAGCGGCGCCCCACGGATGTGCTGTTCCCCGGCGGCCGGATGACGCTGGTCGAGGACCTCTACAAGCACAACCCCGTCTCGGACTTCTTCAACCAGGCGATGTCGGCCGCCATCACCGACTGCGTCGCCGAACGGGTGCGAAGCGCGACGCCCCTTCGTGTGCTGGAAATCGGCGCGGGGACCGGCAGTACGACGGCGTCGGTGCTCGCGGCCCTGGCGCCCTACCGGACGCAGGTCGCTGAATACTGCTTCACGGACGTGTCGAAGGCGTTCCTGCTGCATGCCCGGGAGGCCTTCAGCGCGGACCATCCGTTCATGCGGTTCCAGTTGTTCGACGTGACGCGGCCGCTGGCGCCACAGGGCCTGGAGCCGGGCGCCTACGACCTCGTCATCGCCAGCAACGTCATCCACGCCACGCCCCATGTCCGGGAGAGTCTGCGGAACGCCAAGGCGGCCCTGGCCCAGGGCGGCGTGCTGGCGCTCAACGAGCTGACGGGCAACACGCTGATGGCGCACCTCACCTTCGGGTTGCTCGACGGGTGGTGGGCGTTCTCCGACAGGGGACAGCGGCTGCCTGGAGGCCCGGCGCTCTCACCCGCGCAGTGGACGCGCGCGCTGGAGAGCGAGGGCTATCGCGCGATTGGCTTCCCGGTGGAGGACGCGCATCACCTGGGGCAGCAGATTGTCCTCGCGGAGAGTGATGGCGTCATCCGGCAGCCTCGGGGGGCCGCGCGGAAGCCGCCAGCCGCGTCGCCGGAGCTGACGCGCGGAACCTCGGCCGCGTCCGCGGTGGCGGCGCCGAAGCCCGCCGGCCTGTCCGGGGAAGCGCTCCGCGGCGTGGTTCGCGACTGCCTCGCCACGTGCGTGGAGATGTCGCCGGACGCCGTCGCGTTCGACCGCAAGTTCACCGAGTACGGCGTCGACTCCATCATCGCCGTCAAGCTGGTCAACGCCATCGGGCAGCGGCTGGGGTTGGTGCTGGAAACGACGCTGCTGTTCGACCACGGCACCGTCGACGAACTCGCGGAGGCCCTGCAGGCGAAGTACGGCGCTCAGCTCCAGGCCTCGCGTCCCGCGGACAAGCAGCGGGGGCCAGCGCGTCCGGAGTCCTTCGCGCAGGCGAGCGCCGACCGCTCCGTGGAGGCGCCGCTGGTCTGCCGGGTGCTGCTGGAGCGGCCGGGGCAGGTGGACGACGTCAAACACATCATGACCGTGGCGCAGCCGCTGGGCGAGCGCGAGGTCCGGGTGGCGGTGAGGGCCTTCTCCCTCAACTTCGGCGACCTGCTGTGCATCAAGGGGCTCTATCCCACGATGCCGCCGTATCCCTTCACACCGGGGTTCGAGGCGAGCGGCGTGGTGGTGGAGGTCGGCGCGGCGGTGCGTGCGTTGAAGCCGGGTGACGCGGTCGTCGCCGGCATGGGCGAGTCGCTGGGTGCCCATGCCACGTCCATCGTGTGCCCCGAGTCGCAGGTATTCCTCAAGCCCGCGAACCTGAGCTTCGAGGAAGCGTGCGCGCTGCCCGCGGTGTCGCTCACCATGATTGACGCCTTCAAGAAGGCGAACCTCCAGCCGGGTGAGCGCATCCTGATCCAGACCGCGACGGGCGGAACGGGTCTGATTGCCGTCCAGCTCGCGCAGCACCACGGGGCGGAGCTCTTCGCCACCGCTGGATCGGCCGCGAAGCTCGAGTACTTGAAGGGGCTCGGTGTCCCTCACCGCATCAACTACCTGGAGGAGGACTTCGAGGAGGCGGTGAAGCGGCTCACGCAGGGTGAAGGGGTGGACGTGGTCATCAACACCCTGGCGGGGTCCGCCATCCAGAAGGGCGTGCGGTGTCTGCGGCCGGGCGGTCGCTACATCGAGCTGGCGATGACCGCGCTCAAGTCCCAGAAGTCGTTCGACTTGTCGGTGCTCAATGACAACCAGAGCTTCTTCAGCCTCGACCTGCGCAAGCTGGCCCGCTCGCGGCCGGACCTCATCGCCCAGTACCAGCGGGAGTTCGTCCGGCTGGTCGAGGCGGGGCAGCTGCGGGCGACCGTCCACCGCACGTTCCCCTTCAGTGACGTGCGGAGCGCATACCGGGCCCTGGAGGACCGGAGCAACATCGGGAAGATTGTCGTCACCATCGACCCTCTGCATCGCGATGAACGGGACCCGGAGCCTCGGGGACCGGACGCGAGGCCCTCGGGGACGCTCGAGCTCAGCGCGGGGAGCCGCTACCCGGAGCTGGTCCGGCTCAATGGCAGTACGGAAGGCCGCCCCATCTTCTGGTTCCACGGGGGCATGGGCGGCGTCGAGGTCTACCGTGCCCTGTCGCAGGAGATCCGGCGCCCCTTCCTGGGAATTCAAGCGCGCGGGTGGATGAGCCAGGAGGCGCCCATCGACGGCATCGAGGCCATGGCGTCCTACTACGCGGACATCCTCCTCGCGGCCCAGCCCGAGGGCCCGTATGACCTGGGCGGCTACTCCCTGGGCGGCATGCTGGCCTATGAGGTGACGCGCCACCTGCAGGCGCGCGGCGCGCGGGTGGCCTCCATCGTGATGCTCGATGCGCCGGACAGCACCCACCTGGACGTGTTCCAGTTCTCGCGCCGCACGGCGACCTTCCAGGCGGTGAACACGGCCCTGTTCGCCTCCATTGCCCACCACCCGGACCGGCTGGAGCAGACGCTCATCCACCGCGATGAAGTGTCCGCGGACCTGGATGATGCGGGCCTCCTGCGCCGGCTGATGACGCTCGCGCAGGCCCGGGGCTTGAGCAAGGACGAGCAGCAGGTCCGCTTCATGGTCGAGCAGAACGCCCGCGTCCACGCCGCCTATGACGTGGGCCGGTTCCGTTTGCAGCCGCTGCCCCGGCCGGAGGAGGTGGAGGTGTTCTACCTCCGCAATGGCAGCAAGAGCTTCTTCGGCAACCTGGAGCCGTACCTCACCTTGATGGCCGGTGAGCTGACCTTCGACGGCACCAACTACTGGGCCGAGTGGGAGCGGTACCTGCCACGGATGCAGATTCTGGATGTCGAGTCGTCAAACCATCTCACGTTGCTCGCGGAGCCCGCCGTCCAACGGGTGATTGCCGGGTTCTGCGCCCGGTTCTACGGGCACGAGTCCACGAAAGGGCGGTCGAAGTGAAGAAGACATTGGTTCAATTCCAGGCGGCGGTGACGCGGTCGGTGGGCATTGTCATCCACAAGGTGGTGCCCTCGTTCCGGCTGGCGGTCGCCCGATTCCAATACAACCTGGCGTCGAAGATGTACTCGCACGAAGGCTACAAGTTCATCAACTGTGGCTACGCGGACCTGGAGGGCGAGCACAAGGCGGTGGACTTCAACCGCCCGGAGAACGTGTATGTGTTGTGGGAGAGCCTCTACCAGCGGGTGGTGGGGCAGGCGGAGCTCTCCGGCCGCGAGGTGCTGGAGGTCGGATGCGGCCGTGGCGGTGGCAGCGAGTACCTGATGACGCGGTTGAAGCCCCGCTCGCTGACGGCGGTGGACCTCTCCGATGTCGCCATCGCGCGCTGCAAGGAGAACTACCGGCTGGACGGCTTGTCCTTCCAGGTGGGCAACGCCTGCGCGCTCCCGTTCAATGAGGGGCGCTTCGACGTGGTGGTGAACGTCGAATCATCACACTGCTATCCCTCTCAGTTGACGTTCTTCGAGGAGGTGAAGCGGGTGCTCAAGCCCGGCGGCTACTTCTGCTTCGCGGACATCACCGAGTCCGCCGAGCACACGGCCCGCATCCACGAGCAGTTCAAGGCGCTGGGCTTCACCGTCGTCCACACGGAAGACATCACGGCCAACGTGGTGAAGGCGCTCAACGTGGTGAAGGAGACGCCTCAGTTCACGGAGGCCTTCGAGCGCTGGGAGTCGCCGAACAAGAAGGGCAACATGAAGGTCCCGCTGATGGTCATCAACGGCACCTTGAAGGACCTTCAGTCAGGCAAGGAGTATCAGCGCTGGGTGGTGCGCCGCGAGGAGCCGAGCGAGCGCCCGGCAGCTGGCGAGCAGGTCCGGTCCGCGTCCTGAGTCGCGCGGGTGGGGCGGGAACGGGCAAGGGGCCCGTTCTCGCGCCCAGAGACGGGTGTTGCTAGGGCGTGCCCTGGCCCGCGACGGGCGTCGGGGCGGGCTGGGGCCGGCGGGAGTCGAAGGCCATCAGGATGGCGCCGACGACGAGCGCGGCGTCCGCGACGTTGAAGGCGAACCACGGGTTGAAGGGCCAGAAGCCCAGGTCGGCGACGACGAAGTCCGTCACGCCACCCAACCGGACGCGGTCAATCAGGTTGCCGATACCGCCGCCCACGAGGCCGAGCGCGACGTGCAACCGGTACTGGTCGGCCGGCGTCTGGCGGACGATGTGGATGACCAGCAGGAAGACGGGGATGGCCACCGCGCTGAGGATGAGCTGCGCGTAGGGCAGCGACCGGAACATGCCGAAGGTGATGCCGGTGTTCTCCACGTACTGGAAGCGGATGACGTCCCCCAGGACGCTCATGCCCTCGTAGCCCAGCGGCTTCACGTGTTCACGGACGAGGACCTTCGTCCATTGGTCGAGGACGAGCAGCAGCGTGGCCAGCCCGCCAACGACGAGGTACTTTCGACGATCCGGAGTCATTGCGGCGCAGCCTCCTACAAGTGCAGCGCCACGACAACTGCCGGAAGTGTCGGTGAACGAACGCTTTTCATCACATCCGCCGCGGGTCAAGATGCCCGGGGATGTCTTCTCGTGCTTCTCAGCGGCCACGTTGTTTCCGTTGTAACCTCCCAGCGCACCTGTGCCTGTGCGCGGAGATTCCCCGGGTGGAGACACGCACCCGGTTCCTTCTCCTTCAGCATGTGATGGAGATTGCGAAGAAGAGCAACACCGGACGGGTGGCCGCGCTGGCGCTTGCCAACTCGAAGCTCATCACCCACGGCGCTCCAAGTGGCTCCTATGACCTCGAGCTGCTGTCGGAACCCGGAACCTGGCTGCTCTTCCCGGATGGCCCCACCGCGCCCCCGGACGCCCCGCCACCCAGGCAGCTGGTGGTGCTGGATGCGAGCTGGTCGCAGGCGCGGCGGATGACGCAGCGCCTCCCCGCGCTGCGGACGTTGCCCCGCCTCGTGTTGCCCCCTCCAGAAGCGAGCCTGCTCCGGCTCCGCGAGCCCTCGCACCCCTCCGGCATGTCCACCCTGGACGCCGTGGCGCGCGCCGTGGCGGCGCTGGAGGGGACCGAGGCGGCCTTGCCGCTGGCTCGGTTGGCCGCGCTCCGGGTCCAGCGGATCGCCGAGTGCGGAACGCTGAACTGAAGTCTGGCCCGCACAGGCGTCCCAGCGCCTGCTCGCGGGCCTGGGCGCATGAGGGACTGTGTGCCACCGGACATGGAAATGCCGGTGTCTGGGCAACCCTGGATGTCTTGCCAATGCATGGCGGGCGGATCCACGGCGTTCTCCATGTCAGACCCACCCAAGGTGTTTGAAAGGCAGGCATCGGGAGTCCATGCCTCGCTCTGAGATGCATCGTGAGTGTCTGTGAAATGAGTGCCCCCTGCCGGAATGGAAATGTGTCTCACCACGGTGGGTGCACACGAAAAGACATTAATTGTCGTGCGGGCAAGCGACGTAGGTTGATGGATGGAATTCAGGAAATGCGGTTTGAAGTCTTGTTTTTGTTTGGGTAGACAGGTGGGCACGGCGCACCGGGCGGGGCGTAGGCGCTGATCGCGCAAAGGCAATTGCATTCACTGCTGGCGGTGCCAGGCGGGAGCGGCACGCGCGTGCCAGTGGTCTGTTCACGCACTCCAAACTGTATCACCCGCAGCAAGGAGGCAGCATGATCAAACGCAATGACGACAAATCGGCCGGCAGTGGTTCCGAGAAGTTGGTTCGCGCGGGGACGATTCCGCCCCGCGTGGCGCGCGCCAAGCAGCTCCGGAAGATTCGCGAGAAGAGCGCGCTGGCGGTTCCCTCCGCCGTGACGGCGGCGGATGGGACGACCCGGCAGCCCAAGCAGGGGCGGCTTCGCCAGCTCAAGGCCACGAAGCAGTTGGCCACGAAGCTGACGGCGGCGCAGGGCGTGAGTGAGCGCAGTGGCTTCACGCTGGCCAAGCCGCAGCAGACGCGTCAGCTCAGCGCGAAGAAGACCTTCCGGCTGGCTCGGACCGCCGCCGTGGTGGGCGGTGGCCCCGTTGGCGACAAGCAGCAGCAGCAACGCGTGGCGCAGGTCCGGCAGCTCGCCGCGAAGAAGCAGTTCGCCCGGAAGGCCGAGACGGCCTGACCGAGGCCTCGCAACACAGCGCAGCGTCACTGGATGAACCGGGCCCGCACCGGCGCCGCCTGCCGGTGCGGGCCCCTTCCGAAGCCACTCGACTTCTCTCAAAGGCAGCGAATCCCATGCACCACACCGAATCCGCATTGAGCGCCGCGATGCAGGAAGTGGAAGGCGGCTCCGTGGGCTATCTCCCCGTGGCTCCCATGGAGTTGCTGCGGGAACGGGTCCTCTCGGCCATCGAGCAGGTCCCGTTCTACCGAGACTTGTATGCCCCGTACGGCGCCGTCCCGGAGGGCCCCGGCTTCATCGAGTGGTTCCATCAGCTGCCCCTCGTCAACAAGTCGCAGCTCCAGGCGGCAGGTGAGGCCCGGCTGCTCAACCCCCGCTACACGGCCTCCGAGCTGATTCGCCGCCCGACCAGCGGCAGCACGGGCGTGCCCTTCGCGCTGCTGCTGGACAGCCGCCTCTTCGTCTTCCGCAAGTGGCGCTTCCAGCGGCCTCATCAACACCTCGTGTCGAAGGCGGCGAACAAGCTCACCTATATCTTCCCGTGGGACTTCGTGGTCCGCACGCCCCAGGAGGAGCGGAAGGTGGCGGCCTCCAACACCCAGGGCGAGTCGGCGTCATCCCGCGCGCCGAGTCAGACGGAGGTGCGTGAAATCAAGGACCACGCGCAGCGCTTCACCGCCGTGCCCAAGAAGGCGAAGCGGCACCTGACGGATTCACCGCCCGAGGCATCCCAGACGCAGGCGGCCAACAAGGCCTTCACCGTCAATTCGCTGCTACCACCGCCGGAGCTCTACGCGGCGCTGCGGGAGCTGGAGCCGGAGAGCCTCGTGGGGTTCGCGAGCGTCATTGGCGGGCTGGCGCGTTGGATGGGCAAGGAGAAGCTGCGCCTGCCCTCCGTCCGGCAGGTGTGGACGACGTCGGAGGTGCTGTCGCTGGAGGGCGCCGAGGCCATCCGGGAGACGCTGGCGTGCGAGCCGCTGGAGATCTACGCCAGCAACGAGTTCGGCTTCATGGCGTGGCAGGCGGAGCAGGGCGCGCCGCTGCGGAGCGAGTCCGACCGGCTGCATCTGGAGTTCCTGCGCAGGGAAGGGGCGGGCCTGGCGGAGCCGGGCGAGCTGTCCCGGTTGGTGGTCACCGATCTGCTCAACGACACCATGCCCCTGATTCGCTACGACATCGGAGACGTGGCGCGTCCTCGCGAGCCGGTGTCGGCGACGAAGGCGCTCGCTTGCGCGACGCTGGACAGTCTGGAGGGCAAGGAGGCTGATTTGCTCCAGCCTCCCGATGGGCGGTCGGTCACCACGTTCCAGATCCTGGGCGCCATCAAGGACACCCTGCCGCATGCCCAGTACCGGTTCATCGGGTTGTCGCCTGAGCGCTACGTCATGCAGTACGTGGCGGGCGTGGGGTTCGACCCCGGCAACCTGGAGAAGACCACCGCGCGGCTGAAGGACATCCTGGGGGACGGCGTGGAGGTGCTCACGCACCGGACGGACACCATCCAGCGCGAGCCCTCCGGGAAGCTCCGGCCGGTGGTCAACCTGGCCCGCGTGGCGGTGGGCGTCCGGCGCAAGCTGGCGGAGCGGCTGGGCGTGCTCCACCTCCTGGGCGTGGATGAGCAGCAGGTGGCGCGCGAGGTGGTCGGCGCGGCGCTGGCGAAGGTGCTGCCCACCTACAAGGACACGGGCGTGCTGAATGAGTCCCTGGAGCTGTACGCCGACCTGGCCATCAGCTCGCTCCAGTTCGTGCAGCTCCTGTCGGCGCTGGAGAAGGAGCTGTCGCGGGAGATTGATGACGAAGACCTCCTGGACGCGGAGCTCGTCACCGTGGGGGACCTGGTGGGCTTCATCGTGAAGCTGTCCCGGAAGTGAGTCCTTGCCGTCCGACCCCTGCTTCGAGGTGTGAACGCCATGTCCAAGAACCACGGGATTTCGGTCCCGACGCACTGGTGCAACTTCCTCTTCGACTTTCCGCAGTACGCCGGCCAGCACGTCCCCAAGGACGCCGCGCTGCTCTCCCAGGGCCCGCGCCGCGTGAGCGTGGTGCCGCAGCAGCCGCTCTCCCTGGTGACGCAGTCCAACAGCATCCGCGAGCCCTACCATGAGATTCCGGAGCGGCTGCTCGAGCTCTACTCGCAGTACCGGCCCACGCCCTTGCGGCGGGCCCGGGAGCTGGAGCGGCGCCTGGGTGCCAATGCCCGCATCTATTACAAGTACGAAGGGCTCAACGTCTCCGGGAGCCACAAGCTCAACTCCGCCCTGGCGCAGGCGTACTACTACGCGAAGGCGGGCATCCAGGAGCTGGTGACGGGCACGGGCGCGGGGCAGTGGGGGACCGCGCTGGCCTATGCGTGCAAGCTCTTTGGCCTGCGCTGCACCGTGTTCATGGTGGGCGCCAGCCTGCGCCAGAAGCCCCAGCGCCGGGAGATGATGGAGCTGTTCGGCGCCACGGTGCATGAGAGCCCCAGCGACGTCACCGACGTCGGCCGCAAGGCCGCGTTGAAGGACCCGGGCCGGGTGGGGAGTCTGGCCATCGCCACCGGTGAGGCGCTGGAGGTGGCCCACGGGGGCCGGCGCATCCGGTTCGCGGTGGGCAGCGGGGAGAACTGCGTGCTGCTCCATCAGACGCTCATCGGCAGTGAGGCCGTCGAGCAGATGGGCGCGCTGGGCGAGTTCCCCGACCACGTCGTCGCGTGCATGGGCGCGGGCAGCAACTTCGGCGGCGTGGGGCTGCCGTTCCTCCGCGCGGCCCGTGAGCGGGAGCGCAGCGTGCGGCTCGTGGCGGTGGAGCCGGCCGCGTGTCCCAAGCTGACCCGGGGCGTGTACGCGCTCGACATCAACGACTTCTCCGGCACGACGCCCATCAACCGGATGTACACCCTGGGCAGCAACTACATCGCGCCGCCCATCTTCGCGGGTGGGCTTCGCTACCATGGGACGTCCGCCTTCCTGAGCGCGCTGCTCGCCGACAAGGGCTTCGACGCCCTGGCCGTGCCCCAGCAGGAGGCGCTCTCCGCGGGCCTCCTCTTCGCCGAGTGCGAGGGCATCCTCCCGGCGCCCGAATCGGCGCACGCCGTCGCCGGGGCGCTGGCGCTCGCGCGGCAGCACCCGGCCGATGCGCCCGCCAAGGTCATCCTGGTCAACATCAGCGGCCATGGGCTGTTCGACCTGAGCGCCTATGAGCATTGCCGCAGCGGAACCCTGGCACCGGATGCCCCGAACGAGGCGCTGCTGTCCGAGAGCCTCCGTCACGTCCGGGAGTTCAACTCGCGCATCGCCGGGGCGGCATCGCCCTGATTCCTCGCAGGCCCAGGAGCCAGCTCATGGAGCACGGTGCTTTGCCCGCGGAGACGCAGGCGCTACAGGCGGCGAAGGCGTTTGGTCATTCACTCGGGGTGCCGCGTCCTGGCGTCAATCCAGAGACCTGGTTCCGGGAGGCCTGGAGGAAGACGGCGGAGTTCGGCGTGTTCGAGGTGCTCATCCCCGAAGGCGCGTGGGAGGCGGAGACCGTGCTCGCCGTCCTCGAAGGCCTCGGCATGGGGTGCCGGGGCGGTGGTTTTCCCCTCGGCGTGGGGGCGCATTGCTTCGGCTTCACCTCGGCGCTGCTGCGCTTCGGCGGCGCCGAGCAGCAGCGGTTGTTGCCCTCGCTGAGGGATGGCGCCGCGATCGGCGCGCTGGCGGCCACGGAGCCTGGCGCGGGCTCCGACGTCATGGGCCTCCAGACGCGCTTTCGCGTCGAGGGTGACACCTGCGTCCTGTCCGGGAGCAAGTGCTTCATCACCAATGCGCGCGAGGCGGACTGGTTCCTGGTGCTGGCGACGAAGAACCCGCGCCTGCACTTCCGGGGCATCAGCGCGTTCCTGGTGCCCCGGGACGCCCCCGGCGTGGAGGTGGGTATCGACGAGCCGCGCATGGGGCTTCATGGCTGCTCCGTCGGCTCGGTGTGGTTCGACGACGTCCGCGTGCCGAGAAGCGCGGTGCTGGGTTCGATGGGGCAGGGGGCCGTCGTGTTCCAACATGCCTTGAAGTGGGAGCGGAGCATGCTCGCGGGTTTCCACCTGGGGGTGATGCGCAAGCAGTTCCTGACCGCGCTGGAGTACGCGAAGACGCGGCAGCAGTTTGGCCGTCCGATTGGCGCCAACCAACAGGTCGCCGCGCGGCTCGTCGACATGCTGGCGCGGTACCGGACCTCATCGCTCCTCGTCCGGGAGACCTTGAGTCGTCTTTCCGCCGGGCTGCTGACCGCGGGTGAGGCCAGCCTGACGAAGTTGCAGGTCAGCGAGGCGGCGCTCGCGTCGGGCCTGGATGCCTTCCGCATCCACGGCGGCATGGGGTTCATGGACGGCTCGGAGGTGGGCGTCGAACTTCGAGACGCGCTGGGCGGCGTCCTCTACTCAGGGACGTCGGAGGTGCAGAAGGTCATCGTCGCTTCCGAGCTGGGCCTGGTGTCCTGAAAGGGGTGGTGCGCATGCCGTCTGAACTGACGCTTTCGACAATCCTCCTGGACGCGGCCTCGCGTTTCACGTCGCGGACCGCGCTCATCACGCACCGTGAGCGGCTCACCTATGGCGAGTTGATGGACCGGGCCCTGCGGCTCGCGGCGTGTCTGCGGGAGACGGGACTGCGCCGAGGTGGGCGCGTGGCCATCTGCCTGCCGAAGGGCGCTGAGTTGTCCGTCGCCATCTTCGGGACCTTGTTGGCCGGTGGCTGTTACGTCCCCATCGACCATGCAATGCCCCCGGCGCGCGCACGCCTCATCCTGGATGACGCCGAGCCAGGGCATCTCATTTCGACTCAGCAGACCGCGGATGCCTTGTTCCAGTCCGTGGCGGAGCTGGAGGTGGCGCGGCAGGGCGCCGTGGTGACGCGGCTGACGGCGTCCGGTGCCGAGGCGGCGGCGCGCCTGTCGTGGCGAGAGGCGCTCTCCGCGCCGCCGCTGGCCCAGCAGGTGTCCTGCCAGGGAGGGGCCGCCGCCTACATCCTCTACACGTCAGGCTCAACGGGCCGGCCGAAGGGCGTCGTCCAGGCGCATCGCGGGGCCGTGGCCTTCGTTGAGTGGGCGGCGCGGCATCTCGGGTTGGGGCCCGAGGACGTGCTGTCCCAGCATGCGTCGCCGTCCTTCGACCTGACCATCTTCGACTTCTTCGCGTCGGCCTGGGCGGGCGCCGCGCTGGTGCCCGTCCCTGAATGGCTGTTCGGTCAGGTGGCGAAGACGTGCCGGTTCATCGTCCAGAGTGGCATCACCACCTGGTACTCCGTTCCGTCCGTGCTCCTCCGGCCTGACGTGAGTGCTCCGCTCCAGCTCCTGTCGGACTCCGCGCTGCGGCACGTGGTGCTGGCGGGCGAGGTGATTCCAAAGCCCGGGCTCCAGGAGCTGGCGCGGCGGCTGCCCTCGGGATGCTCCCTGTCCAACTGGTTCGGCCCCACCGAGACGAATGTCTTCACCTTCCACGACGTGGGGCCGGAGGACCTGTCCACGGACGGGCCGGTGCCCATTGGCCTCCCGTGCCCCTACGCGGAGATACGGCTGGAGGGTGCGTCCGCCGAAGAAGGCGAGCTGCTCGTGAGCGCGCCCACGGTGATGGAGGGCTACCGAGGGCTGGATGAACTCACCGCGCAGCGCCTTCACACCGGGGAGGACGGACGCATCTACTACCGGACAGGCGACATGGCCCGTTATGAGAACGGGCGGCTCATCTTCCTGGGGCGTCGCGACCGGCTCGTGAAGGTGCGGGGGTATCGCGTCCAACTGGAAGAGCTGGAGCACGCGCTCCAGAGCCACCCGGCGGTGAGCGAGGCCGCGGGCGCGGTCTTCCTGGCGGAAGGGCGCGAGCAGTTGGGCGCGGCGGTGGTGCTCCGCGAGCCGTCCGACGCGCTCCTGGCCGAGGTCCTCCGGCACTGCGCCGAGCGCCTGCCACCGTACATGGTGCCTTCCAAGCTCCTGCCGCTGGACGCGCTGCCTCGGAACGCCCGGGGCAAGGTCGACAGCCGCCAGGTCACCGAGTGGCTGTCACGCGTGGAGGCACCCACCGAAGCATCGCCACAGCCGCGGCGCGAGAGCGCCTAGCCTGGGAGACGCCGCATGTCGCTACCGCGATTCAACGAGGCCCGTTCCTGCGTGGACTTCGACCATGACGCACGGGCCCTGGGGCGCCGGAAGGTGGCCTCCGTCCACATGCCTTCCGGCCGAGCACCAGCGGAGGGCTTTCCGGTGTGTTACGTGCTCCATGCCTTCGGTGGGGACCGGCATTCCTGGGCGCAGCACGGCGAACCGTTCCTGGCGCGGTTTGGCGAGGAGGCCGTGTTCGTCTTTCCGGAGAGCGGCCGGCGCTGGTTCATGAATGATACCTCCGGGAAGCGCTATGAGGACTATCTGCTGACAGACCTCATCCCCGCCGTCGAGAGCGCGTTCCCCGTGGCGCGCACAGGCGCGAAGCGAGTCATTGGCGGGTTCTCCATGGGCGGCGCTGGCGCGGTGCACCTGGCGCTGCGACACCCGGCGGTGTTCTCACGGGCCTTCGCCGCCGCAGGGGCCTTCTTCGCATCGGAGCGGCAGGGCGACCCGTACGCGGCGATGCGCGGTGGTGCGTGCATGATGCCCACCGAGCAGGAGCATGACCGTGTCTGGGGCCCCGTGGGCAGCGATGCGCGGTGGGACTACGACACGGGGCGGCTCATCGACCGCGCCGCGGCCGGAGCCGCTCCCTCGCTGGCCCTGGAGGTCGGCACCGAGGATTATCCACGGGTGCTGGAGATGAACCGCCGCGTTCATCGGCACCTGAACGCGGCGGGCATCGCCCATGCCTACGCGGAGCATCCGGGGGACCACGGCTGGCCCTACGCGGCCCGCGCCGTCTCCCGGCTCCTGGAGGGGCTGCTGCGCGGGCCCCAAACCTGCATCACGGCGTCGTGAAGAGCGAGCTGAAGCCATCCGCTCGGGCCATGGGCAGCGCCTCGCGGGAGTGGAACGGGTCGCGCTCGATGTCGTAGCCGGGGCCGTCAAGGCGGACAGGCGCATGTAGTAGATGCTGTCCGGCTTCAACATTCCGGGAGGCAGCCGCACCTGGGTGGCCGAGCCCGGCAGGTAGATGGAGCTATCGGGGATCATGCTGTTCAGCTCCGGCTCATAGCGGATGAACGCCAGGCGGTAGGCGTTGATGGAGCCCTGGGTCGGGGGCCGCCAGGAGATGACGGGGCTGGCCGAGCCCACCTCGCGCTGGGTGCTGGCGGGCACGCCGTCGATGGCCAGCGCGCGCGGCGGCGACACGCGCGGCTGGACGGGGCTCGCGATGAAGCTGTTGAACTCGTCCCACGTCGCGATGCTGCCCGACAGGCTGACGCGCCGGCCCGAGCCATTCGGCACCGTCTCCAGGACGCGGAACGAGTAGCTGCTCATGCCCACCACGCCCCAGGTCGAAGGGAACGGATTGCCGAACTGCAGCCGCTGCGTGAAGTTGAACGACGATGCGGACGGCATCTGCAGGGCGAGCAGCTCACCGGAGTAGCCGAGCCACCCGTCGTTCGTGCCGTGCGCGGCGGGGATGGCGTAGAAGATGGGGAAGGTCGGCGTCGCGAGCGGGTGCGTGTCCGCGGCCCAGGCCGTATAGGCCGGCAGACGCCACTCGAGCGGGAACTCCGTCCGGGGCGCCGGCTGCATCACGCCCGCCAACGGCAGGGGCGTGACACCATCCGCGGTGAAGTCGAAGGCGCCCACCTCCACCGCGCGGTCCACGGCGGAGTACCCCAACTCGATGCCATTCGGCGCCGTCCCAGCCGAGTACTGGCTGTGTTGGGAGGTGTAGAGCCGATCTCCCTTGTTCGCCTCGAAGACGGGGATGTTGCCCGTGCCCGCCCACATCTCGGCATTGTTGGTGAGGAGGCGCGTCTCACCGTCGGGGATGAAATCGAAGAGGCTCACGGCGCCATACAGGTCCACCTGTGCGGACGCAAGCTGGAGGCTGGACCCGGGAAGGGCCGAGCTCGATCCGTCCGTCCACGGCGCCATGTTCACCAGGTTCAGCTGGAGCGGCGTGAAGAAGGAGTTCGAGTAGACGGTATCCGGACGTCCCAGCTTGTTGATGCCCACGTCCACGTGGCGCGCGTTCGAGACGATGTACGACGTCCCGACGCGCAGGTAGTACGGCCCGGAGGGGACACCCGTGAACTGCCACCCGCCCGGCACCGCGGAGCCGAGCAGCAGGCTGAACGTCGAACCGTTCGGAACATAGAGCTCGGGAGGCTCCGCGGACATGTCCTCCAGCCGCTCGGAGGTCCCCACCGACGTGTAGAAACGCGTGGTGTTCGTCACCAGCACCGCGTCGCTCGGGGTGCCCGCGTCATCGGGCGTCCCCGCGTCACCGGGCGTCCCGGCATCGGAGCATCCCTCCGCCCCCCCGGTGCAATCGCCCGGCGACTCGGAGCTCGGCCCGTTCGGAGAGGGGCTCTCGGTGATTTCCCGCGCCGTCTCCTCGGGCGAGCCGCAGCCCACCAGCGTCATTGCACACGTCGACCCAACGAGGACGGACCACTTCAGCCAGCTCATTCGAACCCCCATCAATGGAAATCGGGGGAGATACGCAACGAGCTACGAATCCTGGCTGTTCGCAGCGGACTCAAGCGGGCCGCCTGAGTCCGTGCGAAAATCACTACCGTGGGTCTAGTCCGCGGGCGAGTCGATCTGGTGCGCGTAGTGGTAGACGGCCCGGCTCAAGGACGTCGTCCCCGACTGGATGATGAAGGACGCGCGGTCGTAGTACTCCTTGAACACGTAGACCTGCCGCCATTCCGTGCCCCACGCATGGGGGATGCTCGTGTAGATGCTGAACTGGCCGTTCGCGTCCGTCACGCCGCTGACGTGGGTCACCTTCTGAATCGTATTGGGCGTGTTGAGGGTGATGTCCACCGGCGCGTTGGGCACGGGCTGGCCGTAGATGTCGGTGACCGATCCGACGAAGGTCGCGTGGTAGAGGAGGCGCCAGGCGAACCCAAAGCCGAAGTTGAAGTAGCCGTTGTAGCCGGACTGGGTGTCGACCCGGTCGAGGACGATGGACGCCGGCGCGATGCCCGCCCGCACGGTATAGGGCGTGCTGGGCTCCACCACGTCGAGCGACAGGACGCGCACGTACCAGGTCCCCGGGGGCAGGCTGTAGGTGGCGGAGGCATGGCTCCGCCGCGTCGGGCGCCGTGGAGTGCAGCATCACCAGCGTGTAGGGATTGACCGGGTCGGCGCCCTGGTAGGCGTGGACCGCGAAGAAGAAGTAGGCGCCCGCGGCGCCGGTGACGCTGACCTGCTCGTAGTGCGTGGGGCCGTAGAGGGAATGCGCCGCCGGAACCAGCGTGGAGGTCGTGGTGTCCAGGCTGTAGGCGTAGAGGTCGAAGTCCAGGTTGGCGTTGTTGACGGTATTCAGGAAGGCCGTCACCTTGCCGCCGCTGGGGACGTAGACGTAGTACCAGTCCTGCTCGTCCTGCACGTCCAGCGTGTCACTCCACTGCGTGTTCAGGTCCAGGTACTGCGCCGTGTCGGGCGAGTTGGTCCCAGCCTTCTGGGCGAGTTTCGCGTGGGGGTCCCAGCGACGCAGTTCGAGCGCCCCGGAGGCGGTGATGTGTCTCACGTCGGCCGGGTCCAATGCGACCGGCGTGACATGTTTGGCTTTGAGTCAGCCCGGGTCAACCGAGACTGGGGCCGCCGCGACTGCAAGCGGCACCGCCAGCGACGACACCCACACCAATCCCAGCGCACCTCGGAGCATCCTCTCGACCCAGGACATTTTCAGTCATTCCTTTGTGGAAGGTGCGCGCAGATTAAGTGATGTCTGGTGTGATTGTGAATTGGGAGGGGATGGCGCGGAGTGTCTTGAAATGACTGTCTATATCCCGGGGCGAATATGCCTTTGCGGGTGGAATTCGCCGCTTCCCACCCAGGGGCGCTGCGGGTAGTGGGAGCGCATGCCGAAGAAGCCCGTATCGCTCGTGACGCAGTGGAAGCGCGTGGAGAAGCAGGCCGCCCAGGCCCTGGGAAAGGGTGCCGCGGGGAGCTACCCGGAGGCCCTGGAGCCGCGCGTGGTGCCGTACTCGACCGCGTTCGACGCCACGCCGCTGCTGCCCCTGGAATACGTGGAGTTCGTCAAGGCGCTGGGCTACCGGTGGCTGGCCGTGTCGGCCTCCACGCTGGGTTTCCTGCCGCCGCGTTGGCAGGCCGGCCTGTCCCAGCAGATGGGCGTTCCCGACCGGGAGTGGAGCGAGGTTCGCGCGGAGCGTGAGGCGGGCACGCACACCTACGGCTTCGTGATGTTCGCCGTCCGCGACCTGGATGACGTGAATGGCTTCGCGTTTGGGCCCAGCGAGGACGGAGCAACCCTGGCCGTCTGGAGCGTCGAAGACAGCCTCCCGGTGGAGCGGCTCGGCACCTTCCCGGAATGGCTCGCCGGGGAGCTGGCGGAGCTTTCCGAGGCGCTCGACGACGCAACAGAGGGGGACACGCCCATGGAGCCGCCGGACCTGGAGGGGGCGTCGCTTCCCCTCCAGGTGAAGGCGACGGCCGCCGCCAAGAAGAAGGGGCCCGAGGCGCTGTTCGATGCGTTTCCCAGGGACTCCAAGGAACTGCTGTTCAACGGCCGGAAGCTGGGCGTGCTGCCCGCCCTGATTGGCGAGTTCACCGAGCTGAAGTCCCTGTGGGTGCGCACCACGGGCATCAAGCAGGTGCCCGCCGAGCTGGGGCGCCTGTCGAAGCTGAAGGAGCTGGACCTGTCCTTCAACCCGGAGCTGACCGAGCTGCCGGCCGAGCTGGGTGACCTCACGTCGCTCGAGTCACTCAACCTCAACCGCACCGGGGTGACGACGCTGCCGGATTCCCTGGAGCGGCTGACGCGCCTGACGTTCCTGGACCTCCAGTCCACGCCGCTGACGACGCTGCCGCCCGTGCTGTTCCGGATGCCGTGGCTGCGGACGGTGGACCTGTACTGGACCGCGCTTCCGCCCGAGGAAATCGAGCGGCTGCGGCAGGCGCTCCCCGGGTGCACGGTGGGGGTGAACTGAGCGCGGGCGTGGCTTCTCTCCCCGTGGGACGTCCGATATAGACCGGGGCATGGCGTTCATCGCGTTCTCCACCATCAAGGGCGGCGTCGGTAAGACGACGCTCTGCTCGCATGTGGCGGCGGCCCTCGCGGATGCCGGCCGTCAGGTGCTGCTGCTGGACCTGGACCCCCAGGCCCACGCGTCGTTGGTGCTGGGGCTGGAGAGCCGGGAAGGCCCGTGCGTGGGAGACGCGCTCGGGCCCCGGCCGAAGCACACGCTGGCGCAGGTGGTGGTGGCATCCCCCAAGCGGCCCGGGCTGTTCATCGCGCCCGCCGCGCCGCGCATGGCCGCCCAGGAGCGCGAGCTGTTCCAGTGGGGGCACCGCCTCCAGGCCATCCCCCGCGCGCTCAAGACGCTGGGGTGGACGCCGGACGTCATCCTCGCGGACACGCCGCCCAGCATCGGCGCCTACACGGAGGCCGTGCTCGCCACCGCGGACCTCGTCGTGGCCCCCGTGCCCACGGGCGCCTTCGCGCTCCAGGGTCTGGGTGAAATCGAGACCGCCTGGCGCGACGTGCGCGAGCAGGGCGGCGAGCTGGTCGCGGTCGTGAATCTGTGGGACCGGCGCACCACCGCCACCAACGAGGCCATGGAGGGCGCGCTGAGCGAGTCCACGGTGCCCGTGCTGCGGGCGCGGATTCCTCGCTCGGAGTCCATCAACCAGGCCGGCCTGGGCTACGAGGTGGTGTTTGACACGAGCCCGCAGGCGTCCGGCGTGGAGGAGCTGCGCGCCCTGGCGCAGGAGCTGGCGAAGCGCGTGGGCCTGCGCTGACGCTCCGGCGCGGCCGGAAACACGAACGGCACCGTCCGCCGCGTGGGCGCACGGTGCCGTCCGGGGGACTTCGCATCAGAGGTGATAGTGCCCCGACGCCTCGGGCTGGTAGGGCACCGCGACGATGCGCAGCCGCTTGGAGCGGCCGCCGGGCAGGGGCCAGGTGATGGACTGCCCTACGGACAGGCCGATGAGGGCGCTGCCGATGGGCGCCAGGACGGAGATGCGGCCGTTGTCGCTGCTGGCGTCGCGCGGGTAGACGAGGGTGACCTCGCGCTGCTCTCCCGTCTGTTCGTCCTCGAAGACGACCTTGCTGTTCATCGTCACGACGGTGGGCGGCACTGCTTCCGAGGCGACGACGCGAGCCCGGGTCAGCTCCGCGTCAAGCATCTCCGCGAACTCGGCCGTACGGCCGCCTCCGTTGTGGTCCACCACCTGGCGCAGGCGCTCCAGGTCGGTTTCGGTCACGATGAGGGAATGTTCGCTGGTCATGTCACGGGCCTCCTGTGGGAGGGAGTTGAGGGTTAAGCCCGTTCCAACTCCCCGGCCCGCCGTTTATTCCCGAGTCACCCCAGAGGGTGACTCGGCGTCCCGTTCCGCTCAGAAGGCGCAGTCCGAGCCCCGGGTGGGCAGCAGTGAGCGGCTCCCGGTGAGGTACGTGTCGCACGCCTTGGCGGCCTCGCGGCCGTCGGACAGCGCCCAGACGATGAGGCTGGCCCCCCGGCTCGCGTCGCCCGCGCAGAACACGCCCTCCGCCGAGGTGGCGAAGTGCGCGTCCACCTGCACCGTGCCGCGGGGCGACAACTTCACGCCCAGCTCCTCGGACAGGTTCGCTGTCTCGGGGCCGGTGAAGCCCATGGCCAGAATCAGGAGGTCCGCCTGGAACGTCGTCTCGGTGCCGGGGCGCTCGACGATGCGGGGCAGGGCGCCCGGCTCGCGCTGGAGCTCGACTTCCACGGCGTGCAGCGCCTGGAGCCGTCCGTCGCTGCCCGTGAGCTGCTTCGTCATCAGCGCGAAGTGGCGCTCGCCGCCTTCCTCCTGGCTGGTGGAGGTGCGGAAGATGACAGGCCACTTCGGCCAGGGGTTGCCCTCCGCGCGAATCGCGGGCGGGGCCGGAAGCAGCTCCACCTGCCGCACGCTGGCCGCGCCCTGGCGCAGCGCGGTGCCCAGGCAGTCCGAGCCCGTGTCGCCGCCGCCCAGCACCACCACGTGCCGTCCGGCCGCGTCCAGGCGCGGGTCCTTCTCACCGTGCCCGGAGACGAGCCGGTTCTGGTGCTCCAGGTACTCCATGGCCTGGAGCACGCCGGACAGCTCGCGCCCGGGGACCTCCAGCTCGCGCGGCCGCGCGCGCCCATGGCCAGCACCAGGGCGTCATGCTTGGCGCGCAGCTCGCGGAAGCTCACGGCGCCGCCCACGTCCACGCCGGTGACGAAGGTGATGCCCTCCGCCTCCATCAGCGCCAGGCGCCGGTCCACCACCGACTTCTCCAGCTTGAAGTCGGGGATGCCGTAGCGCAGCAGGCCGCCGGCGCGCGCGTCCCGCTCGTATACGGTGACGGTGTGGCCCGCGGCGTTGAGCTGCGCCGCCGCCGCCAGGCCCGCGGGGCCGGAGCCCACCACGCCCACCGTCTTGCCGGTGCGGCGTCCCGGAGGCCGGGGCTTCACCCAGCCCTCCTTGAAGGCCCGCTCGGCAATCTCCTTCTCCATCTGCTCGATGGTGACGGGGTGCCGGTCAATGGCCAGCACGCACGCGGCCTCGCACGGCGCCGGGCACAGCCGGCCCGTCATCTCCGGGAAGCCGTTGGTGCGGCTGAGCAAGTCGTACGCCTCGCGCCAGCGCCCGCGGTACACCGCCTCGTTGAAGTCGGGGATGAGGTTCCCCAGGGGACAGCCCTGGTGACAGAAGGGGACGCCACAGTCCATGCAGCGGCCGGCCTGCCGTCGGGCCTCGTCGGAGGACAGCGGCAGCGCGAACTCGCGCCAGTCGTTCAGCCGCTCCGCCTTGTCACGCTTGTCCGCGTGGACCCGCTCCCACTCGATGAATCCAGTCGGCTTACCCATGGCTCAAGCCCTCCCCGCCGCGGACTGTGCCAGCGCCGCGGATGCGGACTCTGGAGGCCGGCGTGCCGCGCGCCGTGCCTGGAGGACCCGCTTGTAGTCCGTGGGCATCACCTTCACGAAGCGGGGGACCATCAGCTCCCAGTTGTCCAGCACCCGCCGCGCCAGCGCGCTGCCGGTGTGGTGCAGGTGCCGCTCCACCATGCCGTGCACGAGCCAGATTTCGGACTCGTCCACCAGGGACTCCAGCTCCACCATCTCCAGGTTGCAGCGCTGCCGGAAGGACTGCTCCCGGTCCAGCACGTACGCGATGCCGCCGCTCATGCCGGCCGCGAAGTTGCGTCCCGTGGGGCCCAAGACGACCACCGCGCCTCCCGTCATGTATTCACAGCCGTGGTCACCCACGCCCTCCACCACGGCCTGGGCGCCGCTGTTGCGCACCGCGAAGCGCTCGCCCGCGAGGCCTCGCAGGTACACCTCGCCGGCCGTGGCGCCGTAGAGCGCGGTGTTGCCCACCAGCACGTTCTCCTCGGCGGTGAAGCGGCTGGCCTGCGGCGGGTAGACGATGATGCGCCCGCCGGAGAGGCCCTTGCCCACGTAGTCGTTGGCGTCGCCCTCCAGCTCCAGCGTGACGCCCTTCACCAGGAAGGCGCCGAAGCTCTGGCCCGCGGAGCCCTTCATCCGCACGTGGAGCCGTCCGTCCGGCAGCCCCTGGCCTCCATGGCGGCGGGCCACCTCGCCCGACAGCAGGGCGCCCACGGCGCGGTGCGTGTTGGCCACCGGCACGTTGAGCAGCATCGGCGGTCCGCCGTCCAGCACCGCGCGGGCGTCGCGCAGCAGCGTGTGGTCCAGGTGGTCGGACACGTCCTTGATGCGCGGCTCGGTGCAGTGGCGCGGCTCGCTGTCCGGCGCGGCCGGCGCGGCCAGCAGCGCGGACAGGTCCACGCGCTTCGCCTTCCAGTGGTCCACGGCGGGGCGCTGCCGCAGCAGGTCCACGCGGCCCACCAGCTCCTCCAGGGTGCGGGCGCCCAGCGCGGCCATCCGCTGACGCAGGTCCTCCGCGATGAGGAGGAAGAAGTTCACCACGTCCTCGGGCTTGCCCTGGAAGCGCTCGCGAAGGTGCGGGTCCTGCGTGGCGATGCCCGCCGAGCAGGTGTTGAGGTGGCACTTGCGCAGCATGATGCAGCCCACGGACACGAGGCTGGCGGTGGCCATGCCGAACTCCTCGGCGCCCAGCAGCGCGGCCACCAGCACGTCGCGCGCGGTGCGCATGCCGCCGTCCGCCTGGACGCGGATGCGCGAGCGCAGGCCGTTGTGCACCAGCACCTGCTGCGTCTCCGCCAGCCCCAGCTCCCAGGGCAGGCCCGCGTGCTGGATGCTGGACAGCGGCGAGGCGCCCGTGCCGCCCTCGTAGCCGGAGATGACCACGCAGCTTGCGCCGGCCTTGGCTACGCCCGCGGCGATGGTGCCCACGCCCACCTCGCTCACCAGCTTCACGCTGACGCGCGCGGCCGGGTTCACCGACTGGAGGTCGTAGATGAGCTGCGCCAGGTCCTCGATGGAGTAGATGTCGTGGTGCGGCGGCGGGGAGATGAGCGTCACGCCCGGCGTGGACCAGCGCGCGCGGGCAATCCGCTCATCCACCTTGTGGCCGGGGAGCTGGCCGCCCTCGCCGGGCTTGGCGCCCTGGGCCACCTTGATTTGAAGCTCGTCCGCGTTGACCAGGTACTCCGTGGTGACGCCGAAGCGCGCGCTGGCCACCTGCTTGATGGCGCTGCGGCGCAGGTCGCCATTCTCATCGCGGGTGTAGCGGCGTGACTCCTCGCCGCCCTCGCCGCTGTTGGAGCGCCCGCCCAGCCGGTTCATGGCGATGGCCAGCGTCTCGTGCGCCTCCGCGCTGATGGAGCCGAAGGACATGGCGCCGGTGACGAAGCGCCGGGCAAGGGCGAGCGCCGGCTCCACCTCCTCCAGCGGCACTGGCGTGCGGCCCTCGTGGGCGATTTCCAGCAGGCCGCGCAGGTTGCAGTGCTCGCGCGTCTCGTCGTCCGCCAGCTTCGAGTACTCCGCGAAGGTGCCGGCGTCGTTGGCGCGCACCGCCGCCTGGAGCCTGGCGATGGTGGCCGGGTTCCACTTGTGCCGCTCGCCCAGCCGGCGCCAGCGGTACTGGCCGCCCACCGGCAGCATGCCGGCCTCCACGTCCGCCTCCGGGCCGAAGCCGCGGGTGTGGCGCTCCTGCACCTCGCGCCCCAGCTCCGGCAGGCCAACGCCCTCCACGCGCGACGCCGTGCCGGTGAAGTGCTTCTCCACCAGCGAGCGCTGGAGCCCCACGGCCTCGAAGAGCTGCGCGCCGCGGTAGGACTGGAGCGTGGAGATGCCCATCTTGGACATCACCTTGAGCAGGCCTTCCTCCACCGCGTGGATGTAGCGCTCCTGCGCCTTCTCCTCGTCCACGGCCAGCTCGCTGGCGTCCGCCAGGGCCCGCAGCGTGTCCAGCGCCAGGTACGGGTTCACCGCCGCCGCGCCGTAGGCGAAGAGGCATGCGAAGTGGTGCACCTCGCGCGCCTCCGCCGTCTCCAGCAGCAGGCCGGCGTACATGCGGATGCCGTCCCGCACCAGCCGCTGGTGCACCGCGGACATGGCCAGCAGCGCGGGGATGGCCGCGTGCGCCGCGTCCACGCCTCGGTCGCTGAGCAGCAGGATGCTGGCGCCCGCGTCCACCGCGTCCACGGCCTCGTTGCACAGCTTCTCCACCGCCGCCTCGAGCGCGCCCTCGCCGCCGTCCAGCGCGTAGAGGAGCGACAGGCGGCGCGTCTCGAAGAGGCCCTCGTCGTTGATGGCCGCCAGCCGCGCGAGCTGTCCGTTGGTGAGGATGGGGCCGGGCAGCGACAGCCGGTGGCACTGCTCCGGCGTCTCCTCGAAGGTGTTGCTCTCCGGGCCCAGCGCGGTGGCCAGCGTCATCACCAGCGACTCCCGCAGCGGGTCGATGGGCGGATTGGTCACCTGCGCGAAGAGCTGGTGGAAGTAGGAGAAGAGGCTGGGGGCCTGGTCGCTGAGCACCGCCAGCGGCGTGTCCGTGCCCATGGAGCCCACCGGCTCCTTGCCCGTCTCCGCCATGGGCGTGAGCACCGAGCGCACGTCCTCGGCCGTGTAGCCGAAGGCGCGCTGGGCCCGCCACAGCTCCTCGCCGCGCAGCCGCAGCGGGGCGGCCACGGCGGGGAGGTTGTCGAAGGTGTAGACGTTGCGCTGGAGCCAGCGGCGGTAGGGCCAGCGCGTGGTGATGTCGCGCTTGACGTCCTCGTCCTCCAGGATGCGGCCCTCGGTGGTGTCCACCAGCAGCATGCGGCCCGGCGTCAGGCGGCCCTTGCGGCGCACCTGGGAGGGCGGCACGTCGATGACGCCCATCTCCGAGGCGAGGATGATGCGGTCATCCTCCGTGACGAGGTAGCGCGCGGGCCGCAGGCCGTTGCGGTCCAGCGTGGCGCCGATGAGCTGCCCGTCGGTGAAGGCGATGGCCGCCGGGCCGTCCCAGGGCTCCAGCAGCGCGGACGAGTATTCGTAGAAGGCGCGCCGTTCATCGGACATCAGCGCGTCGCCTTCCCACGCCTCCGGAATCATCATCATCAGCGCGTGGGGCAGGGTGCGGCCGCCCAGGTAGAGCAGCTCCACCATGTTGTCGAACTGCGCCGAGTCGCTCTTGCCGGGGACGATGATGGGCTGGAGCGCCTCCAGGCTGCCGCCCAGGCGCGCCGTCTGGAGCAGCCCGCGCCGCGCGGTCATCCAGTTCCGGTTGCCGCGCATGGTGTTGATTTCACCGTTGTGCGCGATGAAGCGGAAGGGCTGCGCCAGCTCCCAGGTGGGGAAGGTGTTGGTGGAGAAGCGCGAGTGAACCAGGCCGAGCGCGCTCACGAAGTCCGGCTGCTGCAAGTCGGCGTAGAAGCGCGGCAGGTCCGCCGGCAGCATCAGGCCCTTGTAGACAATCGTCTCCGACGACAGCGAGGCCACGTGGAAGCGGCCCGTCGGGTCCACGCCGCGCGCCTGGATGAGGTTCTCCGTCAGCTTGCGGATGCGGTACAGCTTGCGCTCGAAGGCGCTGGGGACCATGCGGCGGCGCGCCACGAAGAGCTGCCGGATGACGGGCGCGGCCTCGCGGGCCACGGGGCCCAGGTGCTCTGGATCCACGGGCACGTCGCGCCAGCCGAGCACGCGCTGTCCCTCCTGGACGACAATCTCCTCGAAGGCGGCCTCACACGCGGCCCGGGCCTCGGGCTCGGGCGGGAGGAACACCTGCCCCACGCCGTAGTGGCGGCGCGGCGGAAGGGCGAATGGCAGCTTCGGGGAGATGCGCTCGAAGAAGCGGTGGGGGAGCTGGACCAGGATGCCGGCGCCATCCCCCGTACGAGGGTCCCTGCCGGCTGCCGCCCGGTGGCTGAGTCGGTTGAGGAGCTCCAGGGCGTCCTCGACGATGCCGCGCGAGCGTTCACCCCGCAGGTGGGCGACGAAACCCACGCCGCAGGCATCATGCTCGGTGTCCGGCTCATACAGGCCGTACCGACCGGGGCGGAATGCCGACATCAAGTGTCCCCTTACCCGACGACGCGGGTAGTCATTAATGCTGTGTCACAACACGCTAACGCGCTGCGTTGGCTTGCGTAAAGGGAAGTCCCCGCCGCTTGTGGAAGGGCGGGCGGAGGAGGGGCCTGGCGGGCCCAGGCAGGAACTACAGTGCCGCGCTTTGTCACATTCCGGCGCGGGCCCTGGTGCACCTGTGCTTGGATGCCGCGCCTCGCGAGGTTGCCTCCATGCCGTACACCCCGATCATCGGCACGCTCGGCTACGTGATGTCGCCGGATGGCCAGCGCGTGCTGCTCATCCACCGCAACGCCCGCCTGGATGACGCCCACTACGGCAAGTACAACGGCCTGGGCGGGAAGATGGAGCGCGACGAGGACGTGGCCGCCTGCATGCGCCGGGAGATTCGCGAGGAGGCGGGCATCGAGTGCACGCAGATGGTGCTCCGCGGCACCATTTCCTGGCCGGGCTTCGGCAAGCACGGCGAGGACTGGCTGGGCTTCGTGTTCCGCATCGACCGCTTCGAGGGCACGCCGCTGGAGCGCAACCCGGAAGGCGCCCTGTCGTGGGTGCCGGTGGCGGACATCCCGCGGCTCAACCTGTGGGACGGAGACCGGCACTTCCTGCCGCTGGTGTTCGACGAGGACCCCCGGCCGTTCCATGGCGTCATGCCGTATTCCGGGGGCCGCGCCGTGAGCTGGTCCTACAGCCGCTTCTAAGTGGCTGGAACCCTGGGCTTTTTCGCGCGGCGTCCCTTCAGGGACGGCCTGGCGGGCATTCCGCCGCACGGCGGTAACTTCACTCGGCGGCCGTTGACGCATACGGGCGTCGGGGGTATCCACGGCGACAGTGAAAGTGAGAACGATTCTCAATTTCGAGCTGCCCGAGTCCGCCGCGAACGCCACGTCCGCGGTGGTGGCGGCGCCTGGCGGGGCGCTTTTCCGCATGGGTGAGTCCGCGGCGGTGGAGGGCTTCTGGCGCCGATGGGGCGGAGCCGCCACCGCGGCGTTCGTCCTTCATGCGGCCGCGGTCGCGGCGGGGCTGTCGGTGTCGTCGACGCCGCCGAAGCGGGTGGTGCCGGAGGAGCCGGAGCTGGTGCTGCTGGCGCTCGCCGCGCCTCCGCCCCCGCCTCCCGCCGGAGGTGGCGCGTCGCCGCAGGCGGCCGTGAAGAAGGAAGCGCAGCGTCAGGCGCGCCCCCGGCCCACGCAGCGGGTGGTGCCCACGCCTGTTCCCCGGCCGGAGCCGGTGGTGGCGGAGGTG
>JBKGHI010000088.1:0-30549 GCA_046520405.1 Myxococcus sp. 1LA
GCCCACGCCTCGGACGAGCCGGGGTGGGGGGCTGCCGGCGGATGACGCGGGACGTGCCCGTCCTGGACGGTCCGCAGGTCGCGGCGCGGCCTCCGCCGCCCGTGGCGCCGCCGGCCCCGGTGGCCCCCGCGTACGACGACGAAGACGACGTGGACGACCAGGAGCGGCCCACCGGCGCGATGCCGGCCGTGGGTGGCCGAGCGCCCATTCCGAAGAAGGTGCTGTTCGGCGGTATCGGCGCGGCCGCGGTGGTGCTGCTGGCGCTGCTTGGCTGGGCGATGTCGGGGCCCGGCGTGGGCTATGTGCTGGTGGACCTGCAGGGCGTGCCCTCGGAGGTCCGCAGCCGCGTCCAGGTGCGCCTGGATACGCAACTGGTGCCGCTGGAGGGCGGCAGCGCGACGCTGCTGCGCGAGGTGCCCGCCGGCAAGGTCATGGTGGTGGTGAGCGCGGAGGGCTACAACACCTTCACCAAGACAGTGGAGGTCGCCGCGGGCAAGGACGTCACGCCCGTGCAGGCGGTGCTGGAGAGCCTGACGCGCACCGCGGCGCTGGTGCTGACGACGGAGCCCTCCACGGCCGAGGTGAAGGTGGATGGCCGGGTGGTGCGCGAGCAGGGCAAGTCGGCCGCGTACATCAAGGACGTCCCCATCAACGGGGCGGAGTGGGTGGTGGAGGTGAGCGCGCCCGGCCACAAGCCGGCGTCCAAGCGCGTGCCTGTGTCCGGCGGTGGACCGGTGGAGGTGTCGCTCAAGCTGGAGCCGTCCGTGGTGCGGGTGGCGGTGAAGGTGGAGTCCAAGCCGGCCGGAGCCACCATCTTCGTGGACGGCAAGGACATGGGCGCCATCACCCCCGCCGTCGTGCAGGTGTCCCCCAGCGCGCGGCAGCTCACCCTGAAGCTGAAGTGCCACAACGAGGCCGAGGTGGACGTCCCGGATGCCGCGCCAGGCAATGAGCCGGCCACCGCGAGCGTTTCCCTCAAGCGGCAGCCGCGCTGCCGTTAGCTGAAGGCCCGCTCCCCACGAAGGGGGCGGCGCGCCAGCTCCCCGGTGGGTGGAGCGAGAGGAGGCGGGAGTTCGTGAGCAAGGTGCGCAAGGTGAACAAGGCGGATCCGCTAGCGGATCTGCCTCGCTGGGCCCAGCAGCTGGCCCGGAAGTACTACACGAAGACGGTCAGCGCCTTCCTGCTGTACGGGGCCGTGAGGGACTTGCAGCCCCTGCAGTTGGAGGACGGCGGGCGCGGCTTCGGCACGCTCAAGACGTTCCTCTCCGAGGAGCTCTTCGGCGGCCGGGACCACGTCATCTTCTATGACCGCTCGTCGGCATCCGCTCCGCGACGCCCGAGACGCAGAAGGACCTGCAGCGCGCCATGGCGGGTTATGACGCCATGTACGGCACGGACTACGCCAAGGTCATGCCGCGCGACCCGGGCCGCGCGCTCCAGATTCTGGAGAACTTCATGCGCATGCGCCTGAGCGAAGGCCGCTCGATGGCGCTCATCATCGACTTCGCGGAGACGCTCGTCCCCGGCGGAGAGATGAGCCACCTCTCCAGCGAGGACCGCTTCGTGGTGGCCACGCTGGACAAGTGGGCGCACGACCCGCAGTTCCTCGCGGCCGACGTGTCCGTGGTGCTGCTGGCGGAGAACCTGGCGGACGTGTCGCCGCGCATCAGCCGCAACCCGTACGTGGCCCCCATCGAGCTGCCCCTGCCCACGGAGGAGGAGCGGCTGGAGTACGTGCGCTACAAGCTGGAGGGCAAGCGGCTCCAGTCCGTGTCGGACGTGCCGCTGGCGGGCCTGGCGAAGATGACGGCGGGCCTGTCCCGCATCAACCTGGACCGCGTGCTCACCGAGGCGCTGGAGCGCGAGGTGCGCATCTCCTCCGAGCTGCTCAAGGAGAAGAAGCGCGAAATCATCCAGGCGGAGTGCCACGGCCTGCTGGAGTTCATCGAGCCGGTGCACACGCTGGACGCGGTGGCCGGACACGCCAAGGCCAAGCAGATGCTGCGGCAGGCCGCCGGGGCCCTGAAGAAGGGGCGCCTGGAGGTCATGCCCATGGGCTACCTGCTGTCAGGGCCCGTGGGCACGGGCAAGACGTTCATGGTGAGCTGCTTCGCCGGGGAGATTGGCATCCCCGTGGTGAAGTTCCTCAACTTCCGCAGCCAGTGGCAGGGCGTCACCGAGGCGAACCTCGAGAAGATTTTCAACCTGCTCAAGGCCCTGTGGCCGGTGGCGGTGATGATTGACGAGGCGGACACGTTCCTCGGCAACCGCGACTCCGGCGGGGACTCCGGGACGAGCAGCCGCGTGTTCGGCTCCATCGCCTCGTTCATGGGCAACACGTTCTACCGCGGGAAGATTGTCTGGTTCCTGATGACGGCGCGGCCGGACCTGCTGCCCATCGACCTCAAGCGGCAGGGGCGCGCGGAGGAGCACCTGGCGCTCTTCTACCCGCAGACGGACGCGGAGCGGGACGAGCTGTTCCAGGTCATGTCCAAGAAGACGGGCGTGTCCGTGGACGGCATCGAGTCCTTCTCCACGCTGATTCCAGAGGGCGTGCGCGCCTTCAGCGGCGCGGACATCGAGGCCGTATGGTGCGCTCGAAGTTCCGCGCGCTGGCAGATGGCCGCGAGGCGGTGACGAAGGACGACCTGGCCGCGGTGCTCGCGGACTTCGTGCCCCCCAGCTACCCGCTGGAAATCGAGCTGCAGAACCTGGTGGCGGTGCAGGAGTGCACCAGCCGCGAGCTGCTGCCCGAGGGCTTCCGCCAACTGGACCGGGACTACATCACCCGGCGCGTGCGCGAGCTGAAGGCGCTGCTGGAGTCGCAGTAGCCGCCTCACGCCCAGGCGCTTGTCCTGGGCGCTCGGCCCGCTGAGACTGGGGGCATGGCTGCTGGCCCCCCTGCATCGCGTCCCTGGTTCGCGTACTCCCTCGACCTGGCCCCGGTGATTGCGCGCGAGCGCCTCCCGGGGCTGCCGCCCATCCCCGACGTGCTGGAAGGGGAGCTGGCCGAGGCGCTCGACGTGGACGTCGTCTACGACGTGGCCTCGGCGGCCTGGGGCGGGAAGGTGGCCCGGCTGGTGGAGGCCCCGGGCCGCAAGCTCCCCGGCATGCTCCGCCGTGTTCCACCGGACGCCTGGGACGCACTGGTCCGCCTGGAGTCCGCGATGGCCGGCGCCACCGAGGCCCGTCCAGTGAAGGTGCGCACCTTCACGGGGGCCGTGCTCACCGCGCACGCCTTCACACCCGCCGCGCCCGCGACGCCCGCTCAGGGGCTCGTGAGTGAGTCCTTCCTCGTCACCCTGGCGCTGTCGGCCGAGCAGGCCGGGCTGTCCCCGGACCACGTGGAGCGGCTCCAGGCCGAGGCCCGCATCGTCCAGGTCCTCCAGAAGGCGGGGCCCGGGGCCCTGGGGCCGTCACAGGCCCCTGGAAAGAAGGGTTAGGCGGAACTCCAGGTGCGAAACGACCCCTGAGTCCTTTTTCTTCGTAAGAAAACGGAGCCGTGACGCAACTTGGCGCGGCGAACGGCCGACGATGGGAGGCGGGGCCCCACCTCGTGCTTCTCCTCGTCGGCCCCGAGGACATTCAGGATGACGCTGCGCCCCACCACGACGCGAGCCGTTCCCCCGCGCCCGGCATCGGCCGCTTCGCCCTCCAATGCCGTCACCACACCCGGAGGAAGCTGGAGACGCTCGACGGCCCGCGAGGTGCCCATCGACGAGCTCCAGGAGAAGTTCGGCTGGAAGGATGACAGTTGGCAGGTGGGCCTGATGAACGCGGCGGATGCCGCGAGCACCAGCAAGTCGCGCGGTGGCAACGGCGCGGTGTCGGCGGCCGAGCTGGAGAGCTACCTGTCCGCGCCCGAGGACGGGCAGTTCCTGACGTCCACCGCGCTTCAGCAGAAGCGCTCCGCGCTGGACGCGAAGCTCGCGCAGGGCAACGGCAACACGGTGGACGTGGATGCGTTCGACAGCGGCTGGCAGGCCACGGTGGCCCGCCGCGCGGACGTGCTGGGCGGCAACGGCGATGGCCAGCTCAGCGCGGAGGAGCTGGACGCGTTCATCCAGGCGTCGAAGGCCGGCAAGCACGCGGACACCCGCTGGGTGCCGGACCAGCAGATGGCGGCGTTGCAGAGCCGCGTGGCCGAGGCCGCCGGTGAGTTGGATCCACTGCGTCCGGATGGCGCGCCGGGCCCGGAGGGCCTGAGCCTGGTGAAGGAGTACGCGCGCCTGGCGCTGGACCAGGGGGCCAACGTCCCCACCTTCGTCAGCTACATGTTGTCCGCGGAGGACGTCAAAGAGACGCCCGCGGGTGTGAGCCGGTTGGAGAGCACCTTCGTTCGCGACCCCGAGCTGGGCCGCAACGGTGTCACCGACTCCGATTACACGAGGACGGGCTTCGACCGAGGCCACATGAAGCCGGCGGAGGACTCGCCCACGCAGGAGGCGATGAACGAGAGTCACCAGATGACCAACATCGCCCCCCAGCACGGCAACCACAACCAGCAGGTGTGGCGCACGCTGGAGCAGGGCGTCTCCGGTCTCGTGAACTCGCTCGGAGGCAAGGCGTACATCGTCACCGGCAACCTGTACCTGGACGACAAGGGCCAGCCCCTGCCTCCGGAGAAGCGCGAGACGACGGGAGCGGGGGAGCGCCGCCTCGCCGTCCCCACGCACAACTTCAAGACGGTCCTCCACGAGCTGCCGAACGGCAACCTCACGATGTACGCGTACCTGGTGCCCAACGCGAAGGAGGGGCCGTCGAAGAAGGAGGACATCCTCCCGCTGCTCGACTCGCACCGCGTGCCCGTGGACCGCATCGAGGAGCTGCTGGGGCAGGACCTCTACGCCAACCTGCCCAAGGGCGTGCAGGACAAGCTGGAGAAGGGCACGCCGGAGGAGGGCGTCTTCCAGCGCAACAGCCTGTACTTCGCGGCCAGCCTGTTCCGCTTCGCGCCCGGCAACTGACGCGGGGCGCATGGCCCCTGGGCTCACGCCACGGGCCTGGGGACGCCCAGGTGCGGGTCGTCCACGTGCTCCACGACGGCCACGCGGTCGCCCACGGAGAGCGCGTCGTGCAGCACGCGCACGGCCTCGTTCGAATGGCGGATGCAGCCGTGGGAGACGTCGGCCCCCAGCAGGGCGGGGGCGTTCGTCCCGTGCAGCTCTTCACCGGAGTGCCGGCCATCCGCCCAGGAGAGGTCGAGCATTCGCACGCCGAAGACATGGCGGTCGTTCCACAGCCGTGCGCCGGCCGCTTCGGTGGCCACCTGATCCAGCTTCGTGCGGACCACCTTGAGTCCAGTGCGAGTAGGTGACGCCGGAGCCCCCGTGGCGTTGGGGAAGATGTCCACGAGTTGCCCACGGGTGTCGAAGAGGAAGGTCCGGTGCTCGCGGAGGGCCACCACCACGCGGACGGGCTGCCCGTCGAAGAAGGCGGACGGCACCCCTCGGGCCTGTCCACGCGCGCCGGGTGCTGGGGCCAGTGAATCCAACGCGCGCAGCGTGGCCGCATCCAGCGTGCCCGTGGGGCGGACGGTGGGGAAGGCGTGTGCGGCATGGACCTGGAAGTTCCGCAGCGCCCGGGCGGTGTGTGGGCCATGGCGCCCGTCTGCGCCACCGTGCAGCGCGAAGCCCATGTCGAGCAGGGTGGCTTGCACGGCGCGGAGGCCCTCGCCCTGGCTGCCCGGGCCGAGGCCCCGCGCTCCGGATGCGACGTCCGCCAGTTGAGGCAGGCCGGTGAAGCGCGTGTTGGCGGGTGGCGCGGCTGTGCGGAGAGGCAAGTCCACGCTGTTCAGCGGCGCCGGTGTCCCGGACGGTGGACGTGCATCCCGCGAATGATGGACGCCCGGGGCCGAGGTGTTCCGAGCCGCGCTTGTGGGGACACGAGGGGGCTTCCCACTGGAGGTCGCGGGCGGCGCTTCCGGGACGTCGGACGGTAGGACGGAGTGGCGTGAACCCAGTGGCGAGATGGATGAGGTCATCCCTGGCCGCTGTGCAAATCACTCGCCCGAAGCCAGGACACGAGGCCCGCCTTTGACGGGCCCCTCCCTGGACGCGCCGGAGACTACGGCGCGCTGAGGAGCAGCACCTTGCCCGTGGGGATGGTGCGGTGGTCCTTGATCTTGTTCCACCGCATGATGTCGTCCACGGTGACGCCGTAGCGCTGGGCCACGGACCAGAGCGTCTCGCCCTCCGCCAGGGCGTGGACCTTTCCGGGCTTGCCCGCGGGCTTGGTGGCGCTCACCGAGTGCTTCGCCAGCACCGTGCCGCCGCGCTCCTGCACGCTGGCGGTGCCGGTGGTGGTGCCCTCGGGCCAGATGAACAGCGTGGAGCCCACCTGGAGCGTGGGGTTGCGCCGCTTGAGGTTGTTCCACTGCTTCAGCGAGTCCACCGACACGTTGAACTTGGTCGCGATGACCCAGAGGCTGTCGCCGGACATCACGCCGTACGTCACGCGCGTGCGGCCGTTGATGGTCTCCTTCTTCACTGGACCCGCGGCCACGGGGCCCTTGGGCGCGCCGGCTGGCACCTCGTCCTCGGGCCGCACCACCACGCCGCTGCGGCGGGCCTGCGCCACCTTCGTCGCCAGCGCGCCACCCGAACTCTTCCCTGCGGGAATCGGAATCACCAGCTCGCCGCCCACGCGCAACGTCCGCGCCGACTTGAGCTGGTTCATCTGGAGGATGGCCTCGGACGCCGTGCCATACTTCTCCGCGATTTGGGACAAGGTGTCGCCGCGCTTCACCTTGTGGATGCGGAAGGTGAGCCGCTCCGCCGGGCTGATGCGCTTGTAGTTGTCCGCGAACTGCGTCCCGGTGCCCTTGGGCAGCCGGAGCGTATAGGGCTTCTTGGCCGTCGCAGGCGGGGTGCACCAGCGCTTCAGCTCCGGGTTGAGGTCCTGCACCACCTTGACGGGCACGCCGGCCGCGCGCGCCACCACGTCCAGGTCCGCCGCGTCGGTGAGCTTCACCTCGTCGAAGTCGAGCACGGGCTCGGGGTCGAACTCCTTCTCATTGAAGCCGAACGCCGCCGGGTGCTTGGCCACCAGGGCCGCGGCAATCAGCTTGGGGACGTAGTGCTTCGTCTCCTTCGCCAGCCCGCGCTCCTCCGACAGGAGCCAGAAGTTCGTCGTCCCGTGGCGCTCCACCATGCGCCGCACGCGCCCGGAGCCGGTGTTGTAGCCAGCCCACGCGAGGTACCAGTGACCCAGCTCGCGCTTGAGGTCCTTGAGGTAGGACGCGGCGGCATGCGTGGCCTTGATGGGGTCCCTGCGCTCGTCCACCCAGAAGTCTTGCTTCAGCCCGTACTGCTTGCCCGTGCTGGAGATGAACTGCCACGGCCCGGCTGCGTGCGCCCACGAATAGGCATGCGCGGAGAAGCCGCTCTCAATCATCGCCAGGTACACCGTGTCCTTGGGCAGGCCGTACTGCTCCAGGATGGGGTGCATCACGGGCACGTAGCGGGCCGCGCGCGACATCCACTTGCGGAACCAGCGGCGGCCGGGGCCCTGGAAGAACTGGACGTACTGCGCCACCAGCGGCTGCATCTCCACCGGGATGTCGTAGCGGTCCTGAATCTGGCTGACGTCGAAGGTGGCCAGGTCCGTGATGAGCGGAATCTCCGGCAGCTCTTCGTCCTCGCGGAAGGTGTGCTCGTCGAGCGCGTCCAGCATGCGCATGCGCAGCGGGTTGGCGAGCCCGAGCCGCCGCAGCGACTGCATCACCTCGGCGGTGGAGCGGGAGGCCGGATCCAACGCGGCGCCTTCCAGGGCACGCAGTTCTTCCAGCTCGGCGGACTCGGACTCGACCGCGTCACGCGTGGCCTCATCCTGCTCGGAGGCGTCCTCCGCCACCATCGACGTGCCCGGCTCCAGCGGCTCCGCGCCGGGCTCATCGGAATCATCGGCCGCCGCATCACCGGCGCCGGATTCCACGGTGGAGCCTGGCGAGTTGGCGGGGCTGGTTGCCACCGCAGGCATCAATTGCTTCGCGGGGCTGGTCGCCACGGCTGGGACAGCCTGCTTCGCGGAGTTGGTCACCGCGGCTGGCGTGGACGGGGAGCTGGTCTCCGCCGCAGCGGTCGACTGCTTCGCCGCGCCAGCATCTACTGCGGCGGCGGACTGCTTCACGGCGCCAACGCCCGCCGCAGCGGCGGACTGCTTCACAGCGCTCGCGTCCTCAGCCATGACGGGCTGTTGCGTACTGGCCGTCGCGGGCGCTTCCACCGTGGCTTGCTGCTTTCCGTCACCGGGCATCGGCGACTGGGGCGTGCCCGCCGGCTTCTCGGTGTGGGGCGCCGCCTCCACGCCAACCGAGGTCTTCTCGGTAACGGCTCCAGCGGGTGCTCCCGTCGCGCCAGCCTGCGCACCATCAGAAGCCACCACCTGTGCTTGGCGGGAGCGGGCCCCACGGGCGGTGGGGTGAGCCCGGCGGCAGGGGCCGAGGCCAGGGCGAGCAGAAGCAAAGGTAGAGGCGGCATACAGTCGCGGGGACGGGCGCCCGGAGGCGGGCGAAAGCCGGGAGTATTCGCTCTTTTCCTTGACAGTCAAACAAGGAGTCGCCGGGTGCGGCTCATGCAAGGACCGCCCGTGGGAGCGACCACCCAGGCGAGGCCCTGGATTCCTGGATGACTAAGGCTTCCCGTGCCCCGGCCCCACGATTCGCGGCAGGTAGGTCGCGAAATCAAAGTGAGGCGAGTTCTCCGGATTGTGGCAGGTGACGCACACGCTCTCGCCCGGCGAGGCGATGATGTTGTCGGTACCCGGCGCATCCGCGTGCTCCGAGCCTGGGCCGTGGCAGCTCTCGCAGCCCACGTCCTCGCGGCCCGCGACCTTGTCCAGCCGACACACTCCGCCGGCCTGCTCCCAGCCGGTGACGTGACACCCCACGCAGTTGAGGTGGAACTGCTTGCCCACCTGCTCCAGCGTCTCCCACGCGTGGTGGTGCTTGGACTTCTCCCAGACAGGGAAGGCGTCCTCATGGCAGGTGCGGCAGGGCTCGTTGCCCACGAAGCCCGGGCGCCCTGGCGCCGGAGGAGGGCAGTCCTGGCCATGCGCCTTCGCCCAGGCCAGGTTCATCTTCCCCACGTCCGCGTCGTACGCGGTCACCACGGCCAGCGCCTCCGCGTCGGACGGAAGGCTGGACTCCAGCGGCACGAAGCGCAGCGTGAAGGCGTTGACCCCAGCCGGGGCGACGGGCGGCGCGTTCAGCAGCGCCTGCCGCCGCGCCACCAGCTCGTCGCGCTTGCTCTGCTTGAGCGCCTTGAGCTTCGGGTCCGTGCCAGGAATGTTGATGTCCTTGTCCAGCAGTGCCGCGCGCTGCTCCAGGGCGGTGGCCTCGCGCTCCAGGTCATCCTGGCCCTTCTGCAGGGTGAACGGACCCGGCTGGGGCGCGTAGACCAGGTCCACGCGCAGCAGCGAGCGTCCCTTGCTCTGCAGCGCCACCACCGGCACCGCCGAGCGCACCAGCCGGTTCTGCTCGCCGCTGAACTCGGTGGCGGTACGGGTGGCCACCACCACATCGGCCTTCAGCCCTGGCTGCTCCACCGCCTGCTGCGCCACGTCCAGCGTGACGTCCAGCAGACCCACCACGAAGTCCGCGCCCTGCGCGCGGGCCTGGGCGCTGGCCTCGGCGAGCTGCGCGGCCGTGGTCGCCGCCACCACGCCCACCTTCCGCGCACCGGCGGGCAGCAGCTTCACCTGGCCCGGCGCCAGCTCCGGCAGTCCCAAGCCCTTGCGGAAGTCCACGCCCTGCGTGTCGTCCAGCGGGCCCGTGGCGCGCACCGAAAGGCCCATCTGCCGCATCGCGTCCGCGAGCGCCTTCGCCTTGCGCTCCTCCTGCGGCACCTGTCCCGGCTTGAGCCGGCGCTCGCCGAAGAGGCTGTTGCCACCATCCACATAGAGGACGGGCAGCGAGCCCTGCCGGGCCGTGCGCACCTGCGCGGCGGCGCGGGCGATACCGCCCCGCATGTTCTCGCTACAGCCGCACGGGCCCAGGTAGCCGCGCGTGTCGGCGGAGAAGAAGAGGATGGCGCCTTCGGTGGCGGCCGCCGGCTGCGCGGTGTTCGCCACCGACGCGTCCGCTTCCGGCGGCTTGGGAGCCGGGTCCTTGCGTGCACACCCGACGAGCGACGCGGCCACCAGGGCCACGGCGAGGAGGGCGCGCATGGGGCTCACCAGAGGATGCTCTGCACCAGTTCGTCGATCTTCTCGCCCATGGCCTCCAGCCCGTTCACCTTGGACAGGGAGCCGTCAGCGCCGACCTGCTCGGCCAGCTTGGACAGCTCGTCGTCCGGGAGGCTGGAGAAGAGGACGATGGGGATGTCCTGCGTGCCGTACTCGTTCTTGAGCGTGCGGCAGATGTCCGTGCCCTTGGCCTCGGGCATGTGGATGTCGGTGAGGATGAGGTCCGGGCGCCAGGTCTGCAGCGTCTTCTCGAACTCCATGAGCGTGGAGGTGGCGATGACCTCGTAGCCGCGCGCCTCGAGCACGGCCTTCTCCATCGCGAGCGTAATCTCGCTGTCGTCAATCAGGAGGATTCTTCGCTTCTCGGACACGGCGACCTTCCTTCGCTCCGTTTCTATCCTACCCCCACGCGCCGCACCAACGCTTTCCCGTGCACGCCTGGGAGCGGTGTTTCCCTGATTTCGGGTGTCCACCGCCGCACGGTCGCCCGCCGGGGCGCCAGGGCCGACTTCTTTCCAGTGAGACATCCGAAAAGGGATATGGAAGTCAGCCATGATGCACCGTGACAGTTGGACTCAGGGAGCACTCGTCCTGACCTTGGGACTGCTGTGGAGCCTGCCTGCCGCCGCGCTCAACGCGGGCCTCGGGCCGCCCCCACCCTCCGTGGACCGGAAGACGCCGCAGGCCGCCGTTCAGGGCTACCTGGCCGCCGCCCACCGGGGGGACTACGCCACCGCGGCCCATTACCTGGACCTGGACTACCTCCCCCGCGCCCAGCAGGCGGAGCGAGGCTTCCAGCTTGCCCGCGCGCTCAAGTTCGTGCTGGACCGCAAGCTGCCCATGGACGTGAGCTCGCTGAGCAAGGAGCCCGAGGGCGACCCGGCCGACGCGCGCTACGACCAGCTCGGCACCATTCCATTGCAGGGGAGCAACGTCCCCATCCGCGTCCAACGCGTCTCCGCCGCGGACGGGACCCAGGTCTGGGTCTTCAACGAGTCCACGGTGCGGCAGGTGGATCCGCTCTTCGCGGAGTATGGCCCCCGGCTGGTGGGCTTCCTGCCGTCCTTCTTCTTCAGTGACACGGTGCTGGGGCTGGAGCCCTGGCAGTGGCTGGGGTTGCTGGTGACGGTGCTGGGCAGCCTGGCGCTGGCGGTGTTCCTGGAGCGCCTGGTGCTGTCCCTCGCCCGACGTGTGGCGCGGTGGACCAGGTTCACCTGGGAGGAGGACGTGGTCTCCTCGGGGAAGGGGCCGGTGAAGCTGCTCACCTTCTCCGTGTTGCTGGTGGTGGGCACGCTGCTGCTCAGGCTCCCGCGTCCGGCGCAGGGCCTCTTCCTCCGCATCGGCTACTCGTTGAGCGTCGTGGCGCTGGCCTGGGCCGTGCTGCGCATCCTCCACGTCTCCGCCGCCTTCGTGCAGAGCCGCGTGTCGTCGGAGATGAAGGACGCCACGCGGGCGCGCAGCGTGAGCACGCAGTTGGTGGTGCTCCGCGCCATCTTCGAGGTGGCCACCTACGTCATCGCCGCGGCGCTGCTGCTCATCCAGTTCGAGGTGGTGCGCAACGTCGGTGTGTCGCTGCTGGCCTCCGCCGGTATCGCCGGTCTGGTGCTCGGCCTCGCGGCGCAGAAGTCCATTGGCACGCTGCTGGCCGGCATCCAGCTCTCCATCACCCAGCCCATCAGCATTGGCGACACCCTCATCACCGAGGGCGAGTGGGGCACGGTGGAGAAAATCACGCTCACCTACGTGGTTCTCCGGACGTGGGACCAGCGTCGCCTGGTCATCCCCATCACCCAGTTCCTGGACAAGCCCTTCCAGAACTGGAGCAAGGGAAATCCAGAGATGCTGGGGCCCGTCATCCTCCAGGTGGATTACCAGGCGGACATCGACGCCATCCGGGCGGAGCTGCGCCGCATCCTGGAGAACGAAGGCAAGGACATGTGGGACGGCCGCGTGGCGACGGTGGTCGTCATGGACGTGCTGGACCGGACCCTCACGGTGCGCGCGCTGGTCAGCGTGTCGGACTTCAGCAAGCTGTTCGACCTGCGGGCCCTGGTCCGCGAGAAGCTGGTGGCCTTCCTGCGGACCAGGCCCCTGTGGCTGCCCGTTACGCGCACCGAGGCGCGTCCCTATCCGCCGCCGGAGCTGTCTCCTCCGCTGGAGCCGTTGACGCCCGCCACGCCGCCGGTTCCGCCCCGGGCGTGAGGGCTGTCCGCCCCCCAGGCACAGTGAGCCCTTGCCTGGGGGCATGGGGTTTTGAATAGTCGGCGCGCCGCGCCGTCATAGCGCTGGAAATTCGCACCTACCGCCCGGGGGAGTCTTCGAGATGATGCGTCATGTCAGGTTGTGTGGGGCCCTTGCGATGGTGGCCGCCACCGTGCCGCTGACCGCCAGTGCCCAATCCCGAGGCCGCACGGACGGGCCCGAGGAATCCGAGTACGGCAAGGGTGGCTACAGCGGCCCCGGAGGCCGGAGCGTGTCGCTCCAGCTCGACTGGGGCGCGGCCGTCAACTCCCGCAAGCCGCCCCGGGGCGCGCCGGAAGGCCCGCCGCTGTTCGTGGGCGCCACGCTGTCGCTGTGGGGCGCGGACTGGTACCAGCTGGATGTGAGCGGTGCCTACGTGTTCGACGGCGGCCGCTTCGTCGGCATGGTGGGCCCGCGCTTCCGCACCTGGGGCTGGCCGCTGGTGTTCACCGCGGGCCTGAAGGCCGGGGCCATCGTCATCCCCGAAGGGGAAGGCCTGCGCTTCGGCATCTCCCCGCAGGTGGGCGCCGAAATCCTCCTGGGGGACCGCGAGAACATCCTCATGGCCCTCAACTACACCCCGGACATCCCCATTGGCGGTGGCGGCGTCACGCACCGGCTGGGCATGTCCATCGGCTACAAGTTCTAGCAAGGAGGCAGTGACATGATTGCCCAGTTGCTCGCCGCCACCGTGGCGCTGGCCTCCAGCCAGGCGCCCGTCTCTGTTGCTGGCCGCGGAGGCCCGCAGGTGAACCTGCCGTTCCCGGCCGGGGACGTGCAGACCTACAACATCATCCAGTGGGACCCGAACCAGCTCCCGCGCATCTACGAGCGCTCCGACCAGCTCCCGCTCACCGACGAGGAGCTGACCAAGCTGTCCCAGGCCGGCTTCGAGCCCGCGCAAATCGTGAAGATGATTGAAGAGCGCCGCTGCGCCTGCGACGCCAGCGCGGACGGCCTCATCCGGCTGAAGAAGGCCGGCGTGGACAAGGACGTGCTGGCCGCGGTGTCCCGGCATGGCCTGGCGCCCAACCGCGGGCTGAACCTGCTGGTGACGCTGGACTTCACCGGTGAGAGCCGCAGCGCGCGCGAGGCGTTCCTCTACTTCTTCGTGGACGACGGGGACATCACCCGCGTCTTCACCGCCAACATCCCGGAGCTGCTGCGCCGCCGCAACAGCCACGAGACGAACGTGGACCGCAGCGACATCCTCGTCGCGCGCACCGTGCGCCGCGTCCAGCTGGCGGGCGTGGTGCCCCTGCGCACCTACGGCAAGCACAACGTGCTGGTGGCCGCCAGCGCCAGCCCCACGCTCACGCATCCGTCCCAGCTCACCCAGCAGGAGCTGTCGCGCTCCCAGAGCTACACCTTCGACTATCCCCGTTCGTCGCTGCAGAACGTCTGCCGCCTGACGGCCGGGTACCGCCGTGACGCGGTGCTCGCCTGGAAGTGGAACTTCGAAGGCAGCCGCTTCGAATGCGAATGGAACTAGGAGTGACCCGCACCATGAACACCCGCCGCCTGCTTCTGTCCGCCTGCCTCGCCGCTTCGCTGTCCGCCTGCACGGGCCCGCGCGCCTTCACGCGTGGCACGTACGAGGACCCGAACACCATCGAGATGCTGTCGGACCGCTTCAACGAGAACGACCTGCAGCTCATCGCGAAGAAGATGGCGGAGTCGCTCGCCACCTCGCCGCGCTTCGCCCAACCCCGGCCGGATGGCTCGCTGCCCATCGTCCTGGTGGGCAAGCTGAAGAACAGCACCTCCGAGCACATCGACATGCGCTCGCTGGGGGACAAGATTCAGACGGCGCTGGCGCAGACGGGCCGCTTCGCCCTGGTGGACCAGCAGGCGCGCCAGGACATCGCGGAGGAGTACGAGTACCAGCAGTCCGGCTACGTGGACCCGAACACCGCCAAGGGCCCGGGTCAGCAGACGTCGGTGGACTTCCTGATGACGGGCGACCTCGCCTCCATCATCCAGGAGGTCGGCCGTGACAAGCTCGTCTACTACAAGATGACCGCGAAGCTGAGCAACGTGCGGACCGGCCTCATCGAGTGGACGGACGAGAAGCAGATTCGCAAGAAGTTCGAGAAGCGCGGCGTGAGCTGGTAACGGGCGCATCCTCCCATGTCCCTTCATTCCCGCAGCCCGGTCCGCCTGAGCGGGTGGGGCGCGCTCGCCCTGGTGAGCGTGCTCCTCCTGTCGTCGGGCTGCGCGGGTGACTATGTGGCGCGCACCCGTGGTGTGCGGTCCGCGTACCAGCAAGGGGACTATTCGCGCGCGCTGTCCACGCTGGAGGCCGCGGCGAAGGAGGGCCCCGCGCAGGACCGCCTGCTGGTGCTGATGGACAAGGGCATGGTGCTGCACGCCGCCGGACAGTGGGCGGAGAGCAACGCCGTGCTGGAGGAGGCGGAGCGGCTCAGCGAGCAGGTGGACTCGGTCTCCGTCAGCGAGGAGGCGAAGACGCTCGTCACCAACGAGCGCCAGCGCACCTACCGCGGGGAGGACTTCGAGAAGCTGATGATTTCCGTCCTCCAGGCGCTCAACTACGCGGAGCTGGGCGACGAAGAAGCCGCCATGGTGGAGGTCCGCCAGGTCAACGAGCGCCTGGAGAAGATGATCGCCGAGGAGAAGAAGCCCTACGAGCAGCTCGCGATTGCGCGCTACCTGGGCGGCGTCATCCGAGAGGACCAGCGGGACTGGGACTCGGCCTACATCGACTACGCGAAGGCCTACGAAATCGCGCCCCGCAAGGACGCGCTGGCCGAGCCGCTGCTGCGGCTGGCGAAGAAGGTGGGCCGCGACGACATGTACGCGGAGCTGCTGGCGAAGTACCCGGACGTCCCGCACGCGCCGCTGGCACCGGACGAAGGGCAGCTCGTCGTCGTGGTGGAGGCGGGCCTGTCTCCAGAGAAGCAGCGCGGCTCCAGGGACCCGGGCGGAGGCGGGGACTTGATTGAGGTCCCCGTCTACCGGAACCGGGGAATGGCGCCGCCCGTGAGCGTCGACCTGGAGGGCCAGTCCAAGCAGGCGGTGACGGTGACGTCCCTGGCGGACGTGGCCGTGGTCCACCTGAATGACCGGATTGGCCGCATGCTGGCGAAGCAACTGGCGGGCGTGGCGGTGAAGGCGGGCCTGGCCGCGGGCGTGGGCGCGCTGACCAAGAGCGACGAGCTGGGCGTGCTGACCTTCCTCGTGCTCAACGCGATGAATGCGCCAGACCTGCGCTCCTGGCTCTCCCTGCCCGCGGAGTTCCAGGTGGCGCGCTTCCGCGTGCCCGCGGGGAACCACACCGTGCGTGTGACGAGCTGGGGCCAGGTGACGGAGCATCCGGTGGAGGTCAAACCCGGCCGGGTGGGGTTGTTGGTGCTCCGGCGCTACTGAATCGGTTTTTTGATGTAGGGTGCGCGGCCCATGTCGCCGGTCCTGGCCACGGTGGCCCTGTATTCCCTCATCATCGTCCTCGGCGCGCTGGCTGGCGCCGTGGTCGTCGTCCTGAACGACCGGCCCACGCATCTGGTGCGCTTCCTGGCTTTCGCCGCGGGCGTGATGCTGGGCGCCGCCTTCTTCCACATGCTGCCGGAGGCGTACCTGGGTGGCGGATGGTGGGCCTTCGCGCTGGTGCCCGCGGGCTTCGCCTTCCTGCTGGTGCTGGAGCGCTACCTCGTCGCGCACGCGGGCGAGGACATCTCCCACGGCGACCCCGCGGCGGCCACCGGGCACGCGGTGCACCCGGGACACGTGCTGGGGCTCACCGCCTTCCTGGGCCTGTCCACGCACACCCTGTTTGACGGGATTGCCCTGGGCTCGGCGGTGGAGGAGGGCGTGGGCGGCATGGCGCTGCTGGCCATCGTCGCGCACAAGGTGCCCTCCGCGCTGTCGCTGGCCTCCATCCTCAAGACGGAGGGGCGCTCGAAGGCCTCCATCCTGTCGCTGTCCACGCTGTACGGGATGATGGTGCCGGCCGGCGCGCTGCTCTACTTCCTCTTCGACGCGATGCTGCAGTTCGAAAGCCTCGCGGCCAAGGCCCTGGCCTTCTCCGCCGGCACCTTCCTCTACATCGCCGTGTCGGACCTGCTGCCGCACGTGCACCGGCACGGCAAGGACCAGCCGGGCCGCAACGTGCTGGCGCTCTTCGTGGGCCTGCTGCTGATGTTCCTGCTGGCGCGGCTGATGGGCACCCCGAGCACCCCGGCCACTGAGTGCCCTTCATGGAAAAACGCACCGACTGGTACGAGCACCCGCAGTACTACGAAGCCATCTTCGGCACGGACACCGAGCGCGAGGTGGACTTCCTCCAGACGCTCAGCGAGCGCTTCGGCACGGGCGGCAAGCTGTGGCTCGAGCCCGCCTGCGGCGCCGGACGCCTGGTGGAGGAGGCCGCCCGCCGGGGCCTGCGAGTGGTGGGCTATGACATCTCCGAGGCGATGCTGGCCCACGCGCGCAAGCGCCTGACGCCCGCGCAGCGGCGGCGCGTGAAGCTGGGGCCCTCCCGCATGGAGTCCTTCGCGGACCCGGCGTTGGAGGGGCAGGTGGACCTGGCGCACTGCCTGGTGTCCACCTTCCGCTACCTGGACAGCGAGGCCGCGGCCCGCCAGCACCTGCTGGGCACGCGCCGGCTCTTGAAGCCGAACGGCATCTACGTGCTCGGCTTCCACCTCACGGACTACGCGCGCGCCCGGCCGGAGCACGAGCGCTGGGTGGGGCAGGTGGGCGAGGACCGCGTCGTCTGCAACACGAACGAGGGCCTGCCGGAGAAGCGGGCGCGGCGCTCGCCCATGCGCAACCGCCTGCGCGTCACCGGTCCGGACAAGGACTGGCTCATTGAAACCGAGTGGCACTTCCGCACGTACAGCAACGTCCAGGCGGCGAAGCTGTTCCGCGACGCCGGCCTCCGCGTGGTGGCTGGGTACACCTTTGACTACGACATCGACGCGCCCGTGGCGCGCGGCAGCCTCCGGTTGGATCGCGTCTTCGTCCTCCAGCCGGACCCGGAGTCCCCGGCCCCGGACGCGGTGACGCCGGCGCCTGCGTCCTCACGGAAAGCGGCGCCGAAGGCCTCCGGGCCCTCAAAAGCGCGCAAGAATTCACGCTGAGGGCGTTTATTGCCTGCGCGAGCACGACTCGCGGTGAATTCCAGGCGACCTGCGTTCTGATGGGACGCAGGCGCGTCCTTTCGGAACGCAAGTCAGGCCCTTCCGCGGTCGCCGCGTTCACCCATCCTCCTGGAATCACGTGATTGGTGTGTCTGGCACGAGACACGCATGGCGATTTGGGGTGGCGCTTCGGGTGACCGGGCTGCCCCGCAGCATCGGAGTTTCGGGAACGCGGAAGGAGGGGCCGCTCCTTCCGCGTTCTTCATCTCCGCTACACTCCGTCCCCCTGATGTGGTTCCTGAGGGAGCCTGTCGGAGGGCATTGGACGGAGGCGGTGGATGCAAGACGAAATGGCGCAACTCCTGACGGATTTGCGGGGAGCCAAGGACTTCGAGGCCGCGGCCGCCGCCACGCTCCGGCGGTTGCAGGCGGTGGCCCTGGAGGCCGTTGCGTCCAGTCGGTACGCAGCTCGGGGCCGGGTGTTGCGCGGCATCGTCCACCTTCGCCCCGGCGAGGCCTACCGCAGCCTGGCCGCGCTGGAAGTAGGGGCGGCTGAGATAACGGACGCCAGTGTAGGGACGCCCTTCTTCACGTCCGCGACGGCGTGGCGCGCGGTGGTGGAGCACCGGTGCGCGGTGTCCATCGACGTGAATGTCGGCACGGTGCAGCCGCATGCGCCCAACGCCCCGGTGACGGGAGACCCGAGCCTGGCGGGCTTCAACAGCCATGAGAGCCGGCAGCGCTTCCTGGGCCGCCACGCGACGCACGTGTGCGTGCTGCCGCTGCGCACGCCGGGCGGTGACATCGAGGGCATGATTTCGCTGGAGGCGGACTGCCTGGCGGCGATGGGCCAGGACTTCGTCTGGCTGGATGTCGGGGACCGGCTCCAGTTGCTGGCGGACGTGGCGGCCCCGTACCTGGCGCGGCTTCCGCAGCGGCCCGTGGCCCGGCCGGAGGTGGATGAGTTCCTCCCGGTGGTGGGGCGCTCCATGGCGGAGCTGCTGCCCATCCTCCGCGTCTTCGCGCTCCAGGATGAGACCATCCTCATCAGCGGCGCCACCGGCGCGGGCAAGTCACGGCTGGCGCGCTGGTGCCATGAGCGCTCCAACCGGCGCGGCAAGCCCTTCGAGACGCTGGACCTGGTGACGGTGCCCGAGGACCTCCAGATGGCGGAGCTCTTCGGCTGGAAGAAGGGGGCCTTCACTGGCGCGGTGCGGGACGCGCCCGGCAGCGTGGCCCGCGCCGAGGGCGGCACGCTGTTCATCGACGAAATCGACAAGCTGTCGCTCAAGGCCCAGGCGGGGCTGCTGCACCTGCTGGAGTCGCGCAGCTACCGGCCGCTGGGCGAGGGCACCGGTGAGCGTCAGGCGGACGTGCGCTTCATCATCGGCACCAACGCGGACCTGCACGCGGAGGTGCGTGCCGGCCGCTTCCGCGAGGACCTCTACTACCGCGTCAACGTGCTGCCGGTGCGCATGCCGGCCCTGCAGGAGCGCCAGGACGAAATCCCCCTGTGGGCGCAGTACATGGTGAGCCGCCGGCACCGCGAGCGCTCGCCGGACGGCCACGCCCGGCTGACGAAGGAGGCGGAGCGGCTGCTGGTGGGCAGCCCCTGGCCGGGCAACCTGCGGCAGCTCGACAACATCGTCCGCCGCGCCTACACGCTGGCCATGGTGGAGCACGCGGACGCCTCGGGCGAGCTGGTGCTGCATGAGAAGCACGTCGCGCGGGCGCTCGACTACGAGCAGGCCCCCGGTGCCCGGCCGCTGCCGGAGGCACTGCGCGCGGCCGCGCAGGCCTTCGTCGCCGAGGCGCGCCGCCGCAACGCCCCGCTGGACCTGGACCTGGCCGATGCCTTCCGCGGCATGGTGCTGGGCCTGGCCATCCGCCAGGTGGGGCGGGACGAAGGCTTCAAGCTGCTGGGACGTGAGAGCCTGGTGAAGAACCGCAACCACCACAAGGCACTCAAGCGCGAGCTGGAGAAGGTGGACTCGCTCTACAAGGCCCTGGGTGAGGAGGGCTCGCCCTTCGCGGACCTCCTGTCGGAGGTCGAAGCCGCCTGAGGGCGCGACGCCCGGGGAGGGACTACCGGGCGTCGGCGTGGGGGCCCACGGCGATGCCCGTGGCGCCCCGGGCCAGCTCGTCGCACACGAGCGCGTGGAGCCGGAAGGCCATGCGCGCCTCCTGCACCACCTCGCGCGCCTCGTCCTCGTCCAGCTCCAGTCCGTCGATGCGTGAGTGGAAGCGGACGCGGAAGGCGGCCAGCTCGGCCTCCGGCACCGTGCCGTAGAAGGACGTGCCCTGGCCCTCCGCCAGCTCGAAGGCGTCCGTGATTCGCCGCGCCCGGCGGTGCCCGCCGAAGACGTCCAGGACGCAGCGCGCGTAGGCGTGCGCCACCAGCAGGTGGGGCGCGTCCTCGGACACCTCCCGGATGCGCTCGGCGTGCAGCCGCGTCTCCACGCAGGCGAAGGTGTCCGCCCGGGACTCGCCGCAGAAGTACGTCAGGTCCGCCTCCAGCGCGGAGGCCAGCCGCAGCTCCGGCAACAGCAGCACGGGCGTGAGCGTGGTGCCCATGACGTTGGGCAGCGCCGCCTCGAAGGCCGAGTACAGCGTGTGCAACTGCCGCAGGTGGCTCACGTAATGCTGGGCCCGGACGTACTGGCCGTAGATGCCACCCTCCCACGCGTCGAAGAAGAGGGACTGGATGAACAGCGAGCGCTCCGCCTGCTCCGCCAGCTTCGCCGTGCCTTCCGCCAACAGGACGGACAGGGGCGCGGGGCCCGTGGCCTCGGGCTGAGAAGGGGACGCCGGCCGCTGGGGCTCCACCAGCCGCTTCACGCGCGCGGACACATCCGTCCGCGGCAGCCTCAACGTTCCGGTGGCGCTCACTGCTTCCACCCGCCGCCGGCCAGCGCGCTCATCCCCATGGACCCGGAGTCCTCGTTCGACAGCGTCTCCAGCGGCGTCCCCAACTGCTGGAGCGCCTCCGCCAGCGTCATTCCAATGGCGCGGAGGACCTCCTCCTCCACCCGAATCGTCACCGGCCCCATGGCCAGGTGGATGTGCCCGCACGAGCACTGCGTCACTTCCGCGCACGGACCTCGCGCCAGCACCGTCTTGCCGCATCCCTGACCGGGCATCATCGTCGTCCTTGATTTTGATTTTGAGTATCGAAATCAAAATGATGATGCACCAAAGGCCGCCGGAGAGCAAGCCCCGGCTTTTTCTGGAGTTGCGGCGAGTGTGGGGAAGTAGACCGGCGTGGGACAGAGGGGGACGTCAGCGGCCCAGTTGCTGGCGCTGCGCGTCCCTCAGGCCCACCAGCACGCTGCTGCCGCTGTCCGCCACGCGCAGCTCGCCGTAGCGGGCGCTCTCGTAGCGGTCGGCGTGGCCTTCCTGGAAGAAGAAGGCCTCCGCGCCCAGGCGGAAGCGCCCGTCGCGCAGGCGGTAGCGGAGCTTGAGCTCTCCGGGCGCCAGCGGGGTGTCCGGTGTGTCGAAGCGCACGAAGGTGCCCACGCCGTCCGCGTCCAGCCGCAGCACCATGTTCCCGTCCTTGGCGGTGGTGACGGGATTCGCGTCCCGCTCCCGGCTGATGGCGTAGTCCAGCACCATGTAGTCGCCCTGAATCAGCGAGCGGGGGTCGACGGGGGCCAGCTCCAGCAACACCGTCTTGCCCGAGCGCAGCACGTGCTCCTTCTGGACGACGAGCCCCGTGGGGACGAGCAGCGCGAAGGCCAGCCCGCCGAAGATGACCGCCGTGCGCAACATCACCGCACCTCCGTCGCCGGGGCGGGGAAGCGCCGCAGCAGGAAACTTCTCAGGCCCAGGAACACCAGGCCGCTGCCCATCAACGCCAGCGCCTTGGCCAGCAGCGTGAGGCCCAGGTCGTAGTAGTACCAACTGCCCGACGTCAGCAGGTACGCCACCGCCAGCCCCACCAGCACGCTGCTGCGCCGGTGGAAGCCGAGCACCAGCATGCTCACGGCGGTGATGACGGCGGGGGTGTGGGGCGTGAGCACGGCCACCAGCGTCAGCGCCGCGAACACCGCCGCGCCCGCCACGCCGGTGGGCTCCAGCGACAGCTCCCGCAACACCCGCCAGGCGGTGTACAGCGTCAGCGCCGTCAGCCCCAACGTCACCACGCTGTCCGGGAGCGCGGAGCTGGCGTCGAGGAAGTCACGGGAGATGTTCCGCATGCCGCGCGCCAGCAGCACGCCGGGAATGGCGCATGCGAGCGCGAAGGCCACCGGGCCCACCAGCTCGCCCGAGCCTCCGGTGCGCAGCCGGGCCTGCTCCAGGAAGAGGACGTGCATCAGCGCCGCGCAGCCCAGAATCCACAGGTCCAGCGCGAAGGCCCCCACCACGTGCCACGCGAGGAAGCCCGCCGCGCCCACCAGCCCCAGCGTGCTCAGGAAGCGGAGGATGGCGTCCGGGTAGGTGAAGAGCAGCACGCCGCTGATGACCAGCGCCACCATCGCGCCGACGTTCTCGCTTTCGGATTCGATGCCGAAGCTGACGGAGGCCATGGTGGCGCCGGCCAGGCACAGGGCCAGCGCGAACTGCTCCACGAAGACGCCGTGCAGCGAGCGACGGAGCATCGTCGCGCCCACGCACAGGCCCACACCCAGGATGCCCATCACCACCTGCTCATCCCAGAGGCCCATGCAGGCGAAGAAGCTCAGGATGAACACCGCGGCCAGCCATGCGCCGGCGCCGGCGAAGGCCTTCACGAACCAGGGCACGGCCACGGATTGGCGTTGATGGACCTCCAGGGCCGCGCGGGCGGGCTCCAGGGCCTCGGGCGCGAGCTGGCCTTCGGCCTGGAGCGAGTTCAACACGTCCTGCAACGAGGGACGCAGGGCCATGTCAGGACTCCTCCGTGGCGCCGGTGACGCGGGCCTCGTGCCGCAGCCACCACACGGCGAGCGCCACCTGGCCGATGACGAAGAGCGGCAGCACGAACAGCCCCATGAACTCCGCGCCCTGGTCGTCGTCGAAGACGATGCTGACGGCGCCGGACGTCAGCAGCGTCATCACGCTCACCGCGCCGAGCGTGAGCATGAACAGCTCGCCCCGCAGGTGCCGGTGCAGCGCGTACTCGGCCGCGAGCGAGGCCAGAACCAGGAGCAGCGACACCACGGCGCCGGTGGGGGCCCGCGACGGCGACATGACGAGGGGCACCGAGGCGATGAGCACGGGCGCCACCGCCATCACCGCCAGCACGCGAGGCGGCCAGCGCGCCTGGAGCCAGGGAACCCGCAGGTTGGCGAAGTGCTCATGGGTGGCCCAGGTGAAGCCGTTGAGACCGCCCAGCACCACCGCCAGCCAGTACTTCTGGTCGTACTCCGTCTCCAGCACCTGGTCCCAGAAGAGCATGATGCCGGTGTTGACCAGCACCAGCGCCAGCAGGCCCAGGGGCGGGAAGCGGGACGCCGCCACCCAGGGCAGGATGAGCACGGCCCAGCCGATGAACAGCTCATACGGGTCCGCGCCCGTTTGATACGCCTGTCCGTACACGGCCAGCAGGGCCCCGACGAGCACCGAAGCGGCCAGCAGCGACAGCTGTCCTCCCATCGTCTCGCCCAGTCTCCAGCCGCCCACCGCCGTGCCGATGATGGCCACCGCGATGAGGCCCAGCTTGGCGAAGCGGTGCATCTCCGCCCAGTTGTACGCGAAGAAGTAGATGACCCCCGCCAGCACGAGCAGCGCGCCCAGGCCCATCAGCGTGGTGGACAGGAATCGCCGCCAGGCCTCCCGAGGTGGGGTCGCCACGGACAGGTGCAGCGCGCGCTCCAGGGCGGTGGGCGTCAGGACGCCCGCGGCCGCGAGCGCGCGCAGGCGTTCGGGTGTGGCGTCAAGGTCGAGCAATGGTTTCGGCACGCGCGCAGTCTAGCGGCCCGCCCGGGTGGTGCGTCCATCGGCATGTCCGCCGAGTCGGACCGAAGGAGGGGCCTCGGCCCGTGCTACGTTGCCAGCCCTCGTGTGCGGCGCGCACGCGTGCCAAGGGGGCTGTCCATGGCGGCGAACCTGGAGTGCCCGAAGTGCGGCCGCGAACTGGATGTGACGGGACGAGGCCCGGGCGCCATCATCACCTGTTCGTGTGGGAACCTGTCCGCCGTCCCGAAACGCGCGTATTGGGGGAGTCCCCGCGGCGTGGCGCTGGCCCTGGGCCTGCTCTTCCTCTGTCCCTGCGTGGGTGTCCTGACCGCCATCGCCATCCCCAACTACAGGCGGTTTCCGGTGCGCGCCAAGCAGGCGGAGTGCAAAGCCAATCTCCGCGCTCTCTACAAGGCCCAGCGGCAGCACCATGCGCAACACGGCACCTATGCGCCGCACATCCTGAAATTGGGATTCATCCCAGAAGTGGGCAACCGCTACGCGTACTTCACGGGCGCGGGGCCGCTGGCGACGCGCGACACGGCGGAGGCGATGGCGGCGATTCCCAAGGGGCCAGAGGACGCTGGCGGCATCGGCGTGGACCGCTCGCGGGACGAGCGCCGCCGGGCCGTCACCCTGGCGGACCTTCCCAGGGACGTGGCCCAGCAGGTGGGTGTCGCTGGCGCGTGCCCGGACTGCGACGTCACCCTGGCTTGCGCGGGGGATATCGACATCGATGACACGGTGGATGTCTGGCTCATCTCCACCAGGACGCTCCGGGACGAGGATGGCGAGCCGGTCCCGCCCGGCACGCCGGTGAATGTCGTGAACGACGTCGACGACTGACGCGCGCGGTTCGCGGTGAACGGACGCTCCGCTTCGTCACCCGGCGAAATCGCCGTGCGATGACGACCCGGAAATCCCGCGTCTTTCGTATCTGGCTCTGAGGGCGACGGATGGACGGCAGGGCGGGAAGCCCGGTCCGCCTCGCTCGACAATCCACAGAAAGGTTTCAACCGTGCGCTCGATGATGAAGCGTCTCTCCCTGGGTGCGTGCATTTCCACGTCGATGTTGTTGCTGGGTTGCGGTGGCGAGATGGCGGACGCCGACTTCGCGTCGGACATGGCCCTGCCCGAGGAGGCCGTGGGCACCACCACGGCCGCGCTGGAGACGGCCAGTGACTTCCGCTTCCGCACCGCCAGCCGCTACGCGGGCGTCCACAGCTACGCGGCGGGCTTCGGGAACTTCCATGAAGCCAACTACGGCGCGGGCGTGGTGCGGGGCACCATCCTGCTCAAGTCGGGCACCGTGGCGCACTACCGCGAGGTCTACCGCTCCGCCCTGGGCAACACGGCGCTGAGCAACATCCCGGAGCTGTTCCGCCGCGCGCAGGACTACGGCAACGCATATGGGCTGGGCATCGCGCTGCCCACCTTCGAGCAGGGCAACAACGGCTCCGGCGTGGTGTACGGCATCAACTTCCTCCACCCCAGCGTCGTCGAGTTCCGCGACGTGCCGGGCTGGGCCATTGGCTACCCGGACGTGAACAACGCCGGGGCGATGATGCGCGCCGCCAACGACTACGCCGTCGCGAATGGCTTCGCCGCGGGCCTGCCCACCTTCCACTCCGCCACGTATGACGGCACCCAGGTCTACGGCATGCACCTCATCCGAGCGGGCTACGCCGACTCGCGAGACGTGCTCGCGGACGTGTTGGCCATGCATGACCGCTTCAGCGCCGACGACACCGTCACGGAGGCCAACTGGGCCCGGACGCTGCGGCGCCACGAGGCCGCGCAGGACAGCATCCAAAACTGCGCCTATCTATCGGCAACGGAGAAGGCGGACCTGCGCAACGCCTACCGCAAGGCCATGCAGCACACCATTTTGAACGAGCCCGGCGTCAACGCGCGGGCGCCGGTGGGGGGCGACATCATCCGGATCAACTTCGGCGTGCTCTTCCCGGATGGGGACACCGAGATTGCCCAGACGCTCATCCACGAGATGATGCACATCGCGGGCTACTCGCACCCCGACCGTCGCAACGGCATCGACACGCCGTATGACGGTGGGCCGTACTACGGCACCGCGCCGCTGCGCGCGGAGCGCTGCATCGCGGGCTTCCAGAGCATCCACTCGACGCGCGGGCACGGCCACGACGAGCTGGCGCGCTGAGCGGTCGCGTCAGTCGCTGGTGACGAGCAGGGAGGCGGAGAGGGGGCGCTCCTCGCAGTCCAACGGGGAGCCGTCCTCCCAGGCCAGCATCAGCAGGTCCGCGGGGCCCTCCAGCGCGATGATGGGGTGGTGCCACTGGCCGGGGCGGTAGTTGACGCCCTGGCCCGGGCCGCACACGAAGGCTTGCAGCCGGTCCAGGTCCGGCTCGCCGCGCGCGTCGTCCGGAGCGACGACGACCAGGAAGCGCTGGCACGCGAGCGCCACGAACATCTGCGTGGAGCAGGGGTGTCGCTCCAGCAGGCGCACCTCGAAGGGCAGCGTCTTCGAGACTGAGCGGAACACGGCGAGGTTGGGCTTCGCCTCGGGCCGGCTGCCGGACAGGTTCGCCACCCCGTCGTACCGCGTCGCGGTGCCCTGGTTGGCGCTGTTGCCACCCGCGAGCTCGAGCCCGATGACGTCGCCGAACGGCGCGAAGGCTTCTTTCGTGAGGGGCTGTGCCCTGACAGGGGGGCGCATGGGGCGTTCTCCTCGCTCAGTCCCGTGAGTCATCGTCGTCCACGAGCATCATCCCGTGCTTCGTGAGCAGCTTGCGCAGGTAGACGCGGGCGATGCCGGCCTCCCGGGCCGCGCGGGAGATGTTCCGGTCGCAGCGCGTGATGAGGCCCTGGAGGTAGTCCCGCTCGAAGACCTCGATGAGCCGCTCCTTGGCTTCCTTGAAGGGGAGCTCTGAATCCGACGTGGCCGCTGGCAGACGGGTTGAGCCGGAAGGCGCCTCCAGGGGCGGGAGGGTGTCTTCGCCCAGGTGGATGGCCTGCTCCACCACGTTGCGCAGCTCGCGCACGTTGCCGGGCCAGGGGTACTGGGCCAGCAGCGCGCGCGTCTGTTCGGACAGGGCGCTGGTGGGACGGCCCAGCCGCTCCAGCATGGCGTCGATGAGCAGCGGCAGGTCCTCCACCCGCTGCCGCAGTGGCGGCGGGACGACCTTGAGCACCGCGAGCCGGTGATAGAGGTCCTTGCGGAACCGGCCCTGCTGCACGGCCAGCTCCAGGTCCACGTGCGTGGCCGCGACGACGCGCATGTCCACTGTGCGGTAGTCGTTGGCGCCCACCCGCTTCACCTGCCGGCGCTCCAAGACGCGGAGGAGCCGGGGTTGGAGGTCCAGGGGCAGCTCGCCGACCTCGTCCAGGAAGACGGTGCCCCCCTGGGCGCGCTCGAACGCCCCCGCGCGCTCTCCCTGGGCCCCCGTGAAGGCGCCCTTCACGTGCCCGAAGAGCTCCGACTCCATCAAGGAGGGCGGAATCCCGGCGATGTCCACGATGATGAAGGGGCCGCCGGCCCGGGCGCTCTCCTGATGGAGGGCCTCCGCGCACAGCTCCTTGCCCGTGCCCGTCTCCCCCTGGACGAGCACGTCCCCGCCGCCCGCGGCCACCCGCTCCAGGACGGTGAACAGCTCGCGCATCTTCACGCTGGCGCCCACGAGCGCCCCGAAGCGCTTCCGGGAGGACAGCGGCATGGGCCGCTCCCGGGAGTCCTCCGGCACCACCTTGAGGACGACGGTGCCCAGCGTCAGGGCCGCCCCGGGCCGCACCTCCAACTCGGTGAAGCGCACCCCTTCATAGAAGGAGCCGTTGCGCGAGCCCAGGTCGGTGGCCACCACCCGCTCCTCCGTCACCTCCAGTTGGAGGTGACGCCGGGACACGACGCGGTCCGTCAGGACGATGTCGCACTCCGAGGACGTGCCGAGCCGCACCACCCCCGGGCGCAGGACGTGGCTCTGTCCCGACTGCTCTCCGGAGAGCACCAGCAGCTTCAATCGCAAGGGGCCGCGCCGCGCCACCGGGACGGGCGCCGTCCGGACCAGCGCGTCCTGCTCCGTGTCCATGTCACCAGGGTCCACCACGGCCGGCAGGCTACCACCTCGCCCGCGCCGGGGAGGGGTGGGTGACAACTGTTGTTGTCACCTGACAACCGCCGTTAGCAGGCCCGCCGGAGCCCGTTTTCGGGCGCCTCCCTCTGGAGCGCGTGCCCGCCCCCGGCGCCGGAGGCCCTGAATCGCCCTGGCACGGCCACTGCACTAGCCCGGGTTCGCAGCGAGAACGACACCTCCGAGCCGCCCACCCGCGAATGTCTTGCCTGTATGGCTTAGACATCTCGCGGGTGGGCTTGTTTGTCTTTGTTTGTCTCGTCTGCCCCTCGGGCGCGCTCGGAAAAGAAAGAAAAACACCGCGCGAAACACCGCGCGTGTCCGACAGAGAATGTGAATGTAGTCAGCGCGCGGGGCTCTCGGCTGAAACAACCACCGGCCCCCAATCCAAACCATCGCAGTAATCGCTATCAGGAGCACGACCATGAGCCTGTCCATCGCGAAGTCCATTCAGTGCAACGGCTTCTCCGGCAACACCCGTGGCTGCGGCCCCACGGACCGCTACCAGGCGGCCTACCAGTCGATGGACCCTTCCAAGGCGGCTCAGACGGTGCTCAAGCACTTCGACGCCGTCGAGGGCGTGGGCATGAACGCCAGCGGCAAGGGCGCCGGCGACGCGAACATCGGGACGTCGGAGCTCAAGCGGGTGGCGGACCCGAACAGCGGCTTCCCTCCCGAGGTTCGCGCCGCGGCGAAGTGGATGCTCGACCACCCCACCGCGCTGCGCTCGCTGGACCAGGGCGCCAGCAAGGCCCACGGCGGCAACAACGAGGTGCACCTGAGCAAGGCGGACCTCCAGGCGCACGCCAAGAATGCCTCCCCGGACTGCGGCGCTCCGCAGCGGCCCACCTTCCCGCAGCGTCCGTCGCTGTTCGGCTCCGGCTTCGGCGGGGGCTTCGGTGGGCCCGGTGGCCTGGGTGGCCCCAACCCGCACCGTCCCAACCTGCCGCCGCGGCTGGACCTGTGCGGCCCTTCGTCCGGTCCGCAGCTCCCGCCGCACTTCGGCGCCGGCCGTCAGCAGCCCATGGACGTCTACAAGGCGGCCCAGACGCTCAAGGACCACTTCAACTTCGCAGAGGGCGTCGGCATGAACGCCAGCGGCAAGGGCGCCGGTGACAACAACATCGGCCTGTCGGAGCTCAAGCGCCTGGCGGAGCCGAACAGCGGCGCGCCGAAGGAGCTCCGCGAGGCGGCGCAGTTCCTGCTCAACCACCCCACGGCGCTGCGCTCGGTGGACCAGGGCGCCAGCAAGTCGAAGTCCAGCAAGGAGGTCCACATCAGCCTCCAGGACCTGGAGTCCTTCACGGCGAAGGCGCCCCGCCGTGAGACGCAGTCCAACCGCCTGGACCTGGCGCAGTTCATGGGCCGGGCGAGCATCTGGGGCTGAGCCCGTCCGCTGTCCCGGCGGCCCACCCATCAGGGGCCGCCGCGGTGGGCTGAAGGTGACGGGGAGCTGGGCCCTGGGGGGGAGCCTGGCTGGCCACATCCTGACACTGGCGCCTCCGGGGGGGAGGGCCCAGTGTCAGGGCATGGCAACCATCGACATCACCAAAGCCAACTTCAAGGAAATCGTGTCGAAGGAGGGAATCGTTCTCCTCGACTGGTGGGCCGAGTGGTGCGCGCCGTGCCGCACCTTCGCGCCTGTCTTTGACCAGGCGAGCACGAAGAATCCAGACATCGTCTTCGGCAAGCTGGACACCGATAAGGAAAGTGAGCTGGCGGGAGCCTTCGCCATCCGCTCCATTCCCACGCTGATGGTCTTCCGTGACGGCATCATGTTGTTCGAACAGGCGGGAGCGCTGCCGGCCAGCGCGCTCGATGACCTCATCCGCCAGGTGCGCGCGCTCGACATGAACGAGGTGCGCAAGCAGTTGGTGGACCGCCAGGCACAGCACGGCGCGCCGTCTCAGGCTTGAGGGGGAGCCGATACGCCCACGACTGACGAGAAGCCGGGCGGAGGCCTCCGGGGGGAGGGCCTTCCGTCCCGGCCTCGTTTCAGCTCAGGACCTGCACCTTGCCGTGGTCGTCGCAGTGGCCGTCATGCGGGTGATGCAGGTGGCCGTCCACCAGGTAGTCCATGTGGTCCCCGTGGGGCGCGGCCGCGTGGCCACACGACGGGCCGTGGCGGTGCGTGGCCTCATGGGCACCACAGGCATGCTGCGGCGTACATTGCGCGGGGTTGCGTGCGTCCTCGGACAGGGTGCATTCGTCGGTGTGGTCCGAGTGCGGGTGGTGCAGGTGCCCGTCGTGTAGATAGTCCACGTGGTCCTGGTGCTGGATGGCGGGATGGCCACAGCCCTTGGCGTGGACGTGGTCATGGCGCTCGTGCGTCTTGTGATTCATGACAGCCTCCCTGGCAGCGGTGTCCGTGGAGGACACGGCGGGACGGTGGGCATGCGGGAAGGCGCGGACAAGCGCCGCCAGGACGAGCCCCGACCGCCGGACCGGCCTGTGTCGCCTGAATGCCCTTCGCGCGCCTGGCGGACGTGCGTCCGCTAGGGCTCCTGTGCGGCGGCGAGGAACGCCTTCAACTCCGGCAACACGCGCTCCGGGTGCTCCTGATGCGGACTGTGGCCCGCGTCCAGGCGGAGGAGCCGGGCGTGGGGAAGGCGCCGCGTCGCCTGTTCGGCGATGGAGACGGGCAGGGTGTCCTCCCGCTCGCCCCAGACGAGCAGCACCGGCGCCGTGACGGAATCGAGCCGGGCGGCGCGGTGGAAGACGGGGCCGGCCAGCGGCGCCAGCAAGTTGAAGGCCCGCGTGGCCTCAGGGCTGGCGCCCGGGCGGGAGAGCAGCTCGTACTCCAGGGCGCCCAGCCGCTCACCCAGCGGCGTCCGGGGCGGCGGCATCATCCGGGCCCAGGCCCAGGGGCCCAGCGAGCGCGCCAGCCGTTCAGGTCCCGCGTGGAAGAAGAGCCGGGCCTTGGGCGCCATCTCCGGGCCCAGGCCCATGGCGTCCACCAGGACCAGCCGCTCCACGGGCACCCGGCCGCGCAGCGCGAGCTCCAGCGCCACCAGCCCGCCCAGCGAGTGGCCCACCACCCACGCACC
>JBKGHI010000089.1:0-29599 GCA_046520405.1 Myxococcus sp. 1LA
CGGCCTGATGCGCGCTCATGGGCAGCAGCCGGGAGGCCAGGCCCGCGAGGAGCGCGTCCTCGGTCAGGGCCACGGCCACGTCCGGCACGCCTAGCTTCTTCGTGGCGGTGCGCCGCAGCGAATAGAAGGCCCAGCTCGACGCCAGCGCCGCCAACGCGCCCAGCGCCGCCGCGGCCAGCCTCCGGCCTCGCTGACGCTCCGTTGTCACCGCGGCCGCGGCCAGCGCTCCCGTGAGCATGCGGCCCGTCAGAGGCACCGCCGTGACGCGCGAGGGCGTCATGGGCAGCTTGTCGCCGATGAGCTCACCCACGGTGAGCAGGCCCAGCACGCGCGGCGTCCACGGGTGCGCCAGGATTCTGGCGAGCCGGTCCTCGCTGCCGGGCCGTGTCTGGTTCAGCCACCGGCTCGCGAGCGTCGGCGCGCTCATGCTCCGCATCCCCGCCAGCACCCCCAGCCCCAGGGCCGTCAAACCTTGTCCTCGAGTCATGGCCTCTATCTCCTCCTCCAACTGCGTTTCTCGCCGTCCCGGCGCCCGCTGCGCGAAGAACTGCACGGGGGCCGTCCACACCTTGTGACCGGAGTGCGCCAGCCGGCCGTGGCTCGCGTGCTGGCCGACGAGCTCCGGGTGGTTCAACGCCAGCTCACGCACCCTCACGTGCGTCAGCCGGTGCCACGCGCGCTGGTAGCGCGGGGCCACCATCGCGAAGCCCAGCCGGCTCCACCAATTGGGGAACTGGCCGGGGCGCCACGCCGCCTCGATGTGGAAGCGCACCTCGCCCGTCTCATGGTCCTTCCTCAGCAGGAACCACTCGCGCCCGGCCTCGATGTGGCCTTGCAGTGTCTCGAAGCTGAAGCCAAAGACGCTGCACACCTCGCCGTGCTCCTTGCGCGTGCCACCCACCCGTACGCCGCACAGGTAGCGCAGCTGCTGCCCCAGGGAGCGCAGCTCCAGCAGCACCGTGCGGCCCTGCATCGGCTCCTGGGCGGAGAAGTGCCACGCGACGATGCGCGGGTCGGAGAAGTCGAAGGTCTCCAGCACCTGCTGGGAGCGCTCGAAGAGGCCACCCGGAACGGGCAGGCCCGGCGGCTCCTGGCCGAGCACGCTCTCCGAGCGGACCTGGCTCCAGCCCGCGTCCAGCGTCATCTCTCCGGAGACCTCCGGGAAGTTGCGCTCCAGCGTGCGGGCCTTCGCCAGCCGGGGCACCATTTCCCGTTCCGTCCAGCCGGAGAACCAGCGCCACTCAATCATCGTCACTCTCCCCGCGCCACGAAGGTGGGCCCATGGACGGTGTCGCCCCCGGGCGGTTCGTCCTCCAACTCGGTGGTGTCCGCGTGGATGACGCCCAGCACCCCGGCGCCGGCCGTCAGCGCGGCGCGCAGGACGAACTCGGTCCAGGTGTTGGTCTGCATGGCGTCTCCCGCGGTGACGAAGCCGAGGTAGTGGAACGTCGAGCCGGAGCGCGCCCGGCTGCGGATGTGGAAGATGACATCGCCGCGTTCGTTCCGGTAAGCGCCGAAGGTGATGCGCCCCGCCTCCGGGTGTCCATGGAGCGTGCCGAGCGTGAAGCTCTGGGCCTCCTGGTGGATGACGCGCACGGCGAAGGTGCCCGCGCCCTGAATCTTCACCGTCAGCTCGTCGCCTACTTCCAGAGGTTGGCCTTCGCGATGCTTGTGTCGGTGTTCGAAGACGCAGAGCTCGGTGGGCGCGAACTCGGCGAAGCGCACGGCCACCCAGCGCATGAGCTCCTCGGGCGGCACCCGGCAGTTGCGGATGACCGCCCAGTAGTCACGCTGGAGCAGGGGGCCTGCTCCCGCTTCGGGGAGCTGGAGCTCGCCTGACTGGTCGGCGTCTGTGTGCATGGACTCGCTCGCCATCTCGCCGTTTGCCTCCATCGGTCACACCATGATGGGGACCTCTGCGCCGGGCTGCATGGCGCGGCCCGGGGGAAGAGCGAGGCATGCGGCGGGCCTGCCTGCCCGCCCTGGGAGGGAGCATGGAGATGGACGTCAACCCGGCGAGCCGGGCCTCGGAGCAGGACTACAGGGCCGTGCCCCCGGTGGTGCGCGCGGAGCACGCCGAGGCGTCACTGACACGGTTGATTGAGCAGCAGACGGCGAAGGTGCCCTCGCACGTGTTCCTCGTGGCGAGCCTCGCCGCGATGGGCGTCTCCTTCGCCCTGGAGGTGACGGGCCGCTCGCGTCCCAGCCGCTTCATTGGCCAGTGGGTGTCGCCCCTGCTGGTGATGGGCGTCTACAACAAGCTGGTGAAGATTTTCGGGCCGCGGTGACGGCGACGTCGCGGCTATTTCTCCCCGACGATGGCGGGGAGGACGCAGGTGTCGAACAGCGTCCGGCGGGCCTCCGCCGTCAGGGGCGCGATGGCCTCCTGGTTCTGCTGCGCCACCTGGAAGGAGGCCCAGGCGAGCGTCATGGAGGCGTCCAGCGCGGGAATCCGCAGGTCCATCCCGCCACACGTCAGCGAACGCTCTGACTGTGGATGGACCCTCCGGTCGGGCGTCTGGGCATCCGGGCCCGAGTCAGGGCCGGGGTCGGAACATCCCGCGCCCAGGCTCCCCAGCAGGAACGCCGCCACCACCAGCGTTCCAAGGACTCGCATTGCCATACGCCTTACTCCCGTTCGCCGGCCGCTGGAAGGACTGCCAGTGTGTGTCCTTGGGCACGCAGGAAGTCAAGCGCGGCCAGGGACTTCATCTCCTCCTCGACGAGCCGTTGCCATTCCTTGCCATTCTCATCCAATGGCAATACTTCAATGCGAAGGATGGGGTTCGTGCCTCCCCAGCGTGTCTTCAGGCTGCCGCTCAGGAGACAGGGATGCTTGAGCAAGCCACCGGCCTCCACCTGGAACGTCTCCTCCGGAGGGAAGGCGCAGTCCGCCGTGGCCGCCGCGACGAAGCGCACCCACTGCTCGCCCGTCGCGTCGTCCCAGGCCGCGATGATCTCCGCGGGCCGTTTGCTCCGCAGGGCCCGCGCCGCCGCCCGGGGGAACTCGGGGTCCTTCGCCGCCCGTTCCCTCGCGAGCACCTTCTTGAAGAGGTTCACCTTGATGTGCGCCTCATGCTCCGCGTCGCGCGGGGCGATGCGCGTTCCATCCGCCATGCGGACGCCGGTGGTGCCTCGCTCGAAGCGTTTCAACGCCGCTTCACGCAGCGCGCTGTCGGCATCGAGCGTCCCGGAAGGCGCCGCCGGCGGCGCGGGCGCTGCCACCACCGGCGCCGAGCCTTGCTCCCGGACCAGGACGATGCCCGTGGCCGTGGCGATGACCAGCGCCACACCCACTCCCCAGCGCGCTGCGTGCTTTCTCATGGCAGGCTCACTCCGAACAGGGTCTGCGCGAGGATGCGCTCCTGGAGCTCCCGGGTCAGCGCCGCGGCCAGCTCTTCCCGTATCCCGGGCTGTTGCATCAGGTTCGCCAGCAGCTGGGTGTAGAACGGAGAGCTGGCGCCGTTCACCTGCACGGCGGTGATGTCGAAGCGGGTCATCTCCACTTCCATCATGTACAGGTCCAGCGTCGCCTCGAAGACGGCCTGGTAGTTCATGGTGATGGGCAGCCCCAGCTCGGGGATGTAGACGTGCACCTGTCCATCCATGTTGGGGACGGCCGTGGCCACCACCGCCAGCTTGCCAACGCCCTGGGACACGACGTCGAAGGCGCCGGTGCGCATGGAGCCCTGGATGAGCGAGTTCTGGAACGTGACGTAGACGAAGCCGCCCAGCACGTAGCGGCCGTCCAGCGTGCCCTCCAGGTAGAGCTGCGTGTCCTCCATCAGGTCCTTCAGCCACTGCTCCGGCCTCGGCGTGTAGGCCGGGAGCGTGGAGCCGAAGGTGCTCTCCGGCAGCAGCAGGGTGATGGGGACGCTGGAGTACTGCTGGCCGCCGGGCACCGCGTATTGCGTGCCCACCGTGCCCTGAAGCACCAGCCCGGAGCGGGCGAGCTGGCGGAAGACGGAGACCTGGGCCTCGGTCAGCCGCAGGCGGTAGTAGAGCGCGTACGGCGTGCTCATGCCGTCATCCGGCGTCATCTGCGCCACGACGGAGCCCAGCGCGGGGGGCAGGAAGAGCCGCACCCGGTCGACGAACATGGGCAGCGGGAAGAAGAGCGCCTGTGGGTCCGCCGCGCGGACACTGACGACGGCGCCCGCGGCGTGCGCGTAGCTGGGCGTGAAGACGACGCGCAAGTCATACAGCGGACGGCCATCCGGGCCGAGGCCCGCGGTCGTCAGATAGGCGGCGGGCGGGGATTGCCGGTCCGCCTTCAGGTAGGCGCCTGGAATCAGGAAGTAGGTGCCCGGCTCATTGGTGTTGAAGCCAACCGTCTTGCCGATGGCGTCGTAGATGGGGCTGGTGGGGACGACGGCCTGGGCGAGGGCGCTCGTGGACAGCAGCAGGCCGGCCAGCAGCAGCAGGCGCCGGACATGGCCGGAACGGCCGGGGACGAGGACTCTGGGGTTCATGGGGTGCTCGGGGCGGAGGCGGCCGCGGCTAAAGGGGGATGGTCTGCGTCGTCGTGGGGAAGTCGAACTGGCCCGTGGGCGCTGACTGGCGGAGCGCCACCTCGAGCGCCACGCGGTCCCAGCCGAAGAGCTGCTCCAGCGCGGCGTCCAGGAAGGACTGCTTCACGGCGAGCGACTGCTGCTGGAGGGACGCCGTCGCCCCGATGAGCCCCAGCTCGAAGGCCGCCAGCTCGGTGGGCCGCGCGCTGCCAGGCTGCACGCCACCGCTCACCAGCTCGGCGTGGAGCGACGTCCAGGGCAGGGGCGCGCTGGTCGCGCTGGTCACCTCCAGCGCGAAGTCATGCTGAATCAGCGTCGCGGCCGCGGCCCGGAGCGCCTCGTACATGGCCGGCGTTTCGTTGCGCAGCGTGAAGGTGAAGATGCAGATGGGGGTGCGTTGCGCGCCGGGAACCGTCACGTCCTTCGCGCGCAGGAACTGCTGGATGAAGGACATCTCTTGCCGCCGGTTGAGGACGCACTCGTTCCGCGAGGTCACCTGGTAGAAGCGGGCCTGCTTTCCCGCCCAGCCCGGGTGGATGGTTCCCGGGTCCGCCGGAAGCTGGACGTCGTGGAGGCGCCGGTTGACCTGGACATAGGCCGGGTTCGGCTCATGGCGCGTCACCTCGGTCCAGGTCTTGGGATAGACCCAGATGATGTCTTGCTGACCAGGCGTGGTGGATTCGAAATACACCGCGGTCTCTGTGTTGACGACGCCCCGTGTGGGTGCCGCGTCCGCTGCGCCGACCGTTACAAGCAATGCCACTGCGCTCCAGGAAATCATGAGCGGCCTCCAAAGATTGACAGCCAAAGGGAAACAGACTGCCCGGAGGCAGCGCGGGGCTGCCTCCGGTAAGAATGCCTGATGCGTGTTGGCTACTGCCAGTACAGCCCGCAGTCACCACCGGTGTGCTTGATGATGTCGCGCTCCGGCGTGATTCGCACGCAGCCAATGGATGCGGGGAAGGTGGTGGTGGTGGCGTTGACGCCGTTGGGGCTGGTGAAGGTCCGGGTGAAGTTCACGCTCCGGTGTTGGCTCTCGAACTTGGCGCTGAGGCGGAAGCCGTAGGAGGGCGTCCCCGTGGTCACCGGGGTGAGCTGCTGCGTCAGCGGGGTGAGCATCTCGTCGGAGACGCTCTGGACGAAGCGGTCAATCGACTGGAGCACCGCGGTTTGCTGGGCCGCGTTGTTGGGGTCGATGGTCGGCGTGCTGATGACATTGCCGAACTGGTCGCGGTACTCCACGAAGATGCCGCAGTCGCTGGGGGGACGGCCGACGCACAGGCCCTCGCGGCGCCAGAACGTCTCCAGCTCCGCCTTCCACAGGAAGCCCTTGGCGCCCGCGTAGGCGTGGAAGTTCTGGAACAGCTTCTCGTACTTCACGGTGACGGTGGCCGTGAAGGCCGTGCCCGCCTCCAGGTACTCCGCCTCGGCGTTGATGATGAGCGCGGCGCCCTGGCGGAGCAGGGTCTCGAAGGCGAGGGAGCCCGTGCGCGTGAGGAGCGCGGAGATGGCCATGTTCTCTCCGAGCGTCGGGCCGCTCTGGGAGTACTCAATCTCCCGGTAGAGGCTGGGCGAGCACTCCTCGACCCATTCACCCGTCACCGGGTCCTGATAGGTCTCGCAGATCTGCTGGCCCGTCTCGGGGTCGACGCCGGGCGTCAGGGGGACAATCTTGGTCTTCCGGAACGGCCACTGCACGGGCGTCTTGCCCGCGGCGCGGATGGCGTTGAACAGCCGCGTCCGGTCCGACCCGAACACGCCATACTCCATCTGCGCGTTCAGGATGCCCTCGCCGTTGGACAGCACGGCGTAGCCAATCAGCGGCATGCCGTTCATCGTCGCGGTGCGGCCGCCCTTGGGCGCGTAATAGACGATGCTCGGGTTCGCGTGGTCATAGGCCAGGGTGAACGTGCTCAGGAGCTGCGGGTCCTGGATGACGTTGACGGGGACCTTCGATGGGGAGATGGGATACGCGGACGCGACGCCCGCGGAGAGCGAGCCCGCGAGCGCAAGGGCAAGACATGAGTTCAAAGACGCCTTCTTCATTTCACTCCACCTCTTCGGTACATCGAGTCGTGTACTGAGGGCAGACCCTTCCCGTGTCCGTCCGCCATGGAGATGGGCAGACAGGCGCATGGTGTTTCAGCCGACGGCAGTGTGAACGCACACGGGTGGCGTGGCGGGCCGCTGGCCTGCCAGTTCATTCCGCGTGATGACGTGATGGACCTTCCCCCTTGGCATCCAAGACAAACGTGTCTTGCTTGGATGGGCGGCAATCCTAGGGAGATAGACCCGGACTGCAAGTGAAAATCTGGAAACCGAACCCGGAGAGGTAGTTTTTCGTCCGGGGTGAATTTTGATGTGTGTTGTTTGTGTTTCTAGACGTTTTGTATGGGTTTCCCACGACGGTTGCGTGGGTTGATACGGGGTTTCCGAAAGTGAGGTCGCACTGGCGGTGATTGTGATTCGGCGGCCCTATCCGCCCACCTCGACCACGCCCAGCGGCAATCCCTGTCCATTCACCAGGGCCTCGAAGCGGTGCGGCCCGGGGTAGTGCTTGCGCGTGGTGAGCTGCGCGAAGGAGACGCGCTTGCCCACCGTCTCCGCCTGCCCTGGCCCGAGCAGCAGCTCACGCACCTTGAACACCTTGGGCCGTGCCTCGCCGTTGGCCTTCTGGAAGTGCACGGCCAGGTCCACCACCAGCGTCTGCGGCTGCTTGGAGCGGTTGGCCACCTCGAAGTGGACCTCCACCGTGTCACCCAGCGCCGCGCGGCGGGGGAGCTTCGTCACGCGGGCCTCGATGCCCGACGGCGGCCGCGCGCCCACCACCGCCAGCGCGGCGGGCTCTCCGCGCTTGATGGACGAGCGCAGCGCATGGCGCACCAGCCACTCCCGCTCCGGCGTGGCCTTCTTCATCCACTGCGTCGCCACCTGCACCAGCAGGGCGGGGTGGTCCTTGCCGATGTCGTTCAGGTTGTTGGCCACCGAGCGGCGCACGTACAGCGCCGGGTCGTCCTTCAGCCGCTCCAGCAGCGCGAGCACCGGCGTGGGGTCCTTCTGGAACTCGCGCAGCCGCGAGGCCCACGGCAGGCGCGTGCGCGTGCCCTCCGACACGAGCCTCCGGACGCGCTCGCTCGGGTCCTCCGTCCATTCGCGCAGGCGGGCCAGCGTCTTCGCGGTGTGCCGCTCCAGGTAGGGGCGGATGGAGAACTCCGCGGTGAAGCGCTGGGTGAGCGCGTGCTGCGCGCGCATGGACGGCTCGAAGTGCTCCAGGCCGTGCTCCGCGACGAACATCGTGTGCGGCAGGTAGAAGAAGGAGGACATGGCGCCGCCCTCCGTGGCCTCCGTCCGGGGCCCGAGCGAGCGCAGCAGCACCTCCACCGCCTGCGGGTAGTCACCGGGCAGCGCGCGGTGCAGCGCGCCAGCGATATGACGCGCCCGGTCCATCAGCTCATGGCCCTCCAGGCCCTTCGCGGCCTCCCGAATGAAGGCGGCGCGAGGGAAGGAGGGCGCCGCGGCGTGGAGTGACGCGGCGAGGCGCTCGACGAGCCGCGCGTCGAAGAAAGTCTTGAGGTGGTCCGCCATGGTGCGTGCATCCTGGCATGGGCTCCCCGGCGTATCAGCCCCATGTGCGTGCCAGGAGGCGGCGGTGGGCAGGCGGCCGGACAACGGTGGACTGGGCAGTCCGGGGTGGCTCTGCTAGGCCCTCGGCCCGTGGCGAAGCGAATGGGCCAGCACTGGAGTCCAGACATGCGCGGCAGGCCCGTGGTGACGGAGCCTCGCTCCTTGCGCGAGCAGCTCGCCGACGTGCCGGATTCGCTCGCGCTCCTGGAAGGGCTGTTCACCCATTCGCCGGTGCCCTACGCCGTCTTCACCTCGGACGGCCACTGCCTGCTCACCAACCCCGCCTTCCTGGCGATGTTCGGCGCGCGCCGCCGCCCGAGTACAGCCTCTTCCGCGACGAGCTGCTCGCGCGGTTGGGCTACGCGAAGCTGCTCCTGCGGGCCGTGTCGGGCGAGCGCGTCCAGACGCCGGTGTTCTGGTACGACGTGAAGGGATTGGAGCACGTGCGCGCGCCCGCGGAGGCGAAGCGCATCGCCATCTCCTGCACCGGCTTCCCGCTGGTCTCCTCCAGCGGCGGCGTCACGCACATCGCCGTGGCCTACAAGGACATGACGGCCGAGCTGGCGGCCCGCGAGGCGGCGCAGGCGGAGCGGCGCAACCTGCTCCAGGTCTTCACCCAGGCGCCGGTGGCCATCAGCGTGCTGCGTGGCTACGAGCTGCGCTACGAGTTCGCCAACCCGCTCCTCCAGAAGCTCATGGGCGGACGCGAGCTGAACGGGCGCACCCAGGAGGAGGCCATCCCGGACCTGTCTCCGGAGCTGCTCAGCCTCCACCGGAGCGTCTTCGAGACGGGCGAGCGCGCCATCGCGCAGGAGTGTCCCGTCACCATCGACTACGAGGGCGCCGGCCGCGTCGAGACGAAGTTCTGGAACATCATCTTCGAGCCCCTGCGCGATGAGCGGGGCCAGGTCGACGGGCTGGTGGTGTTCGCCTTCGACGTCACCGAGCAGGTGCTCGCGCGGCAGGCGGTGGAGAGCCAGCAGAAGTGGCTGGAGGCCGTGCTGGACTTGATGCCCATGCCGGTGGTGATGGCGGACCCGACCAACGGCGACCTCAACTTCTCCAACGCCGCGGCGGACCGGCTCTACGGGGGGAACCTCCCGCGGGACGTGCCCGCCACCGCGTACGGCGAGCACTTCCACGTGTCGGACCTGGCGGGGCGCCGGTTGCGCGTGGATGAAATCCCCTCCACCCGCGCGGCGCGGGGCGAGCGGCTGGACGGCCTGGAGGTCCAGTGGCACACCGCCGCGGGCCAGTTCGCCCTCAGCATCTCCTCGGAGACGCTGCCCGCCATGCACGGCCACCCGTCCGTGGTGGTGATTCCCTTCCTGGACATCACCCGCCTCAAGACGGTGGAGCAGCACCTCCAGGAGGCCGTGCGCGCTCGCGACGAGTTCCTCTCCGTCGCCAGCCATGAGCTGAAGACGCCGCTGACGTCGCTGGCCCTGCGGCTCCAGTCCTTCGTGCGCGCCATCCAGGCGGACCCGGAGTCCGCGCTGGCCCAGCGTCACGGGCGCGAGGTGGAGGCCATGCGCCGGCAGGTGACGCGCCTGTCCGAGCTGGTGGACGGGCTGCTCGACGTGTCCCGCATCAGCACCGGACGGCTGAAGCTCCAGTATGAGCCGGTGGACCTGCCCGCGCTGGTGCGCGAGGTGGCCGCGCGCTTCGAGCTGGAGGCGGCGCGCGCTGGCTGCACGCTGCACGTCACGCGAGCGGAGGGCCTGCAAGGGGCGTGGGACCCGCTCCGGCTGGAGCAGGTGGTGTCCAACCTGCTGTCCAACGCGCTCAAGTACGGCGCGGGTTCTCCGGTGCACGTCGAGGTGGCGCCGGGCGGCCTCGGCGCGCGGCTGTGGGTGAGGGACCGGGGCATTGGCATCGACCCGGAGGCCCACGCGCGCATCTTCCAGAAGTTCGAGCGCGCCGTGTCCGAGCGGAACTACGGCGGCATGGGCCTGGGGCTGTACGTGACGCGCACGCTGGTGGAGGCCCTGGGCGGCACCATCCAGGTGGACAGCCAGCCCGGCGAGGGCGCCACCTTCCGGGTGGAGCTGCCGCTCCAGCCCGCGAGATAGGTCCCCCGCAGGAGGGCGGAGAGGTTATACGGGGGGGGCCGTGCGCCTCCTCGCGCTTCACGTCCACGACTTCCGGAACCTCCCCCAGGTCCAGCTCACGCCCAGTGCCCACGCCACCATCGCGGTGGGGCAGAACGGGCAGGGCAAGACGAACCTGTTGGAGGCCCTCTACTTCCTGGCCACGCTCAAGCCCCTGCGCGCCGGACGCCTGTCGGAGCTGGTGCGCTGGGGCTCTCAGGGCGCGCGGGTGACGGGGCGCTTCCTCCTCAAGGGCGCCGAGCGCGAAATCGCCGTGGAGGTGGGCGGCGGCACGCGTCAGGCCTTCGTCGATGGGAAGAAGGCCGCCAGCCTGGAGGACTACTTCGGCGGCGTGTCCGTGGTGGCCTTCACGCCGGATGACCTGGAAGTGGTGAAGGGCGGGCCGGACTCACGGCGCGGCTTCCTGGACCGGGCGGTGTTCAACCGCTTCCCCGCCTTCCTGCGTGAGAGCCGCGAGTACGCGCGGGCCTTGAAGAATCGCAACCGCCTGCTGCGCGAAGGCCACGCCGTGGACGCGGCGTACCTGGGGGCCTACGACGAGACGCTGGCGAAGGCCGGCGCGCGCATCTACTCGCGGCGGCGCGCGTTGATGGCGGAGCTGGCGCCCAGGGCACAGGCGACCTTCGCCTCCATTGGCCGCACGGTGGACCCGGCTGTGTACAACTACCGGCCCGCGCACCTGGAGGGCGACTTCGCCGCGGCGGATGAAGCGGCGTTGGCCGTCATGCTGCGCGAGGGCCTCTCCGCGCGGCTGCGCCGGGACATGGAGCGGGGCTTCACCTCCGTGGGGCCCACTCGGACGACGTGTCGGTGACGCTGGGCGGCCGCAGCGCGCGGGCCTACGCGAGCCAGGGACAGCAGCGGGCGCTGGTGCTCGGCTGGAAGATCGCCGAAATCGAGAACCTGGAGGCCGCGATGGGCTTCCTGCCGCTCTTGCTGCTGGACGACGTGTCGAGCGAGCTGGACCCCGAGCGCAACGCGTACCTCATGGGCTACCTGGCCAAGAGCGGCGCGCAGGTGGTGCTCACCACCACGGATGGCTCGCTGGTGCGGGGCGCCGCGGCGGACGACACGCTCTGGCTGGACGTGCACGGCGGGCAGGTGGCGGTGCGCGCGGACGCCGGGCCGCCTCCCGCCCCCTGAGTCACGGCGTCACGCGCCGGCGGTGCCAGGGCCAGTGGACGTGGAAGCGCCGCGCCGCGTGGTGTGGCACGTCGCCGGGCGCCACGTGCTCGAAGAAGGGGAAGCGGTACTCCGCCCAAAGCACGCCATACGCCACGGCGAAGAGGAAGGTGGCCATGGGCAACCACCACGGCGTGCTCACGGCGAGCGCGATGAGGGTGAGCACCAGCAGCGCGGCGCCAATGCCCAGCGACACCTCGCGCAGCCGCTTGGACTCGCTGAAGGCCAGCCCCATGGACAGCACCGACAGGAGCAGCACGGGGACGGCCAGCCAGTAGCTGTGCCGCGTGTACAGATTGGCGATTCCCAGCAGGAAGAGGCCGAGGCCGAATATCGCGAGTCCGCCGTCCATGAAGAGGTCCTCCTTGTCCTTGTCTCACGCGTGGGGGCGTTGATTTCCGAGCCGGGCGGCGTGCCTGTGTCGGGACAAAACTGGGGCCGGGCGGCGTGGCCGGGGACTGCCCACGGAGGGAGGTCCTCGCGGACTGGCCGGTGCCGCGGCGGGCGGCCTGCGCGTCATGGGTGGCGGGAATGTGACGCGTCCGAGGGATTCAGAGGTGTGACAGTGGACGTTTCCCCCCTACCGCATGGCGTGGAATTCCTTGCAGGTGCGCCACTTGTGACGCATGACTCGGGCGCAGGGCCGGGAGAGAGCCACGAAGAACGGTGCCATGCCGCGGATGACGTTGCTGTGCCTGCTGGTGGTCATGCCCCTGCTGGGCTGTCACCGGACGACGTTCGAGGACTCGGTCCTCACCAAGCCCGCCGTGCGCTATCGCATCGGCACGCTCCCCGCGTATTGGGAGCAGGTGCGGCTGGAGGACAACGACCTCGCCTTCGCCGAGGAGGGCACCGGCCGCGCGCTCTCCGTCAACGCCACGTGCAAGGGACATGACGACCCGTCGCTGGAGGTGCTCACCCGGCACCTGCTGGCGGGCTTCACGGACCGGGAGGCGCTGTCCGAACAGCGCATCCCCATGGACGGACGCGAGGCGCTGCGCAGCCGCTACCTGGCGCGGATGGACGGCGTGCCCGTGCGGTTGGAGCTCGTGGTGTTGAAGAAGGACAACTGCGTGTTCGACTTCACCTACGTGTCGCCGCCGGAGCTCGCGGACGCGCGCATGGCGGACTTCGACGCGCTGCTCTCCGGCTTCCAGATGGAGCGCAAGGGATGACGGCGCGGCAGCCCGAGGTGGGCGCGGGGGCGGGTACGGTGCCGGCTTCCGGCTCGCCGAGCCTGATGGACCGCGTGAAGGAGCGGCTGGAGTCGCTGGGCGCGCTGTCTCGGATGACGGGGCAGGTGTTCAGCCGCGCGGTGCGTCCGCCCTATGACTGGCGGGGGCTCGTGTACCACACGGAGTCGCTCGGCGTGCGCTCGCTGCCCATCGCGCTGCTCACCGCGATGTTCGCGGGGCTCGTCATCTCGTTGCAGTTCGGCTACTTCCTGGCGCGCTTCGGCGTGCAGTACACCGTGGGCCGCGTGGTCATCCTCACGCTGTTCCGCGAGCTGGCGCCGGTGCTCACCGCGCTCACCGTGGGCGCGCGCATCGGCAGCGGCATCGCCGCGGAGCTGGGCGCCATGACGGTGACGGAGCAGGTGGACGCCATCCGCGCGCTGGGCGCGGACCCGCTGCGCAAGCTGGTGGTGCCCCGGGTGCTGGCGTGCCTGATTGTGCTGCCGGTGCTCACCGTGTTCGCGGACGTGGTGGGGCTGGTGGCGGGCGCGCTGGTGGTGAACGTCCAGTACGCGATTACGCTGAACCTCTTCTTCCAGGGCGCGCTGGACGCGGTGCTGATGCAGGACTTCGCCTCCGGCGTGTTCAAGGGCGCGGTGTTCGGGCTCATCGTCGGCCTGGTGGGCTGCTTCCGCGGGCTCACCGTGGAGGGCGGCACGGAGGGCGTGGGCCGCGCCACCACCCAGACGGTGGCGACCACGTCCGTGTCCGTTTGCCTGGCCGACTTCTTCATCACCCAGCTCACGCTGGTCCTGTGACGCGCCATGCGCTCCTCGTCCCAGACACCTGCTGAGTTCCAATTCCAGCCGCCCCGGCCGGGCGAGCAGCTCATCTACTTCGAGCACCTGACCAAGGCGTTCGGCGCCAAGCGCGTCTACGACGACATGGACCTGGACGTGCGCGCGGGGGAGACGCTGGTGGTGATGGGCGGCTCGGGCACGGGCAAGAGCGTGCTGCTCAAGTGCCTCATCGGCCTGCTGACGCCGGACACCGGCCGCATCCTCTTCCAGGGGCATGATTTGACGCGCTTCTCGGAGGAGGCGTTCATGCCGGTGCGCCGCCACGTGGCCATGGTTTTCCAGGGCGCGGCGCTCTTCGACTCGCTCAACGTGGGGGAGAACGTGGCCTATCCGCTGCGCGAGCACTTCCCGGACATGCCCGCCGACCAGGTGCGCGCGCGCGTGGCGGAGAAGCTGACGCTGGTGGACCTGCCCAACACCGAGCACCTGATGCCGTCGGACCTGTCGGGCGGCATGCGCAAGCGGGTGGGGCTGGCGCGCGCCATCGCCACCGAGCCGGAAGTCATCCTCTGGGACGAGCCCACCACGGGCCTGGACCCCGTCACCACGCAGTCCATCAACGTGTTGATCAACTCGATGAAGACGCGGCTGGGTTGTACCTCCATCGTCGTGACGCACGACATGGTGAGCGCGTTCACCGTGGGAGACCGCATCGCCATGCTGGCCAATCGGAGAATCGTGCAGGTGGGCACGCCGCGGGAGATGCTGCGTTCCACCGTGCCGGAGGTGCGGGCCTTCCTGGACGCGCGCCGCGTGGAGCTCTATCCGGAGGGGACGCGATGAGCCTGTTCTCTCCCGCTGGGACGGAGCGCCGCCTGGCCCTTCGCGCGGGGCTCTTCGTCGCCATCGGCCTGGCGGTGGCCCTCGTGGTCGTCATGGTCATCGGGCAGCAGTCGCGCCTCTTCGAGCGCAAGACGACGTACCGCGCCTACTTCAGCAACGTGCAGGGCCTGAGTGACGAATCGCCTGTCTGGCTCGGCGGTCTCAACGTGGGGCGGGTGACGGGCATCGTCTTCTCGCCGGACCCGAAGGACCCTCGGCTGGAGGTCCAGTTCCAGGTGTCCACCCGTTACATGGACCGCGTGCGGCAGGACTCGGTGGCGCAGCTGTCCAGCATGGGCGTGCTGGGGGACAAGGCGGTGGACATCTCCCTGGGCGACCCCACGGCGCCGCCGCTGGAGCCGGGTGGGGTGCTGAAGTCCTCCTCGAGCGGAGACTTGGGTGCGCTGCTCAGCGGGGCCTCGCAGGTGATGGAGAACTCGGTGGCCATCAGCAAGTCGTTGCGGGCGGCGGTGGAGACGTACGCCAACCCGGAGATGGCCGAGGACGTCACGCGCGGCGTGGCGGCGCTGCGGGCGCTGCTGGAGGAGGTGGAGAAGGGCGACGGCGTGTTGCACGCGCTCATCTACGACAAGGAGGCCGGGCGCGAGGTGCGGGGCCTGCTGGCCAACGCGTCCAACGCGGCGGCGCGGGTGGATGGCGCGGTGGGGGAGCTGGAGGGGATTCTGCGCGAGGTGCGCGCGGGGGACGGCACGGCGCACGCGCTCATCTACGGCCAGGATGGCGCGAAGGCGCTGACGGAGCTGGGCTCGGCGGCGGGGCAGCTCGCGGGGCTCATCGAGGACGCGAAGAAGAGCCCCAACGGGGCGGTGCACCAGTTGGTGTACGGCGACGCGAGCGGCATGTTCGCGGACCTGGGCGCGGCGGCGGCGGACCTGAAGCAGATTACGTCCACGGTGGCCAAGGGCGACGGCACCGTGGGCGGGCTCATCAGCGACCCGACGGTGTACGAGGACCTGCGGGAGGTGCTTGGCAACGTGAAGCGCAATCGCATCCTCCGGGCGCTGGTGCGCTTCTCGCTGAGCAACCGGGAGGACCTGGACCAGGTGGGCAAGGTGGAGGGCGTGACGCCGCGCTCCGAGGCGCCCGCCGCGGCTCCGGCGCCGGGGGCTCCCTCCGGGATGGAAGGGGCTAGGTCCCCGTCGAAGTGACGCTGGGGGGCGGAGCGCGCGCGGTTCAGTCCGTGCGCTTGCCTTCACCGCGTGTCAGGAGGATGGCGGCGGGTTGCCCCGCATCCGAGAGCGAGCCCAGTAACGTGCGCTCGCCGGTCGCGTGGCCCCTGAAGAATCCCCAGGCCGCCGCCGCGAGCGACACCGGCGCGGAAGCCGTGCCCGTCTCTCCCAGCGAGTTCGCGAGATGCAGGACGCGGCAGCGTGGAAGGTCCAACTGCTCGGCGAGCAGCACCTGGGCATTGCCCCAGGCCTGCGCCCTCCAGGCTTCTCCGTTGAGGTCGAGGTAGAGGTCACCCTGGAAGCGCGGCGTGGCCGCGGGGAGGACGCGCTGGATGGACTCCGCGAGCGCGCGTCCAACCTGAGCGAGCGTCGCGCCCGCCGCTGGTAGGCCGCTCAGCGCCACGGCATCCACCTGCACGGCCGATGCGCTGCCCCGCTCGCGGGCCGTTACGGGACGCTCCACCAGGATGGCGGCTCCGGCTTCACCCGGCATGAGGCCCACCTGCCGCTGGGGAGACTTGAGCCGCCGGTGGTGGGCGAGCCACGCGAGGCTCTCCGGGTCCACGTAGGAGTCCGCGGCCAGCACGAGCACCCGGTCCACATCCCTGGAGGTCAGCATGACCTCCGCCTGTTGGAGCGCCGCCGCCAGGCCGCAGTGCCCCAGCGCGAGCGCCCGCGTCGTGTCCTCTCTGAGGGGGACGTCCATGAGGGACACGAGGGGGTGCAGGTAGAATGTCTCGAGCGCACCGGGCAGCGTCTGGAGCGACCAGCCGAACCGCGCCTCGTCGATGAGCGGCGCCAGGGCGATGAGCCCGGTGCGGTGCCAGAAGCGGGCGTCCGTGGAGGGAGGCATCGCGGCGGCGTCGCGGAGGTCGTCGAAGGCGCCTGACGCCAGCCGCACCCAGGCACCCGTCTGGTAGAACCCATCCGCGAAGGGTGCGGCGGGAAAGCCGGTGACGGGGACGGCTTCGCCCGGCTCGTCCTCGACGGTGAAGGCCGGGAGGGGCCTGGGCTGGGAGAGGCCCGCGCGCAGCGCGGTGCAGGTCCCCACGACGCCATGCCCCACGGAGGTGACGAGCCCGAGCCCCGTGACAGCGAGCTTCACGGATTCCTCCCTGGGACGTCCGTCGCGCCCTGGATGGAGATGACGCGCTGCTGCCAGGACGCTGGAGGCGGCAGCCGGGCGCGGTCGAGGCGGCGGGCCACGGAGGGGGCCAGCGGGTAGTGCTGCTCGGTGGGCAGGCGCGCGCGCCCGGCCAGCCGCAGCAGCGCGAGGACCTCCACGGAGAGGTGGGCCGTGGTGGCGGCGTCGTCAGGGGAGAGGCGCTCGGCTTCGATTCGCTTGCGCAGCTCGCGGGTGCGGACGTTCAGCAGGAGGCTCAGGCCCTCCTCGAAGCGCTGGGCGTCCGCGGCGACGAGCGCCTGACAGAGTGGGAGCCGCGCGTCGTCACGTGCTGTCGGCAGGCCCTCGTAGCGGCTCATGGCCGCGTCGAGCCGGGCGGTGGGGGCCGCGAGGGTGAAGCGCTCCATGAGGATGCGGACGTAGAGGAAGTCGTCCTCGTACTCCTCGCTCGGGTTCCAGGTGGCGCGGGAGTGCTGGGCAATCTCACGCTCCGCCTCGGTGTCTCCGCAGGCGATGGCATCGAAGTAGGGCTCGGAGCGGCTCGTCGTCTTGGTGGAGTCGTCAGCGCCCTGGAGGAAGAAGAGGAAGGCGCGCGCCGAGCAGGAGAGCTCCTCGAAGAGGCCGTCTGGCAGGCCGGAGAGGAAGAGCTGGGCGATGCCCATGCGCCGGTAGAGGGCGCAGACGCTCATCATCTGGGCCTGGGTGACTTGCCGGGTGAGGACTCGCGGCAGGACCATCTGGAGCTGGATGAGGCTGTTCTTCTCGATGAGGGGCAGGGGCGTTCGCACCATGGCGGGGCGGGCGTTCGTCGGGGCAGCTCAGGCCTGTTCCAGCTTGGTGAGGTAGACGTTGGTGGGGTTGAGTTGTTGCAGTTCGTCCACCAGCTTGTGGCTCAGGACGTAGACGTAGGGGTCCTCCTTGATGCGGAAGAAGTCCGGCGCCGAGCGGAGCTTCTCCGTGGAGAGGACGTGCTGCCGGATACCAATGATTTCCCCCGGCATCTCCTTGGAGTACTTGATTTCACTCTTTTCGAGATGCAGGCAGTCGAAGGTGCCCAGTGGGTTGATGATGAAGTAGTCCCGGCTGGCCACCTGCTCCTTGTGGTCGAGCAGGGTGAAGTTGAGGCACTCCATGGGGACTCCGGTGCGCTCGAAGACTTCCTTCAGAGCCCGCTCCACGACGACGTAGTGAGAGGCAATGAGCGAGGCCAGCTTGCCTCCACCATACTTGCTGCTCATCTTCCACACTGCATCTGGAGGATATTTGTCCCCCATGGGGTAGCCCTCTGCGAGGCGGTGGCTGAACATCCTCAAGCCCTTGGGCTCGCGCTCGAGCATGCAGAGGCTGCGGTCAACGGTGGGACCTCGGGTGAGACTGAAGTAGTCCATGGTAGCCCTTTAGAAAGCAGGGATTCGCGGCATGTCCGAAATCGGCTCGCCTGGACTGGCTGTTCCAAATTCGGTGACACATCGGAAGCATGTGTTTGAGAGTTCTTCGAGTTCTTCTTTTGAGAGCTTGAACTTCGACGTGTCGCAGTTCTTGCGGAGTTCCGCGTCGCAGGCTTTCGCGTAGCGGTTGATGATGGGCTCAAGCCTGTCCTGGACGTTCCAGTTGTAGCCCAGATGGTCGAACTTGGGACTGCCTTCAACCATCCAGGAGCCATCTTCCAGGATGAGGTGCCGGGGGAGTCCCAGGACACGGGCGACCTCCAGGTCCTGGGGCAGGATGATGACGTTGATGTGGTGGTTGATGTTGTAGCCAGCGCGCAGGAGCGCCAGTCGAATCAACGTCTGGCAATCAGCATCTTCAATCTCCGCGATGGTCTCATTGAAGAGCCCCTTGGGAATCAAGTGGTGCGAGTTGTGCCACTACGGCCACGTATGCTTCGAGAAGTTCTGTCCACGGGGAATGGGCCTGCCCGCGGCATCCTCCATGTTGCCCCGGGTGGGGCCGTCCAGGTGCCAGTCGCCCGGCTCCGGCAGACGGATGACCGCGCCATACTGTCCTGGATAAAGGTTCCCCCGGTTGCTCAGGTACGCCGACGTGGCCAGCAGCCCCATGGGGGCGGGCTTCTGCCGGGCTCCCGCGGTGGGGGTCTTGTTGTAGAGCGCCGTCCGGTTCTGCGTCGACTCCGTGAGCGCCTGCCAGCGGTACGAGCAGGTGCTGGGGTCGAGGCTGGAGTCATGCCCCGTCAGGCACGCGCCCCCCTCGGTGTTCTCCTTCACCACCACGTGAGGGCAGGTGCCGTCTGGGTTGATGACGTGTTCGTCGGTGCTCTTCCCCATGGCGCTCCTCCGTGCCGTGCCTTGCCTTGCTACTCCACCTTCTCCTTGCAGATGAGGCAGCACGGCTCACCTGCTTCTTTCCCCACCGCCACCACGGGAGGCTGGATGAGTGGAAAGGGCGGCGTGTTCTTGTCGTTGTGCAGCATCAAGTCGAAGGCTCGCGCCACGTTCTTCCCTTCGAACTTCACGTCGAAGGAGTAGTTGACGAACTCCGCCTTGCCCTTCGTCTTCCCAGAGGCCACGCCGCCACCGGCCGTGCCGGCTTCATCTCCGGTGCTCGTGCTGAAGTTCGAGTCCTTCAGGCACGCGGGATTGCCCTCCACGGACACGGTGCTGCTGCCCTGCGCAGTGTCCGCCGAGCGCGCGACATTGGGATAGGGGATGGGGACGGGCCCCGCCGGGCTGGGCGTCTTGCACATGTCGGGGAAGGCCACCGTGGTGCCGTTGCTGTCCTTCGTCACCACGGACATCTTGTTCACGCCAACGGTGTTGCCCATCTCCAGCCTCCCGTCCGTTACTCAGCGGCTCATCCAGGTCGCGAAGGGCCTCAAGGAGGCTCCACCGCTCCAGCCTCGAGCCTCCGCTGCCTGCCGGCGTTGCACATGCAACCATCCGTGATGCTCTACCGCGTATTGGCCTCCGGTGCGGATGGCCAGCTCCAGCGCCAGCGGAGGCCGGCGTCGCATGGGCAGCGTCTCCAGTGCCTCAACGAGGCTCGTGGCCGTGAAGAGCCGGCCGCCGAGGACGCGTGACTCCGGCCGGAGGTGCTTGCGCGCCTCGCTCCACCAGCGCTCCACCGCGGCGGTGCGGGCAAGCGGGAGCGCATCGTCGGGACCGGGCGTCAGGGGTGCGCGGAGGTCCTCCTCCAAGGGGAGCAGTGGGTCGTCCTCCGCATCGCGCTCCCGGAGCAGGTCGTCCTTCAGCACCAGCCCGGTGATGGCGCAGAACGCCTCCGCGGCCCGGCCTCCCAGCACCGGGTCTTCCAGCCACGGGATGCAGGCCTCGGCGGCTGCGGGTCGTCCGGAGAAGCCCAGCGCCCATAGGGCGTCGGGCCTCAGGGCCGGTGTGTCCAGGAGCTTCACCAGTCGGGAGATGTCCTTGTCTTCTCCTCCCAGCGCGAGCAGCAGTCGCGCGGTACGGCCCATCGCATCCGGAGCCTCCGCCGCCGCCTGACAAGCCTCCCAGACCGGGCGCTGCGCCTGGACCAGCCCTGCCTCCAGCGCCGCCGCGCGGAGCTCGGGCGCACCCGATGCAAACCCCTGCCGCACGAGCCCCGTTTCCGCGTCTTGTGGCCAGCGTCGCGCCGCGCGCAGCGCCGCCAGCCGGACCACGGGCTCTGGATGGGCCAGCGCCCGCGTCAGCAAGTCACCTCCGGGAGGTTGCCCGTGGAGGCGCAGGGACTCCATCGCCGCCGCCTGGACCTCAGGCGGCTCTTGGGGGCCGAGCAGCGAGACGAGCGCGCTGGCCAGACCCGGCCGTTCACTGAGCGACACGGCTTCGGCCACCCAGACCTGTCGCTCTGGCTCGCCTTCCCGCAGCTCCTTCAGCGCCGCTGTCAGGCCTTGAGGCGCCTCGTTCGCGAGCAGGGCCATGGCCGCCACGCCCACGCGCTCCCGGTCATCTTCCAGGAGGTTGGGGAGCAGCAGCCGCTCGGCCACCCGTGAGGAGCCGTACGCCAGCATGTCGATGAAGGCGCGCAGCCGCTCTTCGTGAAGCTCCGCGACCTGTCCAGGCAGGAGCTTCGCCGACTGGAAGAAGAACGCGCGCTGCTGCCACTGATAGCGCGCCTCGTCGAATGCCTCCTCCAGGAGGTCCCATCGAGGGCTCGGGTCCGGAAGGAAGGCCCACATGCTCACCCGCGGTCCTTCGCGTGCTCGTGGGTGGACCGGGTGTTGTCGCCCGCCAGACGGGCCGTCTGTCCGCTCTGCTTCCTCTGGATACGCCAGAGGCCTGGCGTGGATTCCGCGCGGGTTTCGATGCGGGTTTGCCTCACACCTCTCTCCGAATGTGAGCCCCTGGCTGCTTGTCCCGGAGGAGTGTGCCCGTCGCCTCAGTTCCTGTCGAGCGGCGTTCGTGTGGGGATGTGGTGGGCAGCGGGCCTTGGCTCTGCGTGGTTGGGGTTCACCAGGATGGCAGCCTCTGGCCTTCATGCCCCCCAGGCACTAAGACGGCGGCCTCCCAACGCGCCGCTGCCGGAGCGCGCGAGGTTGGTCCTCCGCGATGAGCTCTTCCGCTGTCTCCACCCCTGTGGCTTCCGCATCCGCGCGCTCCTCGTCTCGCGTCTGGGCGGGGCGCGTGCTGCTCTTCGTGGGCTTCTTCGCGGCCCTGGCGGCGTTCCCCGTCTACACACCCTTCGACTCCAAGCTGACGCTCCCCACCACGCTGTCCCTGCTGCGTGAAGGGAACATCGACCTGGACGAATACGCGCCCACCTTCGAGTCGTACCGCCACGGCCTCTACGAACGCGACGGGCACCTCTACAACTACTTCCCCTTGGGGCCCTCCCTGGCCGCTGTGCCCATGGTGGCGCTGGTGGATGGCTTCGTGCGCCTCGCCACGCCCGTGGGCAATCTGCATCCGGCCCTGGCGAAGCCCCTGGCGCACTGGCGCCACATCTACGACGCCACCGGCAACGTCGACCTGGATGCCTGGAATGGCCCGCAGCGCCTCTTCGCCTCCGCGCTGGTCGCGCTCGCGGGCGTCGTCATGTTCGTGCTGGGCACCGCGCTGCACCTGTCCCGTCAGCGCGCGCTCCTGCTCGCCGCGCTCTTCGTCTTCTGCACGCCGCTGCTCTCCACCGCCAGCCGCGCCCTGTGGCAACACGGCCCTTCGCTGCTGTGCCTCACCTGGGTGCTCCTCTGCCTCGTCCGCGCCCGCGAGGCGCCGCGTCACGTGGCCTGGGCGGGCATCCCCCTGGCGCTCGCCTACGTCATGCGGCCCACCAACAGCCTGTCCGTGCTGGTGCTGTCGCTCTACGTGCTGTGGACGTATCCGCGCCAGGCCTGGAAGTTCTTCGCGGGCGCGCTCGCCGTGGCCATCCCGTGGGTGACGGTGAACCTCGTCCACTATGGCTCCGTCCTGGCGCCGTACTACGAACCGCAGCGCCTGGAGCTGTCCGCCTCACGCGTGGCCGAGGCCCTGGCCGGGAACCTCGTGTCCCCCGCGCGCGGGCTGCTCGTCTTCACGCCCGTGCTCCTCATGAGCGCCTGGGGCCTGTGGATGGACGTGCGCGCCCGGACCTTCACCCGGCTGCATGCCGCGCTGGTGACGGTGGTGGTGCTGCACTGGGCCGCCATCTCCACCTTCCCGCACTGGTGGGCGGGGCACTCGTATGGTCCGCGCTTCTTCTCGGACATGGTGCCGTACCTCGTCTTCTTCCTCGTCCCCGTGGTGCGCGCGCTCCAGTGGAAGGGCCCCGAGGCCCGCCGCGGCCTGACGGCCACCTTCGCGGTGCTCGCCGTGCTGAGCCTGGTCCTCCACATCCACGGCGCCAGCTCCCGCGCGGTGTACCGGTGGAACAGCCTCCCGCTCGACGTAGATGAGCACCCGGAGCGGCTCTGGGATTGGTCCGACCCGCAGTTCCTCGGCCGCCGCTGAGCGGAGCTACCCGCCGCGCGCGTGCCTCGCCAGCGCGCGCGTCAGGTGTCCCGCCACGTCCGTCCCGCCCCGCGCGTCGAAGCCCAGGAACATCGCCGAGCCGTTCAGCTCCAGGAAGCGCGGCACACCCTCCGCGTCCCGCTTCAAGTCCATCCCCGTCCAGCGCAGGCCCAGCACCTCGCAGGCCTTCACGCAGTCACGGGCCACGTCGGGCGGCAGCGTCACCGGCTCGATGACGCCTTCGTGCTGCCGGAAGTCCAGCGACGGCGAGGTGATGCGCAGGCTCGCGATGACGGCGCCGTCCAACACGTACACGCGCAGATTCTCACCGGGCAACAGCTCCTGGAAGGTGACGGGCGCGGCGGCCAGTGACGCCAACCGTTCGTCCGTGAGGTCTGCTTCCCGCAGTTCCTGCGTCGCCGCGCCGCCCGTGACGGGCTTGTAGACGGCGCGCCCTTTCCTCGCGAAGCGGCGCACCGCCTCCGCGTCGTTCGTCCACAGTGTCCGGGGCACGGGAAGCCCCGCGGCCTGAAGCGCGGCGAGCTGCGCGGGCTTGTGCAGGCTCCAGTCCGAGGAGGGCGGGTTGTAGAGCGGCACGCCCAGCCGCTCCCACCGGCCCAGCAAGCCCGACAGCAGCGCGCTCTTCTCGCGGAACGCAGTGAGCGTGGTGCGCCAGTCCGCGTCCATGGCCTCGTGGGCATCCACCCCGAAGGCCAGCGGATGGCCGTGCAGGCCGCGCACGTAGACGGCCGCGGGGCGCCCCACCTCGCGTCCGTCCACGACGATGCCGTCCAGCGTCTCCGTGAGCGACAACCGCGTCTGTTCGGGAAAGGCCCGCGTGTCCACCACCGCCGTGTCCACGGCCTCGGCGCTGAGCCGGCGCGCGACCTCTCGGACATGTGCGTCGTCACGCGCGCCCAGCAGCACCACCGTGCCTGTCCGTGTCATGGGCATCGAAGGTCCGGTGACGCTAGCGCTGGAGCTCGCCGCCGTCGCCCGTCTCCTCGCCCACCTGCATGGTGGTCACCTGTTCTTCCTGCTCGGGACGTGGCTCGGGGGACGCGGGAGCCCAGTCCCGGATGAACAGCGCGCGCGGCGGCTTCGGCGGAGGGTTTTCTGGCATGGCGCCTCCAAGATGCGGATGGGCCCGGCGCCGCACCAGTGCCGGCCTTGGGGCGCCGCGTCACCCTGTGCATCCACGCGACTTCGTCCACCGCTCCACGCTGCGCCCCGCCAGCGCGTGCTCTCGCGACGGTGCCTGTTCGTTTCCGGTGACTTCACCGGGTGCCTGGGCTCCAATCCGTTTCATGAAAGCTCTTGCCCTGCGTGAGGACCGCTTCCTCGACGTGCTCCGGCGGCTCATCGCCCTGACTCCGAAGCTGCAGAACAACCCTGGCGCCGGGCTGGTGCCCGAGGAGCGGCTCGCCGCGCAGGTGGTGCTGGACGCGCTGGCGCCGCACATCGAGAGCGGCTTCATCCAGGCCGAGTCCGTGGCCGGCCCGGGCCAGGCGTCGCGCCCCTGCCTGGTGCTCACCGTGCCGGGCGAGGGAGAGGGCGCCATCGGCTTCGTCGGCGCGCACTTCGACGTGGTCCCCGCGGACCAGAAGGCGGAGGGCTGGGAGCGCGACCCCTTCACGCTGTGGGAGGGCCCCGGCGGCGTGCTCTACGGCCGCGGCGTCACCGACTGCCTGGGCCACGTCGCCGTGCTCACGGACCTGCTGGCCCAGCTCGCCGAGCGCAAGGTGCGCCCCAGCCGCACGCTGAAGGTGGTGCTCATCTCCAACGAGGAGTCCTCGGAGCTGCCGGGCCTGGGCCTCAACTACGTGGCCGACCAGGGGCTGCTCAAGCCACTCAACGGCCAGCCGGTGTACTGGCTGGACAGCGCCAACTTCGGCCCCACCCTGGGCACCGCGGGCGTGTCGCTGTGGGAGCTGAAGGTGACGGGTGTGGGAGGCCACTCCGGCATGCCGCAGAACTGCGTCAACGCGCTGGAGCTGGGCATGGCCGCCTCGCTGGAGCTGGCCCGCTTCTTCCACGAGCGCTTCCCGCCCACCGAGGACGAGAAGCGCTGGGGCTTCCTGTCGTCCTCCAGCCTCAAGGCCACCGTGGTGGAGGCGCCCAACACCAAGGAGACGAAGGTGCCCGCCGATGTCGTCCTGCGCGGCGACATCCGCCTCACGCCCTTCTATGACATGGCGGAGGTGCAGAAGGCGGTGACGGACTTCATGGCGGCGCTCGATGCCCGCCTGGAGCGCGACGACGCCCCCGCGCACTTCCCGCGCACCCGCACCGCGGGTGGCAAGCGCGGCGAGCTGGCCTTCCGCTTCCAGGGAACGGGCACCGAGGGCATCGCCTGCCGGCTGGACTCGGAGGGCCTGCGCGCGCTGAAGGAGGCCATGCAGGTGGTGCGCGGCGTGGCGTCCTCGCCCTTCTCGCTCACCGGCTCGCTGCCGCTGGTGAGGGACCTGCAACGTCAGGGCTGCGACGTGCAGATTACGGGCTTCGGGGACATGCAGTACTACCACGCCCCCAACGAGCAGGCCCGGCTGGAGGACTTCCGGCAGGGCTTCGCCATCCTCCGCGAGCTGCTCGTCCGGCTCTGAGCACGGGGGCTCCGGAGCGAGGGCGACAGCGAGCACCGGACACTCGCCCGGAGCACATGTGCGTGGACAGCGCGGCCGGGGGCCGCCACAGTCGGACCGGGCCGCGGGCACCTCCGTCCGCGCCGGCTGCGCGAGAGGAGCGGTGACACCGTGAGAGACTTGCTGATGATTCCGGGGCCGGTGGAGTTCGAGCCCGAGGTGCTCCAGGCCCTGGGCGCGCCCACACTCAGTCACACGGACCCCGCCTTCATCGCCGTCTTCGGCCGGGCCCTGAAGCGGCTCCGCGAGGTGTGCCTGGCGCCCTCCGCGCAGCCCTTCGTGGTGTCCGGCTCCGGCACGCTGGCCATGGAGCTGGCGGTGGCCAACCTGGTGGAGCCCGGCGACGCGGCCCTGGTGGTGAACACCGGCTATTTCAGCGACCGGATGGCCAAGATTCTGGAGCGCCACGGCGCCCAGGTGACGCACGTGCGCGCCCCGCCGGGGGACGTGCCCTCCCTGGACGCGGTGGAGACGCACCTGGCCAAGGGCGGCTTCAAGGTGATGACAGTCACCCACGTGGACACGTCCACCGGTGTGCTCGTGCCCGCCGAGGCGCTGGTGCGGGCCGCGCGCAAGCACGGGGTGCTGTCGGTGGTGGACGGCGTGTGCGCCACCGCGGCGGAGACCTTCCGCCAGGATGCGTGGGAGGCGGACGTGTACCTCACGGCCAGCCAGAAGGCGGTGGGCGTGCCGCCGGGGCTGGCGCTCCTCACGGTGGGGCCGCGCGCCATGGAGGCCTGGCGCAAGCGCAAGGCGCCGGTGGGCAGCGTCTACGCGGACTTCGCGGAGTGGCTGCCCATCATGGAGGCGTACGAGGCGGGCAAGCCGGCCTACTTCGCCACCCCGCCGGTGAACCTGGTGGCCGCGCTGGACGTGAGCCTGGGACAGATTCTGGCCGAGGGCATGGACGCCCGCTTCGCCCGGCACCAGCGCATGGCGCGGGCCTTCCGCGCCGCGTGGAAGGCCATGAGCCTGCGCCTCTTGCCCACCTCCGACGACGTGGCCGCCAACACGCTGAGCGCCGTGTACTACCCGGACGGCGTGGACGCCGCGCTGGTGGGCGGGGTGAAGGGGCAGGGCGTCGTCGTCGCTGGCGGCCTCCACCCGGACCTCAAGACGCGCTACTTCCGCGTGGGCCACATGAACCGCGTGGGGCCCGCGGACGTCCTATCCACGGTGGGCGCCCTGGAGCGCGCGCTCATCGCCGCGGGCCACCGCTCGGAGCCCGGCGCCGCCGTGGCCGCCGCGCAGGCGTCCCTGATTGCGGGCTGAGCCCGCGCCCCGGCGTCCGCCCCCATCCGTTGGCTGGCGGATGCTCCTCTCGTCCCACGGGGCGAACCGGGTTTGATTCGACAGTACCGGAAAAATATGCGACTGTTGGCTTCCCGGAAGTGGGGGGAATCCTGGGAGCCCGAAGCATCCGCGAAGTGTGGTGGCGGTGTGTTCCCCGGGCGCCCTGGTGGGCCCCTCGGGGAGAATGACCATGTACGCGGGTTACGAATCAAACGCGGGTGGTGGCGCGGCCTGGGAGCTGGAGTTGCGGCGTCTGGCGGCCACCGACGACGACATGGCGCGTGGGATGTTCTTCCAGGGCACGCTGGACGTGGTGGGTTTCCTGGGCGGCGAGGGCGCCGTGGCCCGCTGCAAGGGCGTGGCCGGCATCTGGGAAATCAACCTCCTCCACATGTACCCCATCACCCGGTTCCTCCGGATGTCGTCCACGGCGGCGCGGCTGCTCGCGCCCCAACTGGATGGCTTCGAGGGCGTGCTGCGCCGCATGGGGACGCAGGCCACGGTGGACTTCGTGGCGTCCGTCTTCGGACGGGAGTTGATGCGCACGGCCAGCGGAAAGCCGCGGCTGCTGTTGCAGTCGCTGGGAGAGGCCTACCTCGCCGCGGTGACGTACGGCGAGCGCTACCCGGTGTGGACGGGTGAGACGAGCGCCCGCTTCATCATGCGGCGCGACTTCATGCCCGCCGCGTACCACGAGGGCGTGCTGCACGGCGTGCTGGAGTCGGTGGGCGCGCGCGAGGTGCGGGTCCAGGGTCGCCAGGTGGGGCTGCTCGACAGCGAATACGAGCTGTCCTGGAAGTAGGCGGGCGAGCGCCCGGCGCGCTGGCGGATGGCTCCTGGGCGCATCGGCGACGCCGCGCGGCCCGTGCGCATGATGGGAGGTGCCCACCGCGTCGTTCCGGGGAACCTTCGTCTTGGCCGACTCCGACCCTCAGCGGTACCGGCGCCTGCTGCTGCGCTCCATGGCCCTGCCGGCCGCCCTGGCGCTGCTGTTGGCCGGACTGCTCTTCTGGCAGGTGCGTGCGCTGCTCGCGGCGGACCGCGCGTCCGCCGAGTCGGACGCCGTGCTCGCGGACGCGGTGCGGGTGCGCCAACTGCTCGTGGACCGCGAGACGGGCGTGCGCGGCTTCCTGCTCACCGGCGAGCCCGTGTTCCTGGAGCCCTATCACGCGGCGGCAACGCGGCTGCCCGCGGTGCTGGACCGGCTGGAGGGCCGCGTCCATGACGTGCCCGCGCAGCGCTCCCGCCTGGCCGAGCTGCGCGAGCGCTGGCGCGACTGGGAGTCCGTCGCCAGCGAGGAGCTGCGCCGCCACGCGCGAGGCGGTGACTGGCTGGCCTGGTGCGGGCGGGCGAGGGCAAGCGCCGGATGGACGGCCTGCGCCAGCTGCTCGACGGGCTGGTGACGCACGAGCGGGCGCGGGCGGCCACGCACCGCCTGGAGGCGGAGCGGGAGGCGCGCCTGACGCTGTGGGGCAGCGCGGTGTCGATGTTGGTGCTGGGCGGGGCGCTGGCCTGGTTCGGCAGGCGCCAGCTCATCACGCTCGCGGGTGAGTACGAGGCCCTGCTGGAGCGGGCGCACGCCCAGGCGGACGCGCTGCGGGCCAGCGAGGCCCGGCTGGAGGCGCGCGTGGCTCAGCGGACCCAGGAGCTGACGCTGGCCAACCGCGAGCTGGAGTCATTCAGCTACTCGGTGTCCCATGACCTGCGGGCACCCCTGCGCGCGGTGGATGGCTTCAGCCAGGCGCTGGGGGAGGACGACGGTGCGCGCCTCTCCACGGAAGGCCATGAGCACCTGCGGCGGCTGCGCGCGGCGGCCGGCCGCATGGGGCAGCTCATCGATGACCTGCTGCGGCTGTCACGCATCTCCCGCGCCGAGCTGCGCCACGAGTCCGTGGACCTGAGCGCGCTGGCCCGCGAGGTCGCCGCCGAGCTGTCGCGCGGTGAACCGGACCGGGACACCACGTTCGACATCGCCCCGGGCATGACGACGCGAGGGGATGCGCGCCTGCTGCGCGTGGTCCTGGAAAACCTGCTCGGCAACGCCTGGAAGTTCACCAGCCAGCGCTCGGGAGGCCACATCGCGTTTTTCGCCACGTCGGGTGCGGGGCGTCCCCGTTACTGTGTCCGCGACAATGGCGTGGGGTTCGACATGGCGTACGCGGGCAAGCTCTTCACCCCCTTCCACCGGTTGCACCAGGTGGGTGAGTTCCCCGGCACGGGGATAGGCCTGGCGACCGTGCAGCGCATCATCCACCGCCATGGCGGCGACATCTCCGCCGAGGCGGCGCCGGGCGAAGGGGCCACGTTCTGTTTCGCGTTGGAGGCGGCGCATCCATGAGCGGCGGCGAGCGGCCCATCCTGCTGGTGGAGGACAACCCGGACGACGCGGACCTCACGCTGCGGGCCTTCCGGCGGGCCGGTGTCACGCGGCGGGTGGACGTGGTGATGGACGGGGTGGAGGCGCTCGACTACCTGTTCTGTCAGGGGGCCCACGCGGCGCGCGCGGGACAGGCACCGCCCGCGGTGGTGCTGCTGGACCTCCAGCTTCCCCGGCTGGACGGACACGAGGTGTTGCGCCACATCCGCGCGGACCCGCGAACCCGGATGCTGCCGGTGGTCATCCTCTCCTCGTCCGTGGAGGAGGAGGACCTGGTGCGGGGCTACGGCGGCGGCGCCAACAGCTACGTGCGCAAGCCGGTGAGCTACACGGAGTTCGTGGAGGCCGCGCGCCAGCTCGGCTTGTACTGGCTGGTGCTGAACCACGGCGCGCCCGTGGGGCCCTACCCGGGAGCGCCGGGATGACACCGCTGCGGGTGCTGGTGGTGGAGGACAACCCGGACGACGAGACGCTCATGCTGCGCGAGCTGCGCCGCTCCGGCTTCCGCCCGGAGGCCCTCCGGGTGCAGTCCGCGACGTCGCTCCGGGCGGCGCTCCTGGCGCAGGACTGGGACATCATCCTCTCCGACTTCTGCATGCCGCGCTTCACCGCCCTGGACGCGTTGGCGGTGCTGAAGGCGATGGGGCTGGACATCCCCGTCATCGTCGTGTCCGGCAGCATTGGCGAGGACGAGGCCGTGGAGGCGATGAAGTCTGGCGCGCGGGACTACTTCGCCAAGGGCCGGCTGACGCGGCTGGCCGCGGCGGTGGAGCGGGAGCTGGCGGAGGCGCGGGCCCGCCGGGAGCG
>JBKGHI010000008.1:0-87008 GCA_046520405.1 Myxococcus sp. 1LA
CGGTTCCGCCGCCCGCGCCGGTGCAGCCGCCGGTGGCCGCGCGTCCTCCACCGCCTCCTCCCATGGCACCGCCGCCCCCGCCGCCGGGTCTTCCCCAGGTGCGCCGTGAAGCGCCTCGGGCTCCCGAGCCGGTGACGTCTCCCACGGTGCTCGCGCCCGCGGCGGCGAAGGCGCTCGCGCAGGCGCCCGCGCTCGATGAGCACGGCCTGCCGAAGACGGTGTTCCTGCCTCCGCCGGGGCCGCTCAGTGGCACGGGGCCCGTCATCGGCATCGACCTCGGCACGACGAACTCGTGCGTGGCGTTGCTCTCCAACGGCCGGCCAGTCGTGCTGCGCTCGCGCGAGGGCTACAACACCATTCCGTCCGTCATCTCGCTCAACGCGCAGAACAAGCTGCTGGTCAGCCACCGCGCGAAGAACCAGCTGGTGCTGCGCCCGCAGCACACCATCTACGGCGCGAAGCGGCTCGTGGGCCGTCCCTATGACAGCGCCGTGGTGAACCAGGTCCGCGAGCGCTTCCACTACGACATCGTCCCTGACGCCGCCGGCCGCGCCGCCGTGCGTCTGGCGGACACCGCGCTGTCGCTGGAAGAGGTGCAGGCCATCATCCTGCGCGAGTGCAAGGAGATGGCGGAGGCCCACCTCAACCAGAAGGTGGAGCGCGCCGTGGTGACGGTGCCCGCGTACTACTCCGAGCCGCAGCGTGAGGCCGTGCGAAAGTCCGGCATCATGGCGGGCCTCAAGGTGGAGCGCATCCTCAACGAGCCCACCTCGGCGGCGCTCGCCTACGGCCTCAACCGCGAGCTGAACAAGAAGGTCCTCGTCTACGACCTGGGCGGCGGTACCTTCGACGCCACGATTCTGAAAATCGAGAAGAACGTCTTCGAGGTGCTCGGCACCGGCGGCGACATCTTCCTGGGCGGTATCGACTTCGACAACCTCATCGTCGACTTCCTGCTGGCGCGCTTCCAGGAGAAGGAAGGCATCGCCTTCACGGGAGACGGCATCGCCCTGTCGCGCGTGAGTGACGCGGCCGAGCGCGCGAAGATGGCGCTGTCCGAGCGCAACACCTTCGAGGTCCACATCCCCATGCTGATGATGGACGACTCGGGCAAGCCGCGAGACCTGCGCGTCGTCATGAGCCGGCAGGAGCTGGAGAAGATTTGCGAGCCGCTGCTCAGCCGCACCATCGACGTGGTGCGCGACGTGCTCCTGGACGCGAAGCTGAAGGCCGCCGAGGTGGACGACATCATCCTGGTGGGCGGCATGAGCCGCATGCCGCTGGTGCGCGACAAGCTCAAGGGGCTCTTCGGCAAGGGCCCGCAGGCCAGCGTCAACGCGGATGAAGCGGTGGCCCTGGGCGCGGCGCTCTACTCCGGCTCCGTGGACAAGGTGAGCAGCGTGGTGCTCATCGACGTGCTGCCAATGACGGTGGGCGTGGCCATGCCGGGTGGCGCCTTCAAGCGCGTCATCGAGCGCAACAGCCCGCTGCCCGCGCAGCGCTCCTTCGCCATCAACACGACGAAGGACAACGAGGCCGCATTGGAGTTGTCCATCTTCCAGGGCGAGGACAACCACATCTCCGCCAACGAGTACCTGGGCACCGTGCGCATCGAGGGCCTGCCCAAGGGGCCCAAGGGCTCGGTCCGCGTGGCGGTGACGCTCAAGCTGGACTCCGAATGCGTGCTGCACGTGGAGGCGCGTGAGTACTCCACGCGCAAGGAAGTGAAGGCCACGCTGGCCACGCGCTACTCGCCGGAGGAACTCCAGAAGCAGCTCCAGGTCAGCAAGGAGTCCGTGAAGGCCGCCGAGGAGCGCCGTGGCGCCGACCTCAAGGAGCGCGCGGGCGGCTTCTGGAGCTTCGTGAAGAAGGCGCTGGGCCGGAAGTAGCAAGCCGCCATGACGGCCACCGCGCCCCGGTACATGACGCGCTTCAGGTGCCTCGCGGATGCCTGCGAGGACACCTGCTGCGCGGGGCTCGTCGTCCTCGTCAGCGAGCCGCGCCTCCAGCGCTTGAAGCAGGCGGTGGCGGGCACGCCGGACGCGGAGCGGGTGGCGTCCTTCATCCGGCCGGAGCCCGACGCCAGCCCCGGCGACGACGCCGTCATCGCGAAGCGCGAGGACGGGCACTGCGTGTTCCTGGACGCGCGCAAGACGTGCTCCCTGCACCGCGCCTATGGCGAGGCCGCGCTGCCGGACGCCTGCGCCACCTTCCCGCGTGTCGCCACGCGCTGGGCGCACGGGCTGGAAGTCACTGGCTCGCTCGCGTGTCCGGAGGTGGCCCGCCTGTGCCTGCTGGCGGAGGACGGCGTGGACACCGTGCCCGTGTCCGAGGACCTCGCGCTCCGTCCGGAAATCGCTCGCGCCTTGAATGGTGCGGCCGAGGACGCGTGGACCCGACACGCCGAGGCCGTGCGAGCCACCGCGCTGTCCGTGCTCCAGCGCCGCGAGCTGCCCTTCGCCACGAGGCTGTTCGCGCTGGGGCAACTGGGGCTCCGGCTGGACGGCTTCTACTTCCAGGGCACGGAGCTGTTCCACGGTGGCGCGCGCGAGGGCGCGGAGGCCCTGCTGACGGAGGTGCTGCGCGCCTTCTCCCTGCCGGAGACGCTGACGTCGCTGCACGAGGGCTTCGCGGCGCTGTCGCTGCCGGGCGGCCCGTGGGTGGCATCTGCGCCGCGGCGCTGAAGTCCCGCCTGGGCGCGGTCCGGAGCGCGCGGTTCCACACGCTGGTGGAGCTGGTGCTGGAGTCCTACGGCGGCGCGGACCTGGTGCCCGACGACGCGTGGCGCCGGTATGCGGAGCGCCGCGAGCGCCTGTCTCCCGGGCTTGCACAGCGCGTGGAGCAGTACCAGCGGCACCACGCGGTGAACCACTGGCTGCGCCACCCCTTCACCGACGCGTCGCGCGTGCTGGACTACGTGTTCCGCATGGCGCTGCGCGAGGCCGTCCTCTGCTGGACGCTCTTCGGTCACCCCTCGGTGGTGGCGCTCTGCACGGAGGGCGCGGCGGACACGGCGGAGTCCCGGGCGCGGCTCGACGCCGCCGCGGTGGAGTGCTTCCAGCTCATCGCGAAGCACGTCGAGCAGGCGCCCCAGCTCCACGCGCTGGCCCAGGGGCTGGCGGGGAGCGGGGGCGGCGAGACGCTCGGACGGATGCTCGTGTTGCTCAAGGGCCTCTGACGCTCAGGGCCGCGCGCGGGGCGCGACGCCCAGGCGCCGCATGGCCTCCTGGAACACCGGGTACTCCTGCGCGCCTTGGAGGCCGAAGCGCTCCCCGAGCACGAAGGTGGGCACCGCGCTGACACCGATGCTCCGCGCCTCCTGGATGGACTGCTCCACCACCTGCGTGTAGCGGCCCTCCTCGACGACGCGCTGCACCGCGTCCGGGTCCAGGCCCGCCTCCCGCGCGGCGCCGCGCAGCGTGTCCCACTGCCAGAGGTCCTGGCCCTCGCTCCAGTAGCGGCGCAGGAGGGCGCCGTGGAAGGCCTCCAGGCGGCCCTGCTCCCGAGCGTACTCGGTGGCCTCGTGGGCGCGGCGGGTGGACGGGGTGATGTCCCGCATCACCAGGGCGAGCCCGGCTGCCTGGGCGCGGAGCTTCAGGGGGTTGTTCGGGTCCTTCATCTTCTCGCGCACGGAGTCCGGCAGGGGGAGGCCCTCGGGAGGCGTCTCCGGGCGCAGGTAGAAGGGCCGCCAGTCAATCTGGACGTCGTAGTCCTTCTTCAGCTTCTGGACCTCGGCGTAGCCCACGTAACACCAGGGGCAGACGTAATCGGACCAGACGCGGACGGTGATGGGCTCGCTCATGGGCCCGTGTCTAACCGCGTCGAAGCGCCGCGTCATGGCGGAGTGCGCTGGGGATGCGCCCTGGTGGCACCCCGGGTACGCGGAGGTGGACAGGGCGGGCCGTAGCAGGCAGCGTCCACCCCCGACAATCGTGCCCGTGACGCACCCCTCGGGTGGGGTGACGGCGGTGCGACTGAACCAGGAGACTCCCTTGCCGCTGTCGCTTCTCGCGGCCCTGGCCTTGAGCGCCACTCCGGCGCCGGCCCGGCCCCAGCCGTTCACCCACCACGACATGATTACGCTGCGCCGGCTGAGCAGCCCGCGCGTCTCCCCCGACGGGAAGCAGGTCGCCTATGTCCTGCGCACCACGGACATGGAGGCCAACCGGGGGCTCACCGACCTGTGGCTCGTCGGCGTTGACGGAGACGCCGCGCCGCGCCAGCTCACCTCGCATCCGGCGGGAGACTCCGAGCCCACCTGGGCGCCGGACGGCAAGAGCCTCTTCTTCCTGTCCTCGCGCGGTGGCTCGTCGCAGGTGTGGCGCCTGGCCACCGACGGCGGCGAGGCCGTGCAGGTGACGAAGCTGCCCCTGGACGTGGGCGCCTTCCGCCTGTCGCCGGACGGCACGCGGCTGGCCGTGGCGCTGGAGGTCTTCCCGGACTGCCCCACGCTGGAGTGCACCCCGCAGCGCGAGGAGGAGCGCTCCAAGCGCAAGGCCACCGGCCGCTCCTACGACAAGCTCTTCGCCCGTCACTGGGACACGTGGAAGGACGGCCGTCGCTCGCACGTCTTCGTCGTGCCCGTGGCCGGCGGCGCGCCCGTGGACGTGATGAAGGGCATGGACGCGGACAGCCCCTCCAAGCCTTTTGGCGGCGCGGAGGAGTACACCTTCACGCCGGACGGCAAGAGCATCGTCTTCGCCGCGCGGGACGTGGGCCGCACCGAGGCCTGGTCCACCGACCTGGACCTCTTCGTCGCGCCCATTGATGGCAAGACGAAGCCGCGCAAGCTGACGGAGAAGAACCGCGCCACCGACACCAGCCCCGTCTTCAGCCCGGACGGCAAGACGCTGGCCTACCTGGCCATGTCGCGCCCCGGCTTCGAGGCGGACCGCTACCGCGTCATCCTCCGCACCTGGCCCGGTGGCCAGGAGCGCGTGCTCACCCAGGACTGGGACCGCTCCGTCCACAGCCTCGCGTGGAGCGCGGACGGCAAGACGCTCTTCGCCAGCGCCGGGCACGTGGGCCAGCAGCCCGTGTTCGCGCTGGACGTGGCCACGGGCAAGCCCACCCAGCTCACGAAGGAAGGCGCCGCGGACGCGCCGCAGCAGGCCGCGGGCGGCCGCATCGTCTACGTGTACGACGACCTGGACTCCCCCGCGGACCTGCACGTGATGAACGCGGACGGCTCGGGCTCGCGCCAGCTCACCCAGGTGAACCAGGACGCGCTGGCCCGCATCCGCTTCGGTGACTTCGAGCAGTTCTCGTTCCCCGGCTGGAACAACGAGACGGTCCACGCCTACGTCGTGAAGCCGGTGAACTTCGACCCGAAGAAGAAGTACCCGCTGGCGTTCCTCATCCACGGCGGGCCGCAGGGCTCGTTCGGCAATCACTTCCATTACCGGTGGAACCCGCAGGTGTACGCGGGGCGTGGCTACGTGGCTGTCATGGTCGACTTCCACGGCTCCACCGGCTACGGGCAGGCCTTCACGGACTCCATCTCCGATGACTGGGGTGGCAAGCCGTTCGAGGACCTGCAGAAGGGCCTGGCCGCGGCGCTCAAGCGCTACAGCTTCATCAACCAGGACAAGATGTGCGCGCTGGGCGCGAGCTACGGCGGGTACATGATCAACTGGATTGCGGGCAACTGGCCGGACGGCTTCAAGTGCCTCGTCAACCACGACGGCATCCTCGACGAGCGCATGGGCTACTTCGACACCGAGGAGCTGTGGTTCCCGGAGTGGGAGCACAAGGGCACGCCGTGGGAGAACCCGGCGGGCTACAGCAAGCACAACCCGATTGAGCACGTGGCGAAGTGGAAGACGCCGATGATGGTCATCCACGGCGGCCAGGACTTCCGCGTGGTGGAGACGCAGGGCCTGGGCACCTTCACGGCGCTCCAGCGCAAGGGCATCCCGTCCAAGCTGCTCTACTTCCCGGAGGAGAACCACTGGGTGCTGCGCCCGGCCAACAGCGTGCAGTGGCACGACGAAGTCCTCGGCTGGCTGGACCAGTGGACGCGCAAGTAGTCACCGCGTGACGCGGCAGTGCACGGGGCTCGCATCGTGGGATGCGGGCCCCGTTGTCTTTTCCGGGCTCAGGGTACGCCCATGCAGGCGGCGACGCACCCGTTGCGAATCTGCGAGCAGGTCTTGCTGCTGACGCAGTCCGCGCAGTCGGCGAGCGTGTCCCGGCGGCGCTCCTGGTCCTGCCGATCCATCCAGTCGCGGAGGTCGTCCTCGCACGACTGGACGTTGAGCGTGTCCGAGAAACACTCCTTCCGTTTCTCGCAGAGGGTGTCCGTGTCGCTGAAGCAGCCGGTCAGCAGCGTGCTCATGGTGACGAAGCAGGTCAGGGTCAGCGTCCGAGGCATCATGCGGACCATCATGCCTCGCGCGCGTCCCCGCCTTCATCAGCGGGATGCGGGTGTGTACGGCGTGTGAAGATTCGCCGCGCCTCGGGTCAGGGCTTCGGCGGGTGCTCCGGGTGCTCCGGTCCGGAGCCGCCCACGCCCGTGTCGCCGACCAGCTTGCCCAGCATGGACCAGGCTTGATGCCGGTGAGCGGGCACCTGCTTGTCGAGGTCCTCGAGCATGGCGGCGAGCTCGGGAGAGGCCTTGGGCATGGCCTTCTGGGCGGTATGGACCATGCCCAGCACGGCGTCGTGTCCCGTGACTTGCGAGGCCAGATAGGCGGAGTCGAAGGGCGCGCCGCGGATGACCTGGAGTTGCTCCATCGTGGCCTTGTCCTTGGCCATGGAGGTCTCCTCCGCGTCGTTCATCGGCTTGGGGTTTTCGGCCAGCTTCAGCCCCTTGCTGCGCGCGTAGGACGTGAGCTTCTGGTCCAGCGCGGTGTGCGCCTTCATCATGATGGCGCCAAAGGCCTTCACGTCCGGGTCCTGCGAGCGCTGCTGGGCGAGCTGGCCCGCCTTGATTTCGTTCTGATTCGCCAGGTGCAGCCGGTCGAGCAGCGCCTTCTCGTCCGTGGGCGCGGTGTAGCCGCGGTAGGTGGCCATGCCCTTTTGAACGGACACGGTGTCTTGCGAGGACGGAGGGGCGTCGGGCAGGCCGGACTGCGCGAACGATGCGCTCTGGGTGAAGAGCGAGGCGGCGAGGACGAGCCCCGGAAGGGGATGCTTCATCACGTGCGGCTCCTTTGTGTGGGGAAGGATGCGGGCGCGCACGTTGAAGCGGCGTTGGCGCGGGATGCACGGCGCGCGAGGACGCGTCCGTGCGCCACTTCACGGCAGAGGAGGGCAGGGTGCGGCGGTTGACGGTGCCGCTGCCTCCCCGTCGCAGCCCGGTGTGTTGAGTGGCGCACCGGACTGGCCGGAGGGGCGAACCGTGCCCTCCTGGAGCGGGCCGCTACTTCGTCGGCGTGGCCGGGGTGTCGTGCTCCATGTCGCCGTGGTCCATGGTGCCGCCTGGGGCTCCGGAGCCGCCCACGCCCATGGAGCTGCCCAGCTTGCCGAGGATGGTCCAGGCCTGCTCCCGGTGGGTCGGGATGCTCTGGCTGGCTTCCTGGAGCATGGCGGAGACCTCGGCGGGGGCGTCGGGCATGCCCTGGCGCGCGGCCAGCACCTTGCCCAGGGCGGCGTCGTGGTCGCCGACCTGGCCGGCCATGTAACAGGAGTCGAACGGCAGCCCCTTGAGCACCTTGAGCTCCTCCAGCGTGGCCTGGTCCTGCGCCATGGCCCGCTTCTCCACGTCGTTCATGGGCTTGGGCTTGTCGGAGAGCTTCATGCCCTTGCTCTGGGCATAGGTCATGAGCCTCTGGTCCATGGCCGTGTGGTCCTTCACCATCATGTCGGCAAAGGACTTCACCTCCGGGCTCTGCGCGTTCTGCTGGGCGAGCTTGCCGAGCTTGATTTCCTGCTGGTTGGTGTAGTGCAGCCGCTCCAGCAGGGCCTTTTCATCCGTGGGCGCCATGAAGCCGCGGTACTCGACCATGCCCTTCTGCGCGGCGGCCTTGCCCTGCGCGGCCGTCGAGGGCCGCTCCATGGCACTGCCCTGGGCCAATGAAAGGCCACCGGCCAGGAGCGAAGTGGTGAGGATGACTCCCTGAAGGGTCTTCTTCATGTCGTGCTTCTCCTTGAATGCGTGAGGCGGCGTAGCGCCAGCCAGGCGCACGTTGAATTGCGCACGCGGCGGAGGCATGGGGAGGGTTGGGGGCGTGTGTGTGACTGCACGCTTGCGGTGGGGCCGGGTCCATTGCCTGACGGTGGCAGTGCCTTGGAGGGAGGCACGGGGACGTTCAATGGCTGGGGGGATGCTCGTCGTGGGCCGGATGGCGCCGGCGGGACGGCGGAAGCGGAGGCTCGTTCGAAGCCTCCTGGGCCGCCTCCCTGCCGTGTTGCCAGGGCCAGCGTCCTTCCAGCTCCACGGTGAGGGTGAAGCTGAGGAATGTCCGGATGAGGACGATGAGGCCCAGCACCAGCACGCCCTCCAGCGTGGGACGCTGGCTCACGGTGCGGATGATGTCGGCGGCGACGAGGAACTCCAGGCCCAGGAGGATGGCGCGGCCCAGGTTCAACCGGAAGCGCCGGTAGGCCTCACCGGCGGGGAGCTGCTGCCGTGAGATGAGCCAGACGAGGGCGAGCACGGCCCCCAGGACCATGCTGCCCACGCCAGCCCACTCCATGAGCTCGGCGGCAAGCGAGATGAGGGATTGGACCTCCATCGGGCCTCCCGCGAGGGAAGCTAGGCACGGGGAGGCGCAGTTCCAGGAAGGAGCCGGCGCAAGGGTTGGCGGCCTGGCTGCTATTAGCCCTTCCCGCGGCGCATCCCGGGGGCTGCTTCAACGCGGGTCGCGGCGAAGGGGCGCGACGCCATTGCTCTTGTCTGGCGTGATGATGCGATAGCCATCGCCGAGCGCCGCGACGAGCAGATGGAGCGCACGGGGATCGGTGCCGCCGGGATGCAGGAGCAGGAAAGGCGTCCCTGTCCGCATTCCGCGAACCATAGGTCTTGCATGCAGGCAACCTAACCACCGCTCGCAACTCATTGCAGCCGTGATGTGATGTGCCTCAATGAGGCCGGTGGTCCCGTGGACCTGCCCCGTCAAAGAAGCACGGGGGCAGGTCGATGGAACCCGCCGGGCATGACGGGTCCCATCGTGGAGTCCCTGACTCCTGAACCACTCACTCTTCAGGAGTGAGCTGGTCCCTGGCTTCGTCGAATCCGGCCAGGAACAGGCCGAAGTAGCCGGACCAGAGGCTTGCCTTCCCGAGCATCATTCCCGCTGGAGAATGGGGGCCGACGAGCTCGGAGGCCGCGCCGGTCGCGGTCCCCCACAGGCCGTTGTGGTTCGACTGGGTGGTGACAGGGTCGGTATCCCCGGTGATTGCCTGCGTGAAGAGCCCGAGTTCCGTGGCGAGGAGCCCGAAGCCCACCCCGAGGGGGCCACCAAACCCAATGGAGAGGATGCCCAGGCCAAAGCCAGCGCGTCGCGACCACCGCGAGACGATGCGATTGAATCGCCGGCGCTCTCTCGCTCGCTCCTGCTGCTTGACGGCTCGCGCCTCACGCTCCTTCAAGGCCTTGGCGCTGAGCTCATGTGAGGCTCTTTCAATCTCGCGGAGTCGCAGGTCGAATTGTTCGAGCCCCAGGGTGAGCCCGCGGAGCGCGTGTTCTGCCCGCGCCCTGGCGATGGAAGACTCATACCAGCTCTTCTCCATCTCGTACTGTCGCTTTGCTCGCGCCAACGCGGCGGACGCCTTGCTTTGCCTCTTGGACGGCGAAGGCGTGTCGCGCACGGTCTGCACCGGGGCCGCTGCCGCCACATTCGCTGGCACGGGAACGGGATCGACGGCCGCGTTGGACTGCGAATACTCGTGCTCGGAATTGCCTGGGTTGAGAGGGGATGCACCGCCGTCGCCACCGCCACCTCCGCTGCCGGGCCCGGAGTCACCTCCATGCTCGGGAATGAGCGGGTCGCTGCTCTCGCTGCCCTCGCCTCCTCCTCCTGAGCCGCAGCCCCCCCCGATAGGACGGAAGGAGAGCCCGCCTCCCGTTCCGCGTGTGCCCGGTCCGCTCCACTCCCCTTCCTCGCAGAGGCCGGTCGGGTCGGTCACGCTCACCGGGTTGTTCCAGGCGTAGCTGTAGCGGTTGAGGTCCGCGAGCATGAACGGGGCTTGTACGATGGGGTCGGGGCTGATGAAGCGCCCCACCGACGGGTCATACATCCGCCCTCGCATGAACGTGAAGCCACCGTCGTCGCGGCCCTCGTGACCGGTGAAGCCTCGCGTGACCAGGGAGGACGTGCTGAGCACCGCCGATTGGGTCCAGTCGAGCGGGTCTCGTGGCTGGCCCCAGGCGGTGTAGCTGCGCCGCTCCACCACCGCGCCCGTGTCGTCCGTCACGACCGCGGTCGAGCCCAGCTCATCGGTGAGCAGGAAGTGCGTGTCGGAATCGACGATGTTGCCCTGGGTGTCGTAGACGCGTGTCAGCTCGGCGATTGTCTCGGCGCCGACCTTGACCAGGTGGGTGTGCCGCGCCGACGTCAGGGGCGCCTGCACGTTCCGCTCGCGTCGGTACCACTCGCCAATGGACAGCGTCTCGAGCCCGCTCTGCGCGTCAAAGCGACGCACGCGGTTGCCCTCCGCGTCGTAGTCGAACTTCAGCTCATAGGCGGGCAGGCTGAAGATGGACTTGACGCGTCCGTTGGGGTCATGGGTCAGCGCGGTGTTGATGCCGTTGACGGAGCGGGCAATCAGCTCGCCGTTGTCGTTGTACCAGAACGATGCGCCTCCCGCGCTCTGGAGCCGTTCGTCCTGATAGGTGTAGGTGCCGACGTCCGGACGCTCCAGCAGGTTGCCGAAGGGGTCATAGCTGAAGGTCGCGTCGTGGGTGGAGGCCCCCTTGTCGGACTGGGCTCTCTTGAGGCGGTGCTTGGGGTCGTAGACGAAGAACTCGCTCTGGTTGTTGAGCGCGTCGATCCGCTTGCGCAGATTCATGGCCTTCGTCCATTCCAGCCGCAGGTCCTGCACCGTGGTGGCCGTGCCTTGGGGCTGGAAGACGGAGTGAATCGATTCAAGCCGCCCCGTCAGCTCATCGAAGGTTCGCGTCGTGACGATGCCATTGCCGAAGCGCTCCTCCTCGACACCGCCGAAGGGGTCCGCTCTCAGTTGCTCCCACAGGTTGATGCCTCCGGCGGAATTGTCGAAGCCATTGACGCGCAGCAGGTTGCCGAAGTCGTCGTACTGCATCGCCACGGTGAAGTTGGACGGGTAGCGCAGGCTCCCCGGCCTGCCGAACGCGTCATAGGTCGTCTCCATTTGGAAGACCTCGCCGTTGATGGTCCAGTCCGTGGACGTCGGTCTGCCGAACGCGTCGTACAGATGGGTCTTCGCGTGCCCGTCGCGGGAGACGGACTGGTGCAGGAAGCCGGGACGGGTCACGTCGTAGGTCCACGTCGCGCTTCCTCCCTCCGAGTCCACGATGGTGGTGGGCCGCCCCAGGTCGTCATACTCGTAGAGAAGCGTCTGGCCCTTCGCGTCGAGCGAGGTCCGGAGCTGTCCGAGCGGGTCGTAGTCGAACGTCTGGAGCCCCGTCTGCTTGTCGTCCATCATCAGCCGCCGGTTGTAGAGGTCCAGCAGGAACTGGGTCGGGGCGCGCAGGGCGGTCGGCTGGCAGGGTTCGAGCCGGTACAGGCCTTCGAAGTGGCCGTAGCGGTAGCACATCTCGGTCGCGGTGCCCGGAGCGTCCGCCTTGTGTCCATCCGCCGTGCGCACGATGTTTCCGCGCGTGTCGGTGAGGAGCCAGGTCTGGTTGCCGTCCGGATCGATCTGCGTTGTCTTCAAGCCGTCATAAACCCAACGCGTCTTGATGACACCCTCGATGCCGGCAGGGGAGGTGCGCTCGATGAGGCGGTCGCGGACGTCATAGTCCAGGTGGGTCCACACGGCGGTTTCGCCCGTCTTCGCCGGATGGGACATGCGCACCATGCGGCCTCGATAGTCGTATTGGGCATAATTGAAGACCTCGTACTCGCCCTTGAAGCCCTTGCTGACGGACTGCACCGGGCGGCCCAACGAGTCGAAGGTCGTCTCCGAGTAACCCAGTCCGGGGGCCTCGACGATGACTCGCGGGGGCATGAACACCAGGGGCTCATAGGTGATGGACGTGCCCGGCGTCATCGCCGTGTTCTGACTCCAGGTCTGCTTGAAGGTCGGGCGCCCGAAGCCGTCGTAGTCGCTGATGGACTTCACCCCATCCTGCGTGGTGGAGGAGAGGACCAGCCCCATGCCCGGCTCCCAGAAGCGCGTGGAGGTGTGCCCCAGCGCGTTCGTGAAAGTGACCGGGAAGACGCCGTCCGGGGCGTATTGGATGGACATGCCGCGGTCGTTGCCCTCGCCGTCCCACACCTGGATGTCGGTCGTATTGCCAAACGCGTCATACCCATGGCGGGTGCTGAAGCGGTACTCCGCCAGCGTGGGCTCGACGGTGACGACGTCGGGGTCTCCCGCGGCCGTGTACGTGGTCTGGACCGTGCGTGTCTTGGATTCCGGCAGGGAACCGGGGAGCTTGTGCGTGACCTTCTCGGCGAGGACGAGGCCCAGTTGCCACGTGTCGAGCCGGTGTTCGTAGGTCAGTTCCGTCTCGTACCGCGCGCCGGAGATGAGGTCCTCGGCGTAGAAGCGCTTCGGGAATCCCAGTTCGTCATAGTCGTGGGTGGTGTTCGGGTACTCCTCGTCAGGGAACGTGGAGTAGCCTCGTTTCGTGTGCTGCAACGGGAAGATGCCTTGCATGGCGTCCGCGTCGGCCATCTCCGCGAACTGCTCCGGCGTCAGGGACTGCCAGCCGAGTCCTCCGTAGGTCCAGAGCCAGGAGTTGAACGTCTCGAAGGTCCGCACCTCCGAGGAGCGCGTCAAGGTGGAGAAGAAATAGGACGAGCACTGGCTCTGGTCGAATCGATAGCCGCAGGGACCGAACCAATCGGAATCAACCTGCCAGTCAGGGTCCCCGTGAAAATCCTTTCTGGGAACCCACTCGTAACGGTTCTGTGTGAGCACGGCCAGCGCACCGTCCATGTGGTCCGTGTTCTTCCGGAGTGAGAGGGAACGCAGCAGCTTGCCGGCATGGGGAGAGGCCCGTCCGTTGTGATTGATGAGCGCGGTGCGGACCGCATACGTCTCGAGCCTCACGCTGAAGAGGTCATGGGGGGGGCATCGGGCCCGGTGGCCCCTGCATCCTTGATGCTGCGATGCGCGAAGCCCAGGAACTGATGCCCCTGACGGAGTTGCTGCGCATTCTTGTAGAAGTACTCCGTTCGCCGCGAGCCGACCGTCGGAGAGATGCCCGTGGGCGAAAGCAGGGTGGCGGCCAGGGGGCGCGTGTCGAAGACCCGGTTTGACGCCACGGCGTCTTCCAGACCCGGGAACGGGAGGAAGGCCTCGCGGTAGACGTCCCTGTCGGACATGGGCTTGTAGAGCACCCACCAGGTCGCGCCGTTCCCGTTCGTGAGCCGTTGCATCAGGTCCGGGATGTCGCCCTGCCGGACGTGGAAGTCCAACAGCCACGGGTCATTCGTCGGGTCGCTGTCGCTGTCGGGGTTTCGGCTTCGCACCAGCACGTCGATGAGGCCATCGGCGTTGTAGTCGCCCAAGGACAACGCGCGCTCGTCCAACTTCCAGGGCAGGGGCGGCAGTGTCGTCATGCTCCAATCGAGGGCGCCGCCGCCTTGAAGCGGATACTTGATGACCATTGGCTGGGCGTTGGTATCCGCCGGGACGCCGTTGCGAATCATCAGTTCGTCGCGCCCGTCGCGGTCCCAGTCGACGAGATGCGCGGACAGGAATTGCGCATGGAACGAGGTGGCGCCGAGGGTGGTCATCCAATCATGGCTGCGCACGAAATAGCCGCCGAGGTTGAGCCACACCTCGATGCGGCCCTCCCAGGCCACTCCGATGTCTGGGAGCAGCGCTCCGTCCGTCTGGTTCACGAAGGGGCTCAGCCCGTTTGACGCGAGCGTGGCCTCGGACTCGAAGCGGACCACGTCCGGGAGCCCATCCCCGTTGACATCACCCACCTTGTCCGCGCCAATGCCATTGCCTCGGCACAGGGCGCCGTACTGGTCCAGGCAGGCGCGGTTGCCCCCGTTGGCCGCGTGGAGGCGCTGGTAGTAGTCGAACGGCAGGCCCGTGTTCCGGGTGTAGAAGTCATACTCCCCGGCGTGCTGGCCGAGCTGGACGTGGAAGACGAGGGCCTGGTAGGTCCTGTTGCGCAGTTGCTCCGGACTGAACCACGAGCCGTTGGTCCACGAGGGGGGCCAGTAACCGGGTGGGGACGCGAGCTGGGCACCGCTGGCGTCATAGCCGCGGATGGTCAGCAGGTTGTCCGTGCCGTCGCCGTCGAAGTCCATGACATGGACCTTGTCCAGGGCGGAGCAAGGGTGGCTCTTCAACTCCACCGGCGTGAAGGTGTAGGGATTGAGATAGCTCCTGTTCTCCATGTACACCCAGAAGCCCTGATACAGGTTCGAGCCCTCCAGCTCTGGCGGTAGCGTCTTGGAGCCGTTTTGTGGGTCGAAAAAGCCGTGTCGATCGGTGCTCTCGACGCAGACCATCAGGTCCGAGAGCCCGTCGCCGTTGAAGTCGCCAGGCGCGACCTGCAAGGCATGGCCGGAGAAGGGGGTATACGTGTCCGCCAGGGAGAAACCCTCGGGAATCCCTGGCGTCTGCTGCAGGACCTGGAGCGCCTGTGCGAATCCCCACATCATCTTCTGATCGGAGTAGTCGCCAACAGGGACCAGGACATCCGTGCGGTCGTCGCCATCCAGCTCGAAGGTCGAACTGGCGATGGCATCCCCAGGCAGCAGGTAGGTGTGACAGTTCTTGGCATAATCACAGACCTCGACCGGTTCCTGGGGAATCGGCAGCGGGGCCCTCACGGGGATGCCGGTGTCTATGATTTGCGAGTCCTGCGGAGAAGGTTTGATGGCCCAGAAACTCCAATTCTGGGCTTGTCCATTGCCCTCCCACCAGGGGGCCACCAGGATGTCGGTGGTGCCATCCTGGTTGCCGTCGAACTGGAGCATCTGGAACACGGCTTCGTGGTCTTGCTCGGGGATGCCGTGAACGGGGAAGAGCTTCTCATCGAAGGCGAAGTCGCCGTCCTTGTCGTCGAGGTAGATGTCTCCGTAGAACCCTCCGGCTTGCCAGACGAATTCGGTGGCGCGCTTACACACGGCGGCGCCGTTCTCCTGGACACACTCCTGCAGGCTCTGGAGCAAGGAGCGCTTCGTCGTCGATGCGTTATTGGCATAGGTGAAGACGTACTGTCTCACCATGCGTTCGCCATCGGCGGCGAGCGCCGACGGCGCGAAGGTTTCGATACGCTTGAGCCGGAGTGACTGACGGTAGCGGGTCATCGAGAAGAAGCCGTCGGACACCTCCTGCTGCGGCCGGCGCTCATACTGGAAGGAGACGCGGCGCGTGTTGTTGACGTACCGGATTTCGCTCAGCCGGTGGTCCAGGCGCGAATGAGTACCCAGGGGGTCGTTGAAGTTGTCCGTGTAGACATAGTGATAAGTCATCACGTTGCCGTGAGCGTCTCGGACCCGGGTCCGCTTCCATTCGTACGGTTTCTTGTCCGGAGCCCCCGACGCGTCGAGGTCGAAGCCATAGACACGGCTCTGGTCGTCCGTGCCGTAGAAGTGGCTCGAACCATCCGGCAGTTGCAGTTCGAAGCCAGGCTGACCGTCACTCGAGGACAGCGCGATGACGCGGCTGCCGTCGTCGCTGTACCTGCGATAGACCCTGCCGATTTTCAGGCCATTCTCCAGGCCAATCAGCCGCATGCCGTCGAGGCAGAGCCAGTCCGCCGGGAACTGAGGTGGGCTCTCGTTCGCCTCGTCCCGGAAGGTGATGGGGTGGAGCGCCGCGTCGTCGCTCATGATGCGACCACAGCGTTTGATGCTCGAGGTCGCGGCGAGGGAGAACCCCACGCCGAGCTCTCCGTTCTCGGTGTTGCTGCTGTAGTGGATGCTGACGGAGGGAGACAGGGCTCCGATGCCGGGTGGGACCTGGATGGGGAGGGAGGTCACCGCCTGGCCCGTCGAAGTCACTGCGAGGTACCCGCCGGTGTTTCCCGTGGGCGCTGTCTCACTCAGGTGTCCATCTGGGCTGCTGGCTCTGGCCGTGCTGGTGGCCAGTAGCACCAGCATTGCGAACAAAGGATGTCTCATCACGAAGTCTCCGGGACCCGGATTGGGGGGTACCGGAGATGACGTTGATGCCGCGCGAAACCCCTCAACCGGGCCGTCGCTTTTGGCGACGGTCCCGGCTGTCTCGGGGGGAGGGGCCAGCCGATGCTTATTGGGCGTACATGGGAACTGGCGTTGTCAGTTCCCCGCGTCCGTCTTCTCCGGCTGCGCCGCGGGCTTCTCCGTGTCCGACGTGCCCGACACGTTCATCTCCGACAGCCCGCCTTCATCTCGCAGGAACTGCTGCGCCACGCGGTCCACCTCGTCGGCCTTGAGGCCGGTGAGCAGCGCGCTCGCCTGCCGCGCGCGGGTGGCCAGGGCCGTCTCGCCCATGGAGCCGTGGATGCGGGTGAGGGCCAGGTGGATTTCCGGGTCGAACGGGTCCGACGCCAGGGCCTCCAGGTAAGCCGTCTTCGCCTTCGGGTAGTCCTTCCGGTACAGCAGGATGCGGCCCAGGTGGACGTTGGTGGACGGTGAGCCCGGGTGCACGCGCAGGCTGCCGCGCAGCACATGCTCCGCTTCATCCAGCCGCCGCAGCTCCAGCAGGGCCAGCGCGTACTTGTTGGACACCGACTCGTACTTGTCGCCCACCAGCTTGTGCGCCTTGGCGTACTCCTCCGCCGCGGCCTTCACGCGGTTGCGCTCGCGCAAGAGCTCGCCCAGGTGCGCGAACTTGCGCGCGGGCACCTCCGTCACCTCCTGGAAGTCGCCGAAGGAGATTTCACGGCCCTTCTTCTCGCCCTCGTCCTTCACGTTGCCCTTGGCGTTCTCCTTCAGCACCACGCGGTCCTCGCGGGGCAGCAGCTCGGTGGGGAAGGGCTGCTTCTTGATGTGCGCCAGCCAGGACTTCTCGAAGAGGGCGAAGGGCATCCCCATGGCCGTCTCCACCGCCTTGCGGTCCTTCTGCCCGGCCTTCAGCTCCTGGATGATGGCGCGCAGGCCCGCGGTGCCCTTCACGCCGTGCACGTAGTCGATGGCGTAGAACACCTCCGCGAACGCGGTGGCCGCGTCCTCCGCGGTGGGCAGCAGGGCGATGGACGGGTGCATCTTCTCGAAGGGGATGAGCGTGTCCGCCTTCACGCGCTTGCCCAGCAGCGCCTGCGTGGAGGGCGTCATCGCCAGGCCCGCCTTGCCGCGCCAGCGCGACTCCAGGAACTTGGCCAGGCCCTCGTGCAGCCAGATGGGCACCGTGTTGCGGCTCATCTGGCTGATGACCAGGTGGATGTACTCGTGCGCCAGCGTGTCCTGCCAGTCGTAGCCGCGCGCCACCGCCTTGGGGCTGGTCACCATCAGCTTGTTGAACTTGCAGATGGCGATGGTGCCCGTGGTGCCAATCTGCTTCTCCGTCAGCGTGCTCACCTTGGACAGCTCGCGCGCGTTGCTCACCACCTCCACGCGAATCTTGCCGCCCGGCGGCGTCCAGCCGAGGTCCTCCTTCATCGCCCGGTGGATGGCCTCCAGCGTCTCCAGCGCGTAGGGCACCAGCACCTCTTCCTTCCCCTTGGGGTACTGGAAGATGAAGTGCTCGCTCTCCGCGCGCAGGTGGGCCTTGGTGATGTCGCGCGTGTCCTTGGCCAGGCGCAGGTAGCTGCCCGGCTTGTCCTCGATGTTGGCGCCCTCCAGGAGCGCCACCGCGTCGTCGTAGCGGCCCTCCTCGAAGGCCACCCGGCCCTGGAAGTACTTCAGCGGCTCCACGTCGGCGGGGAGGAGCTTCTCCACCTCGGACAGCTCGCGCCGGGCGCCGGGCACGTCCCAGTCGTCCAGCTCCGTCTCCACGCGGCTGAGCCGCTCCTTCACCTCTTCCTTGAGCGAGGCGTCCTGGGCCCACGCGGCCGGAGCGCAGAACAGCGTCACGGCCATCGCCGTGAGGAGGGCCCGGAGTCCGGAAGATTGCGTCAGCGCGTGGCGGCTCACTTCACCAGCTCCTCGTAGTAGCGCTTCACCTGCTCCCGGTACTTCTCCGGAGCCCCCTGCTTCATCGCGTCCAGCAGGTCCTTGCGGAACTCCTTCGGCGCCTGGAAGGCATCCTCGTCCGGCAGCTCCACCTTCTGCTTCGGGTCTCTCCCGTTGCCCTGCTGGCGGCGGCCCGCGCCCATGGGCAGCGGGAGCCCGCCCTTGCCGCCGCGCTGGCCTTCCTGCATCTGCTGCTGGAACTGGCGCAGGCCCTCCAGCGCCGCCTGCTGCTCGCCGTAGCCGCGGCCCGGGTCCTTGCCCTGCATCCGCCGGGCGGCCTCACCCATGCGCTGACCCGCGCCCTCCATCTGCTGCGTGGCCTCCTCGCCGAAGATGGGCGCCATCTGCTGCATCTCCTCCATCTGCTGACGCAGGCCCTGCGCGCGCTCCTCCAACTGCGACTGCTGCTCGCTGAGCTGCTGGAGCTGCTGCTTCTCCTGCTGCGACAGCTGCGAGCCCGGCGGCGGGAAGAGCGACTGGAGCTGCCGATTGACCTCCGACACGTTGCGCGCGTCGCGGCCCAGGCGCTGCGCCAGCTCCGTGGACTGCTTCACCACCTCTTCCGGGTTGCCGAACATCTCGTCCAGGTGGCGCTGCTGCTCGCCCATCATCGACAGTTGCCGGGCCGCGTCCTCCGCGCGCGCCGCCGCCTCCGCCGCCAGGTCGTAGTCGTTCACCTTCAGCGCGTTCTCCACGTTCTGGAGCTCCGCCTGGGCCTCCTCCAGCGGACGCGCGGCGCGGCTGTTGAGCTGGCTGGGCTCCAGCGCCTTGTAGCTCTCCTGCGCCTGCTGCACCTTGCGCATCAGGTTGTCCTTGATGGACTGGCCCTTCTCGGACAGCCGCTCGCGGTTCTGCGAGCGCGCCTGGTCGCGGAGCTGCCGCGTCTGGTCCGCGACGCGCTGCTGCTCCTGCACGGTGTCCTGCAGCTCCTCCATGAAGTTGCCGAACTTCTCCGCCAGCTCGGGATGCTGCTCGCCGCCGAACTCGTCACCGGCCTGGTCCAGGTTCTCGAGCATCTCGTCCATCTGCATGCCCAGCTCCTGGAGCTTCGCCAGGGCCTCGTCCGCCTTGCCCTCGCGCATCAGCTTCTCCACGTCGTCGAGAGCGCTGCGCATGTCCTGGTCCTTCATCATCTCGGACAGGGCCTCGGCGTTGAGGTGCTCGTCGCGGATGCCCTTGCGCATCTCCGCCATGCGCTGCATCAGCTCCTGGATGCGGGACTTGAGCTGCTGAATCTGCTCCATCACCGCCTGGCGCGCCGCCTCATCCGGGTTGGACTTGAACTGCTCGATGAGGTTGGCCAGCTCGCGCCGCTCGTTGGACAACTGCTTGGCCATCTCCTGGAGCGCCTCCAGCTTCTGCCTGTCCAGCAGCGACTCCAGGTAGAGGATGTCCTTCTCCAGCTCCTCAATCTCCTCCGTGACGACGGCGGTGAGGCGGTTGCCCGTGCCCCAGTCCTCGCCGCGGGCGCGCTGGGTGCGCAGGTAGAGCCGGCGCAGCTCCGCGGTGCCGCGGATGTGGCTGCCCAGCGACTCGGAGATGTTGCTCAGCGCCGAAACGAGCTCGGTGGGCGCGTCGCGCTCGCGCGCCAGCTCCTGCGCCAGCGTCCGCATGTCCGCGACCAGGCTCTCACCGCTGGTGTCCACCGTGGCCCCGGCGGTGATGGCCTGCGGGTCCTTCTGCTTCGCGCGCTCCGGGCCCTCCAGCCGGTCCGCCAGGTGGTCCACCATCCGGCCCCAGAGCTGCTCCGCCTTCTCCAGCGCGGCGCGGCGGTGCTCGGCCGCGGAGTACACGCGCAGCACTTGCGTGCGGCTGACGCCCTTCTTGGGGCCCTCCACCGCGTCGTTGTCCTGCGCCTCCACGTAGTAGGTGATGCGGTCGCCCGGGTCGAGCTTGAGGTTGCCCAGGTTCCACGAGGACGTGCCGCGGTGGCGCCGGCCGTCCTCGCGCGGCAGCGGCACGCGCGTCTCCTGCTGGGCGCCGGGCGCGCGGAACACGAGCGCCATGCCGGACAGCCCATAGTCGTCCGACGCCTCGTACTTGAGCGCCACCTGGTCGCCCGGGTCCACCTCCAGCTCCACCGTGGGCGTCAGCAGGGAGACCTCGGGCGCCTTGTCCGCCTCCACGGTGAGGGCGATGTCCGGCCCCACCGCGAGCGCCTTGTCCCGCGCGCCGTAGAAGGCGAAGCGGTAGTGGCCGGACTGCTTCGCCACGAAGCTGCCCTCCAAATCCCGGTTGCCCGTCACCTTGAGCGGCAGCGCCTGGCCGTTGACCACCAGCTCCGCGCGCTCCACCGGCCGGTCCGAGCGCGTCTTCAGCAGGATTTCCGTCCCCGCCGGCGCGCTGATTTCGCCGTTCGTCCCAGGCACCGTGCGCGGCGCCAGGCCCGTGTACGCGGGGTAGCGGTACGTCAGCTCGATGTCGCCGGTGATGGGCTCCACCTGGGCCTGGGCCTTGGGGCTCGCCGCCATCTCGCGGATGCGCGCCATGCCCGCGGACCAGCGGTCACCGAGCGCGACCATCAACACCAGCAGGGCCAGCAGCGCGCCGCCCGCGCCCAGGGCCACGTGGCGCACCGGACGGCTGTCCACCACCGTGCGCACGTCCACCGCGCGCGCCCGCGCGTCCATCTCCCGCAGGAAGGCGCTCGCGAGCGCGGGAGAGCCGTTGCCCGGCGCGTCCGGCTCGCGCATCAGCTCCACCGCGGCGAGCACGTCCAGCGACAGCTCGGGGCGCTTCTCGCCCACCAGCCGCGCCGTGAGGACGTCGTCCCCCACGCGCGCCGCGCCAGCCACAGCCCGAAGATGCAGGCCACCGCCACGCCCACGGGCAACGCCAGCCACAGCAGCGTCGAGCCCGCGCGCGGCGTCAGCAACGCGAGGAAGCCTCCGGCCACCAGCAGCAGCGCCGCGGAGGCCACACCCAGCATGCCGCCCTGAAGCCACAGATGGCGGCGCTGGCGGCCACGGACGGTGGCGAGCAGCGCCTCCACGCCGGGCGCATCCAGCGCGGGCCGGGCGTGTGAGGCAGGTGGAGTCGGCGGGGGGAGGGGGCGGGGGCGGTAGCTCGGGGCCTGGGGTCTGCGGGGTGTCGAGGTTCACGCTGTCCTGTCCGCTCAGTGGCGAGGCAACCCCCGGTGAGGCTGCCTATTTCCCGATTTTCTAGCAGCCGCCCTCTTCTGGCGAACCATAACGACCCGGGAGCCCGTCCAAGGGGCTCCAGGTGTCTGGCGCTGGAAGGAGCGCCTGGGCGAGGGTCTGGGAGGTAACGCGGTCTTCCCCAGGTGTCTCGCCCGCGGCGAGGGAGCGGACGGGCCGCCGGCTCAGCGGACGGCGGGCTTGGGCGCGGTGGTCGAGTCGAACTCGACTTCGGGCATGGGCACGCCGCCCAGCTCCTGGGCCAGCGCGGTGAGCACGTCCTGCGTCGCGAGGATGCGAGGCCGCGGCAGGCGCGACAACACGCGCTGCACCGCCGACTCCACCGTGCCCTCGGACGGGATGTCGAGCGAGCGGCCCTCATCCGTCAGGGAGAACAGCGCCTTGCGCCCGTCGAGCGGGTCGGACTTGCGCTCCAGCAGGCCCCGCTTCTCCAGGCGCTTGAGGACGCCCGTCAGGGTGCTGGGATGGACGTGGAGAATCTGCGCGAGCATGCCCGCCGTGATGCCAGGGAAGCGTCCCACCAGCCGGATGACCAGCCGCTGGGGGCCGGTGAGTCCGAGCGTGGACTCCATGCGCTTCGAGGTGGACTGGAGCCCGTGGTCCACGGCCCAGAGCAGACGCATGAACTCGAGCACTTCGCCGAGGGGCGGCCCCTTGTAGGTCCGCTCACCTTCGTGGGCTTCCAGCGTCTCTTCTGCCGGGTCCTTCGGGGATTCTTCTGCCGTCACCTGCTGCCTCCGTGTCTCAAGCCAAAGGTTTGAGTCGCAGCAGGTCTACCGCGTCGCCGTTCGGGCTGCTGCTGAAAAACCGTTGGCTGTTGACCGCCCGCGAACGGGACGTCAAGCCGGAGGCCGCGCGGCGCGGCAGGCAGGCTCCGGGGCTCCGCTACGGGGCCTCGGCCGGCGCGGAGGCGTGGGCCATGGCGCGCCGCAGCTCCGCCAGGATGAGGGGCCAGCCGAATCGCGTTCCAGCGAAGGTGTACGCCAGGGGCCACCAGCGCCCGAGCGCGCCGGTGAAGAACTGGAACGCCCGGTCCACGGGGGCGTCCACGACGACCGAGTGCTGGATGGCATCCTGCTGCGTGGACAAGACCCCTCCCTACCCGTGGTGGCGTGCTTGTCCTGGAATGTGGGACGGACGGTGCCTGCCCGCACCCGGCGCGCGGACGCCTGGGTGCAGGGCGGGCGAGCGCTCAAATCTCCTCGAGCGTGAGCCGGAGGGTGGTGCCCGTGTCGTCGCGGTCCAGGACCTTGAAGGTGGCACCGGGCGGGATGAGCACCTCCTCCTCACCCGGCTTGAGCGAGGCGCCCTGGATGTCGCGGCCCGTCTTGGTCCGGATTTCGAGGATGGCGTCGCCCTCGAAGCTGGCGCCCGGGTTCTTCGCCGTGCTGGTGAAGGCGTCCCGGGTGATGATGGCGTCCTTGGTGTAGGCGTCGTAGTACTTCTTGCTGTCGCCCCGGTACACGGTGCCGGTGAACTTCGGCAGCTCGTTGAGGGCCGCGCGCGTGACGGCAATGCCATCCAGGTTGTTGCGCAGCGCCTGGGACGTAGGGCCGGCGCCATTCTTTGCCAGCGGGAAGAGGACCTGGCCGTTGTACGGCTTGAACTTCTCCTGCGTGTATTTGTAGATGGACACCTTGCCCTCGTCGGAGAGCTTGTGGATGTCCGCCACGCTGGTGGCCGTCTTCGGGTAGTCCGCCTTGTTCTGCGACAGGTGGGTGTTGGCCATGTCCACGTAGGGCTGGAACTTCCCCTCCGTGAGCACGCTCATCTGCTTGCGGTAGTTGTCCACCGTGGTGTTGTCCACGGTGAAGCCCTCGTTGAAGACGCTGGCCAGCTTCACGCGCTCCGCGTCGCCGGCCTTCACGTGCGGGCCGCCCTGGGCGAACACGGCGCGGATGAGGTCCGCCTTGGGGCCAATCTCAGACTTGAGGGTGGCGAAGTCGGTGGAGCCGGCGTCGCCCTGGCTCCGCTGCAGCCCCTGGAGCGCGGCGAAGCCTTCATCGCTGATGTTCTTGATGGCGCCCCGGGGCACGCCCTGGGCCACGAAGGGCGCGATGACCGAGTCATCCCGGAGGACAGCGGGGCCGACAGGGACGGGCGTCACCGTCGGCGTCACGGTGGCGGGCGCCTTCGCGCCGCCCGTCACGGTCGGCTTGGGCCCGCCCAGTGAGGGCGGAGGAGGCGGCGACGTGTGGCCGCCCAGCGAGGGCGGCGGAGGCGGCGTGGTGAGGTTGGGCGCGCGGAGCGTGTTGGTGCGGGTGCCGCTCACGAAGACATCTGGCGGCTTGGGGACGCCCGTCGAGGGCGGCGGAGGAGGCGGCAGCCCGCCGGTGGTCCGCGGCGGCGGCGGCGGCGGCGGGGTGATGCTCTTCGTCGTCGTCGTGGTGGTCTTGATGCGGCCCATGATTCTGTTCCCCCTCACCCTGGTAGGCACCAGGATGTCGATGTGCGCTTGTTCCCCATTTTCGGCGCCAATGTGGCTGGGTTGCGCCCAGAGGGGGGTGGAACAGGAATCATCAGCCTGATGACGGATGCCTGGGGCTGATGCGCACGAGACGCGGTACCGGGCCGCGGAGCGGGGAGGGGCTCCCCGCTCCGGAACGAGGGTCCGGCTACGGCGCGGGGGCCACGGTGGGCTTGGGCGCGGGCTTCTGCGCGGGCGCGGCCGGCGCGGGGGTGGCGGCGGGCTCCGCGGGCTTGGCCGGCATCTGCAGCGCCTTGCCGTTCTCCTGCACGATGCGCCGGTACCAGGCCTCCTGGTACTTGGGGTGGTTCACCTTGCCCTGCTCGTCGCGCACGTTGCCATCGATGTACTTCACGAGCAGCGTCTCACCGAGCTTGCGCCAGCGGGTGTGGACCTTCTCGCCCTGCTGGAGCGAGTAGTCGGTGAGGTACTGGCGGGCCTCCTCGGGGCTGCGCTTGAACTGCTCCTGGGCGCGCTTCTCGACGTCGGCTTGGTCCGCGAGGAACTGACCCTCCAGCGCGCCCTGCTCCCGCTGCACGTCCACGACCATGTCGCTCCAGCGCGCATAGGCCTGGTTCGACACCCAGTTGAACACCCAGAAGGAGGAGTCCCAGGAGAACTCACCGCGGCTGGCCACGCCCTGGGCGAAGTTGCGCGGCACCTGCCGGATGCCGGCGTACATGGGCGTGTAGACGGTGGTGAAGGTGTCATCCACGCCGAACCAGAGCACGCCGCCAATGGGCGCCGGCAGCCAGTCCCGCATCTGCGCGACGAAGGAGAAGCCCGTCTGCTGCGTGGAGATGGCGCGCTCGTGGACGTACTGCTTGCCGTCCACCTCCCACGTCATGGGCCGCCAGCGGTATGGCACCGCATAGGGCCCCGCGCCCACGTCCTTCGTCATGTCCAGCGGGGTGCCCTCGAAGTGGTCGCGCATCAGCGCCATGGTGTCCTGCACGGACAGCTTCTTGTCCGGCTTCACCCACAGCGGCAGCCGCTTCTGCGGCGCCCCGCCATCCGCGTACTCCGCGCCCAGCTTCATGGACGGGGCCGCGCGCCGGAAGATGCTCCACACGCGCGCCTCGGAGAAGCGCTGCCCGCCGAAGTCGATGGGGTTGTACGTCTCCGCGAAGTTGAAGTCCTTGTCCGCGCCCTTGAACCAGCCCTTCGCCCGGCGAAGGAGATGACGTCCGGCGAGTAGAGCGTCGTCTGCTTGTCGTTGAGCGGGAAGGTGCCGATGCGCGCCTGGTTGGCGTGCGCGGAGAGGTAGCCGTCGGGCAGCTTGCGGGCCACCCACACCGCGCCCTTCTCGCCCTTGCCCTTGCCAATCATCTCCAGCAGCCAGGCTTCCTTCGGGTCGGCGATGGAGAACGATTCGCCGCTGGAGGCGTAGCCGTGCTCGGCGACCAGCGTGGTCATCACCTGGATGGCCTCGCGCGCCGTCTTCGCCCGCTCCAGCGCGGTGTAGATGAGCGAGCCGTAGTCGACGATGCCCGCGGGGCCCGCCAGCTCCTCGCGGCCGCCGAAGGTGGACTCACCGATGGAGAGCTGGTGCTCGTTCATGTTGCCCACCACCGAGTACGTCGCGGCGGGCTGGGGGATGCGGCCCAGGAACTTGCCGGTGTCCCACTCGAAGATGTCGCGCATGGCGCCGGGCGCGTGGTGGCGCGCGGGCGTGTAGTACAGCTCACCGTACAGCTCGTGCGCGTCCGCGGCGTAGGTGACGAAGGTGGCACCATCCGTCGTGGCGCCCTTGGAGACCAGCATGCTGGTACAGGCGAGCACGGGCGGAGCAACCAGCGCGGCCGTGACGGGCACCGCGGTCAGCAGGTTCATGAGGCGTCGGTTCATGGCGGCGGATGGTACCAATCCACTCCCGGATGGCTACCGCCCGCAGGGGGTGCCTTCCTGGTTGCCCCTCATGGGCCCGTCCACCCACCACGGGCCGCCGCCCCGGCCACACGAAGAATCCCGAGCGGCGGCCCTTTGCCGGAAGATGCGTTCTCAGTCGTTCGTCGCGCTCACCTCCTTTCTCTCGAGAGGGACGGGCACCTGTTCGACTCGCAGCGTCGTGGGCCCGCTCAGCGCCAGATGCGCCTTGAGCTTGAGGAACTTCTTCTTGCCGAAGCCCTTCACGCGCACCAGCTCCTCCACGCGTTTGAAGGGCCGCTTCTGGCGGTGCTCGATGATGCGCTGCGCCGCCTTCTCACCGACGCCCGGCAGCAAATCCAGCTCCGCCGCGGTGGCCTCGTTGAGGTTGACCGTCCCCGTGTGCTGCGTGCGCGTCTTCGCCGCCTCCGCCACCCCGGGCCCGCACAACAGCAGGCCCACCACCACCGCGCACAGCGCCCTCACGAGTGGCCGCCCACGGGGGCGTCCAGCCCCAGCTCACCGGCGTAGCGGCCCCCGCTCATCCCCGCCGTGTCGCGCTTCTCCGCCGCCTCACGCACGTGCAGCTTCCCGTCCAGCGGCAGCACGTCCAGCAACACATTGAGCGAGCCGTCCTTGTTCACGAACGCGCTCCCCGCCCGCACCCAGATGCTCCCGCCCTTGCCCTCGCGAATGGAGAAGACCGCCAGTCGCTTACCCGCCGTCAGCATCAACCACCTCCACGCTCCGCATCGCGCCACCACGGCGCGGCTGCCTCGTCGGCTTGACCGCCTGAGGTCGTGGAGGGCTTGAGCAGCCGGCGTGCCAGCGGCGCTCTCCTCGGAGCCCTCTCCGCACACCGTGCGCGGATGTGAGAACCGTCCCGCCGCGAGGACGGACACCGGGACTCCAGTGCCTTCTCAGGGGGCGAGAGCGCGGCGCCGAGCATGGGAGGGCGCGAAAGCGCACCTCATGCATGGTTCGCGTCCAGGTGCACGTCCGTCGGCGCCGGCCGCGGCCCGGAGGGGCCGCTGCGCGGAAGCACGACCGTGAAGGTGGCGCCGCGCCCCGCCTCGCTGTGGACCCGGACCACGCCCCCCAGCCTTTCGACAAGCTGACTGACGATATGGAGGCCCAGGCCCAGCCCTCCGTAGTGGCGCGATGACACCGCGCGCTCGAAGGGCCGGAATATCAGCGACTGTTGTTCCGCTGGGATGCCGATTCCCTGGTCCCTCACTTCCAGGAGGGCGGTCCTGGCGTCCCCTCCGACCTGGATTTCAATGGGCTTGCCCTCGCCGTACTTGATCGCATTCGAGAGCAGGTTGGTGACAATCTGGTCGAGCCGCGACCGGTCCCAGATTCCTGGCATCGGTGTGTCGGCATGAACCCGGAGCGTGGCGCCGGAGAGGGCCAGCTCGGGGGTGAAGCGTGCCGCGATGTCTTGGACCAGCGCGGCGAGGTCCACTTCCTCCAACTCCAGTTCGAGCCGCCCGGCATGGATGCGCGAGACATCGAGCAGCGTGTTGACGAGCTTCGCCATGCGCATCGCCTGGCGTTCAATGCCTTCGACCGAGCGGGCCACGGTCTCCGCCGAACCCGTGCGGAGCGCTCCCGACCGGACGCGGCGCAGCAAGCCCTGGACGGACAGTTGGAGCGAGGTGACCGGGGTCTTCAGCTCGTGGGAGGCAACGGAGAGGAACTCATCGCGAAGGCCGATGGCCTGCTGGGCTTCCTGGTAGAGCCGGGCGTTGTCCACGGCCATGGCCGCGCGGCGCGCCAGCTCCTGCGCGAGGATGAGCTCGGCCAGGCCATAGCGGCTCGCGCCGTCCATCCGGGCGAGCGTGAGCGCGCCGAGCGTCCGGCCGCGCGCGAGGAGCGGCACCGACAGCCAGGACTGGAACTCAAGGACGCCGCACCCGGGCGCCGCGGAGCCGCAACCCTCCAGGAGGAACTCCGGCTCACCGCGGCGGAGCACCTGCCCAGGGCCATGCGTGGCATTGAGGTCCGGTGGCGCGGAGTCGTCCCGCGTGGGCCACCTGGCCCGCAGGGCCCGGGATTGGGCCACCGCGATCCGCTGAGGAGAATGATCGCCGACCAGCAGGTCGACCGCGCACCAGTCCGCGAATTGTTGGACGGTCAGCGCCGCCACGTTCCGTAGCGCGTCCTCGGGGACGAGCGCGCCGGCGAGCAGCCCCGAGGTTTCTGACAGGAACGCGGACCTTCCTTCCTGCTCCTCGGCCCGGGCCCGCGCTTGCTGCTCACGCAGGAAGGTCTGGTCGCGCTCCTGCTCGGCCCGGCGTTGCTCGGTGATGTCGATGCCGGTGCCGATGATGTACTCAATCGCTCCCGTCGGGCTGCGGAGGACGTTGCTGGACCATGAGATGAGGCGGCGCTCCCCCGCTCGCGTGAGCCAGCAGCTCTCGTACTCTGCATGCCCCTGGCCCGCGGCGAGCCGGGAGAAGTCCCGCGCGACCCGCTCCGCTTCTTCCGGAGCCTGGAGCTGCTTCCAGAACCGCGCACCGCGAAGCTCCTCGAAGGAGTAGCCGGTCATCTCCTGGCATGCACGGTTGAAGCGGACGATGCGGCCCTCCGCATCCAGGACGACGACGAGCGCGCGGGCCGTATCCAGCACCGCCGAGCTGAAGTCTCGCTCGTGCTGGAGGGCCCGCTCCGTGCGCTGTCGAGCGGTGATGTCCCGGAAGTAGACGGCCCGCCCATAGTAGACGCCGTCCGCGCTCACCACCGGGGCGTCATACTGCTCGAACACGCGGCCGTCCTTGAGTCGAAGCTCGTCGTGTCCCGACGCGTCGAGGTGTTCGCTGAAGAAGGCCGCGCGCGCCGTGAGCCTGTCGGGCTCCTCCACGAGTCCGGCCGCCGCGCGGACCAGCGTCTCGAAGGGTTCAGACAGGAGGTCCTCCTCCAGCCCCCACATCTGCGCGAAGCGGCGGTTGTGGGTGAGAATCCTTCCATCCAGGGCGGAGATGAGGATGCCCTCGTCCGAGGCCTCGCTCAGGGACTCCAGCAGCGTCTTCTGCTGGTGGAGCGCGCGCTCGCTGTCCAGCGTCCGCGTGAAGAGCTGCCGGTGCATCAGCACGGTACGGAGTACACCGCAGAGGCGCTCCACCATGCCTCGGTACTGCCGTGGCAGGTGCGGCTCGCGCTCGAAGTACAGCCGCAGCGCGCTGGCGCTGTGCTCCGCGCCCGTCCCCATGATGGGAATGGACCAGCGCACGAGCCCCGGCGATTCCAGCTCCGGAAAGGGCAGGCTCACCGCGGCGGGCTCTTGCTTCCCGGCGGGCTCGGAAGGGGCGGGAATCGGGAGCCGGCGGGACGCAGCGGAGAGCCCACTCGCCCCCTGGAGTCCGACCTGTCCCCGCGCATCCACCTGGACCCAGAGGGCGACCGTGCATCCCAGCCGCTCCGCGACGCGATCCATGAACGCGTCCGTGGGCTTGTTCGGATGGAAGAGGTCGAGCGCCGCGACGGTGAGCTCCTGGAGCACGCTCAGCAGCGCGAGGCGCTCCTCGGTGAGCTTCCGGTCCGCGTCCACGCAAGGGTCCGCCATGTCCGACCTCGTCCCATCACCCCGGAAGGGCGAGCACCACCACCGTCTTGTTGTGGAACTGCGGAACGCCACCCCCCATGGCCCCCACCTCGCCCAGGGTCAGACAGCCCACGAGCGGAGTGGTCTCCCCGAGCGCCCCCTGGACGCGTGAAAGCTCGTCCCGGATTTCCTCGCCCAGGATGGGGTAGCGCGAGAAACAATCGAACACGACCGCGCCGCCCAGCGCGCCAGAGGTTCCTTTCCGAGCCAGGGTGGCGGCACCCGCTGCCGCGTCCATCAGGTCCGCGCGCGCCCCCTCCATCACCCGGACCAGCGAGCCATCGGGAATCTCCGCGACGCAGCGGACCGACCCGTCGAGTCCGATGGAGATGGGGTCGCGAATCACGAACTCTCCGTTGGCCTGGGGAATCCCCAGCGGGTGGGTCATCGCGAAGCGGGCGAAGCCCTGTTCGTCCAGCGCGTCGCCGCGGCTTGCAGCCGTACGCCGGTAGACCTCGAACGCGCTCTCGTAATCGAGCTCGATGGCGGTCGCGTCGCGGGCCTTCGTGACCTGGGTCGGTGGGCCGTAGGGATACCAGCCGTGCTGAATCCCGACGCCCATCGGCTCCTGGGTGTCGATGGCAATCACCACCGCCTGGTCCCGGTAGGCCTGCCCATCCACGAACTCAGCCGTCATGGCGTGCCGGAGGTCGCCTCCCGCTCCGCCTCCCGCCCAGACGACGCTCGACCCCGCTTCCTGCTGCGCCCCGCGCACGACTTCCGTTGGATTCCCGCTCAGCGCGTCCGGGAAGAGGAGGAGCGCCCGGCGCCGCCCAGGCGGCTTGGGTGGCAGCGTCCCGACGGCCCGTGCCACCGCGTCGCGTCCGGCCGCTCTGGGGTCCTTGCTGACGGGCCCACCGATGCCCGTCCCGACCTGCACGTCCATGCCCTGGAAGAGCGCGACGACCAGGCCCTGGAGCATCAGCTCGGTGCCGGCGAAGACCCCCGCCGCGCAGCAGCCAGCCCAGGGAAGGTCCCCGATTTCCCTCCCGAGCGCCGACGCCAGGTCCCCCGCGTCGTACTGGTCCGTGCAGAGGACCAGGGCGAAGGTGGGCGCGTCTGCTCCTCGCAGGGCCTCCGTGATTGCCTCCCGGGCAGCCGCTTCGCAATCGGGCGAGCTGCTCTTTCCAATCTGGATCCGCATCCCTCTGGAATCGATAGTCACGCGCGCAGAGGCGTGCAGGTGGAGGCGGCTTCGTTCGTTCCCGTTCGCAACGACCTGTTGAGTGGCCGGGCGGGGGGCTTCCTCCCTCCCTTGCCAGGACGGTAGCGTTGCCCGCATGGCATCGGGCAACGTGTGGCTGCGACTCGGCGTGTTGGGTGGGCTCCTCGCGGGTTCCGCCTCGCTTGCGGCGGAGGTGGCGGACGCACCTCGGGCGGAGTCCGCTCCGCTGGCCTATGCGACGCCGTCCGTGCAGTGGCAGTTGCTGGCCGGGGGCCTGACGTCGCTCGACGGCTATGGCTCGCTGGGCTACCAGGGCGTGGTGATTGGCGCCGGCTGGGAGCTGCCCCGGCTGCGCTTCCGCTTCCAGTTCCTGGCGGGGCTGCCGGCGTACATGGAGGAATCCCGCACCGAGGTGAAGCTGGAGCAGTTCGCCCTGGGCCTCTGGTTGGACACGCCCGTGCTGCGCTCCGGCGCCTGGCGGTGGGGCGTGGGCGCGGGGGCGGGGCTCCTCGTCTTCGGCCGGACGTCGGAGGCCCTGGTGGGCGGCGTGGACGCCGCGGGCCCTCGGTACATGCCCGCGTTCATGACCGGTCCGGACACCTCCCTGCGCTGGCGCTTCTCGCAGTACTTCGCCGTGGAAGGCTCGCTGGCCATGGACGTCGTCTTCGGCCGCCCCATTCTGGGCTTCGTGGACGCGCAAGGGTTCCAGCCATTCCGAGAGGGCTGGGCCGTCCGTCCCCGGTTGAACGTCACGATGGTGCTCTTCCCGTGAGAGGTGAACGCCGATGAAGCGGTTGCGCACGAGGCACCTGTTCGCTTTGGCACTGCTCGCCTGGGGCGGAGGCTGCGCCGTGGAGGACCCGGTCGCGAGGCTGCGGCTGGCGGACAGCGGGACGGGCCCCTTGTCCACCGACGACGAGCTGGCGCTGGAGGCCTACGAGGCGTTCCTGGACTGCGAGCTGGCCGCGCGGGACCCCGATTCGGGCGTGAGCTGCGAGGACGCGGGGACGCCCGACGTGCGGTAGTCGAAAGGCGCAGGCTGTCCCACGAGGTGCCCCGCACGCGGAATCCGAAGGGCCCGCGTGGGAAAGAACTGGCGCGGTGACAACCGCGTGTCCATGTTGCGCGCGTCCATCCCACGCCGGTGAGGACCAGGAGGGTGCGCGTGTTCCAGCCAACCAGCCGCGACGCGCGGACCCATGATGGAAGCCGGCCCGTGTTGCTGTGGGAGCCCACGTCCACGCGGGCGCGCGGTGGCGCACCGCGTCCACCGGTCGGGAGCGCGGAGGCGCGGACCGTGGTGTTGGAGTTGCGCCCACGGCTGCGCCCGGCGGACGCCGAGGTGACGGTGGGCAGTGGTGCCGAGTGCGACATCGTCCTGGCCGAGTCCACGGTGTCCCGCCTGCATGCCCGCTTCCGTCGGGAGCCGCACACCGGGCTGTGGAGCGTGACGGACCTGGAGAGTGAGCGAGGGACCTACCAGGACGGGGTGCTGATACTCCCCGGCGGCCCGCGCCGCTGCTGTGCCGTTCCCGGCTCACGCTGGGGAACGTGGAGCTCGTGTTCCTCCAGACATATGCCTACGAGCAGTCCGTGAGCGCGTCCTCGCGGGCGTCCCCGGTGAGCTTGACCCGCCGGAGGTGACCTCCTACAAAGGGCGCGCCCTTGGGTGCCCATGTCGGGCTTTCAAGAGGGAAGCCGGTGAGAGTCCGGCGCGGTCCCGCCACTGTGAACGGGCAGCCCTGAGGTCAGGGCCGGGGGCTTCGGCTTGTCGCCACTCCATCCGCGGCCATGCGCCGCGCCGGGGGAAGGCGGAAGCCCCCTTCTGGCATGACGCAGCGTGCGCCAGCCGCCAGAGTCCGTCAGCCAGGAGACCTGCCCAGGGGTGCGGCCGAGCCTTTCGTGGGCCCGGGCGGTTGGCCTTCTCTCTTCGATGGAGGGAGCGGAAGGCGGAGCATGCGGTGGACCTTCCTCGCCGGGCCGGTCGTGTGCCTGGTGCTCAGCCTTCCACGTCCCGTTGGGGCGCGGCCTTCCGAGGCGGCGGCTCCGAGCGGGGGCTTGGATGCCGCGGAGGACGTGTCCGCTGCTTCGCCAGGCACGGACGGTCGTGCGCTGACGGAGGATGACTCCGCGCGTGAAGCCGCGTCTCAAGCTGGCGCCGACACCCCATCCGCCCCCGCGCGCACCACGGTGGTCCGTGGCAGGACGCCCCCGCCGCCCGAGTCCCCGGAGCGGAGGGACCCGACGGGCGCCATCACCGTCATCGACGCGCGGGAGCGAGCGGGCGAGGCACGCGACACCGCGGAGTTGCTCGTGGGCTCAGTCGGGCTCGCGGTGCAGGACTCTGGAGGCTACGGCCAGAGCAAGAGCCTGGTGGTGCGCGGCGCGTCATCCAATGGTGTGCTCGTGTTCCTGGATGGCATTCCGCTCAACGGCGCGGGCGGCATGTCGGACCTGTCGCTCATCCCCTCCGCGCTGGTGGAGCGCTTCGAGGTGCTGCGAGGCGGCGCTGGCGCGCGCTATGGCTCGGGCGGCCTGGGCGGCGCCATCAACATCATCACCCGCGCGCCGGGGCCGGAGTTTCGCACCAGCGGCGAGGTGACCTACGGGAGTTGGAACACGGCACTGGGGCACGTGGCAGCCACGGGTCCGCTGCTGGGCGGACAGGCGCTGCTGCTGGTGCACGCGGGCCGTTCGGATGGCGACTTCGCGTACGACGTGGACGAACTCCCCGCGGTGGACGGCAATCCCCAGGTCTCCGAGCGGCGTGCCCGCAACAACGCCCAGGGCGGTGGCGCGCTCTTGCGCTACCGGCGCCGGCTGTCGGGCGGCTCGCGAGTGGATGCGCTCGCGGAGCTGTCCCTGGAGGACCGCGCCATTCCCGGCACCGTGCAGAACCCCCAGTCCACCGGTGACCAGGAGCTGGGACGGCTGGCATTGGGGCTTCGCTGGTCGGGTGTGTTCGACGGGCTGGGGCAGGGCAGCGCGCGAGGCTTCTTCCGACGTGACGGGCTGGAGGTGACGGGCCTCATTCCGGGCGCGGGCGGCGCGCAGCGGCACTCGGTGGGCGGTGTGGAGCTGGAGGGCCGCAGGCCGCTGGGCGAGCACCAATCGCTCACCGTCACGGTGGCCACGTCGGGGGAGACCGTCACGCAAGCGCAGGACGCGCAGTCCGCCGCGTGGTGGCGCGCCAGCGTCATGGCCATGGACGAGGTGCGGCTCTTCGACGGCAGGTTGGACGTGGTGCCTTCGATGCGGCTGGAGCGGGTGGGGCCGTACTGGTTGCTGTCGCCGAAGCTGGGCGCCTCCGTCGAAATGGGCCGTGGCTTCGGGCTGCGCGCCAACGCCGGGCAGTCCCACCGCGCGCCGTCCTTCCTGGAGCTGTACATCCGTCAGGGCACGTTGCTGCCCAACCCGGGACTGAAGCCGGAGCGAGCGCTCTACGCGGACGCGGCGCTCCTATGGCGCTCCGACACGGAAGACAGCGAGGACACCGCGCCGCGCTGGGGCTTCACGCTGGGCGGCTTCGCGGCGCTGTATGAGAACCTCATCGCCTATGAGCTGTACCCGCCGATGATGGCGCGTCCGTACAACTTCGACACCGCGCGCGTGTGGGGCCTGGAGCTGGAGGGCGAGGCGCGGCCCTTCTCGTGGCTCCTGGCCAGCACCGGCTACACGTATCTGCGGACGGAGAACCGGTACGGCGACCCACGCTTCTTCGGCAAGGACCTGCCGTACCGGCCCCGGCACAAGTGGGTGGGGCGGGTGCGCGCGGGGCCGGACTGGCTCAACGCGCGCGCCGAGGTGCTCTACCAGTCCGCGCAGCTCATCAACCGCACCGGCTCGCTCGACCTGCCGTCGCGCACGCTGGTGAGCGCGGGCGCGTCCAGCACCGTGCTGCGCGGTCCGGACATCACCCTCTCCGTCGAGCTGAAGAACCTCCTCGACGTCCGGACCTTCGACTTCACGGGCTTCCCGCTGCCGGGACGCGCCGTCTACGTGACGCTCGCGGTGGCGCTGGAGCCTGGCGCGTCACCGTCTTCCTCCTCCACTCGGGAGCCCCATGAATCGCCCGCGTCCCCTGTCCCCTGAGCCGTTCCTTCCAACCCTGCTGATGGCGGCGGTGGCGGCGCTGCTCCTCACCGGGTGCCCGGACGAGGGTGCGGTGTGCACCTCCGGCCTGGCCGTCTGTGGCGAAGCCTGTGTGGACCTGAGCGGGGACACCGCGAACTGTGGCGCCTGTGGCAACGCGTGCGGCGACGGGCAGTCCTGTCAGGACGGCGCCTGCGGATGCCGCCCGGGGACGGAGTCCTGCGGTGGCGCATGCGTGGCCACGGCGAGTGACGCGGCCCACTGCGGCGCCTGTGGCAACGCGTGCGCGGCCGGGCTCGTGTGCGAATCCGGTGCCTGTCGCGAGGCGTGCTCCGAAGGGCGCCAGCGGTGCGGGGACTCGTGCGTGGACGTGCGGGTGGACGAGGGCAACTGTGGCGTCTGCGGGAACATCTGCCCGGACGTGCAGGAGTGCCACCAGGGCCGGTGTGGCTATGACCTGGTCGCCGCCTGCTACACCAACGGGCAGCTCGTGGGCATCCAGGCGGAGACCCACCTGCTCGGGCCCCGGCGTCAGTTCGGCTCGGGAGTGCAGGCGCTCGCGGCCTGGGATGGCTACGTGCTCGCCGCGGATGCCACGTCCTCCAAGCTGCTCCAGGCGGCCAGTGGCGCGCTGGGGACGGTGGTGGAGGAGGACTCGCTGGGCGGCGTGGCGGGCTCACCCAACGACATCCTCGTGGACCCGCCTTATGTCTACGTCGTGGACTCGGTGAACAACACCTTGCAGGTGCTCAAGCGGGAGGGCCCCTCCCACGGCGGAGGGCTGGGCCTGCGCACCGTGACGCAGCTGAACCTGGGGGCCAACACCAGTCCGCAGGCGCTCGCGAAGTGGGGCACCACACTGTACGTCCCCTTGTTCGGCACAGGCGGCTCCATGTTCCAGTTCGGCAATGCCGTTGCCCGCGTGGACATCTCCAACCCCGAGCAGCCGCGCAAGGTGGACACGATTTCGCTCACCGGGCTGGACTTGAAGCCCTTCGATGGCGGCACGGTGCTGCCGCTGCCGTACTCCGCCGCGGCGACCTCGGCGGGCGTGTACGTGGCCCTCACCAACCTGAACCCGTACAACGGCTACAAGCCCAACGGCCCGGGCATGCTCGCGAAAATCGACCCGGCGAGTGGCGCCGTGAGCGCCATCGACCTGGGCGCGGCGGACTGCCTCAACGCGGGGTACGTGGAGGCCGTGGGCGAGCAGCTCGTGGTGGCCTGTCTGGGCGAGGCCGAATACGACGAAGTCAACGGACACAGCGCCAGCGCGGTGCGCGCCTCCGGGCTGGTGCTGGTGAAGAACGACGTGCCCGTGTCGGCCTACGCGCTCAGGGCGGGGTGCGAGCCGGGCACGCCGGGATGCAACCTCTCCGTGGCCAGCCGCTTCGCGGTGGCGGAGGGCGCGGTGTACCTGGCGGACACGAACGCGGGCCGCGTGTTCGTGGTCGCGGTGGAGGATGGGCGGCTGGTGGAGCGCCGCGGCTCCTCGTCTCCCGATGCGCAGGGCCCCGCGCTGGAGGCGTGTCCCGTGGATTCACGCCGACCCGTGTCCAATGCCATTGACGTCACCGCCTTGCACTGAGGATGCGCACGCCATGCCGATGAACATGATTCACACCTCGCGTTCGCGCTCCGGTGGGGGCGTCCTGCTCGCCACGGTGCTGTGCCTGCTGTCCATCACGGCGGGCGCGGCGGAGAAGGCGGCGGCGGGGCCCCGGACGCTGGGGCCGCCCGTGCCTTCCAAGGTGCGGCGCGTGGTGACGCTGGCGCCCTCGTTGTCGGAGATGGTGCTGGCCCTGGGGGCGGGGAGCACGCTGGTGGGGGTGTCCCGCTTCGACGACGCGAAGGAGGTGGCGAAGCTGCCGCGCGTGGGCGGCTTCACGGACCCCTCGGTCGAGGCGGTGATTGCGCTCAAGCCGGACCTCGTCCTGGTGCAGCCCGGGCCGGGCAACCAGCGTCCCGTGGAGAAGATGGCGGAGCTGGGCGTGCCCGTGCTGCTCCTTCCGCTGCACTCCGTGCCGGACGTGCTCGCGGCCATGCGCGCGGTGGGGAAGGCGCTGGGGCGGGACAAGGAGGCGGAGGCGGTGGTGGCCGGCATCGAGGCCACGCGCACGCGCATCCGGGAGGCGGCGAAGAAGCTGCCCGCGCCGCGCGTGCTGTTCGTCTACGGCTTCGAGCCGCTCGTGGTGGCGGGGCCCGGCTCCTTCGCCGACGAGCTGGTGCGCGACGCGGGCGGCATCAACGTGGCGGCGGACGCGGGCTCCGCGTACCCGGTGTATTCGGTGGAGCGCGCGGTCCGGGCCCGGGCCACCGTGGTGGTGGACGCCGCGGACGTGGACGTGGGCAAGGACAAGCTGCGCGCGCTGCCCGGCCTGTCCGGCGCGCGCTGGGTGGACGTGCCTTCCCTGGCGCTGCTCCAGCCGGGGCCCTCGCTGGGGCGCGGCCTGGAGGAACTCTTCCGTTTGCTGCATCCGGAAGGAACGGGTAAGGGCGCGCCGTGAGCGAGCCCGCGACATCCCAGCGTGCACATGGCGGAGCGGGAGGTTTCCGGACCTCGCGCGCGGTGATGTGGTTCGGGGGCTTCCTCGTGCTGGCGGCGGCCAGTCTGGCCGTGGCGGTGCGCTTCGGTGAGCAGTCCATCTCCCTCACCGCCGCGCTGACGGACCCGTCCTCCACCGACGCCGTCATCTTCTGGTCGCTGCGCCTGCCGCGCGCGCTGCTGGGAGGCATCGTGGGCGCGGGGCTGGCGGCCTCGGGCGCCACGCTCCAGGGGCTGTTGCGCAACCCGCTGGCCGACCGTTCGTGCTCGGGGTGTCCGGAGGCGCCGCGCTCGGCGCGACGCTGGCGCTCGCGGTGGGGCTGGCCACCGTGGGGGAAGTGGCGCCAGGCCTGGGCGGCGCTCTGACGCGCTTGTCCGCGCCCGCGCTCTTCTCCTTCCTGGGCGCGGGGGCCGCCATCCTCTTCGTCCTCTCCGCCAGCCGAGGGGCCGCGTCTCGCGCGCCGTACGCGGCCCTGCTCACGGGCGTGGTGTTCAACGCCTTCGCCTCCGCGGCCATCACCCTGGTGAAGACGCTGTCCGAGCCCGACCGCCTGGGCGAAATCCTCTACTGGCTCGCGGGCGCGCTGGGCTACGAGCGCGGCGCCACGCTGGTGCTCTCCGCGCTCCTCCAGGCCGGCGCCATTGGCGTCATGTGGGGGCTCTCCGCACGGTTGAACCTCTTGTCGCTGGGGGACGATGACGCTGCGTCGCTGGGCGTACCGGTGGCGTCGACGCGCCGTTGGTTGCTGCTGGCCTCCAGCGCCAGCGTGGCGGGCGCGGTGGCGCTCACGGGGCTGATTGGCTTCGTGGGACTCATCGTGCCGCACCTGCTGCGACTGGCCATCGGGCCCGACCAGCGGCTGCTGGTGCCACTGTCGGCGCTGGGCGGCGCGGCCTTCCTCGTGTTGTCGGACCTGCTGGCGCGGCTGGCCTTCCCGCTCTTCGGCGCGGAGCCTCCCGTGGGCGTCGTCACCGCGCTGCTGGGCGGCCCGCTGTTCCTCGCGCTGCTCCGTCGGCGGGTGCGGCTGGGCGCGGCGAGCTGAGGGCGGCGCTTGCCGTCGAGTCATTGACAATGGCCTGTCCCCGCCATATCCCCGCCGACGTCCTCGGTGTCACCATGAAGCCACGGTGACTCAAGGGAACCCGGTGTGAATCCGGGACTGCCCCGCAGCGGTGAGCAGGAACGAACGCCGTCACGAGAAGCACTGGCCCTCATCGGGCTGGGAAGCGACGGCAAGTAGGTGGGTGCCCTGGGGCATCCGCGCCTGCGAGTCCGAAAACCTGCCGAAGACCCGTGCCCCTGGCACGGACATCACCGAGGCCTCCGAGGGGAGGCGGCGGGGGCGGGTGCTGTCCGGCGCGAGCTGTCCGCCGGGGCTTTGCCTTCGGCCGTGTCCTCCTGGAAGCCCATTCGCCCGTGGGGGCGGAAGAGGGAGCGAGGACACCGATGAAGCACGCCGATGTGAAGCGCGTAGGAGCCCGCACGAAGTCCCTGGTGTTCGCCACGGCCAGCCTCGTGCTGGCGGTTGCCACGACGGGCTGCGGCTCTGAGTGCGTGGACGCCTACGACTGCCGCAACGAGAACGGCCCGCCTCCCGCGGGTCAGCAGTGGACGTGCGTCTCCGAGAAGTGTGAGACGCGGCCCATCCAGCAGCCTCCCGAGGAAGACGCGGGCACCGACGCGGGGACGGAGCCGGATGCCGGCACCGAGCCCGACGCGGGCACCGAGCCGGACGCGGGGACGGACCCGGACGCCGGCACCGACGCGGGCACGGGGCACCCGTGTGAGTCGGCGTCGCACGACCCGGTGCTTGGCACGCTCCAACTCGAAGCGGGCTTCGAGACCGCGGGCTCCGCGCCCATGCCGGACGACGTGCTGGCGGTGGCCGTCACGCCGGGCCCCACGTACACGGTCTACGCCGTGCGCGGGTTCATGCACGCGGAGATCTACTCGCTGGGCATCTGGCCGGACCTGGCGCCTTCTTCCGAGTCGCTGTTCAACGTCCTGGCCCCGGAGGACCGTGGGGCGACGTCGGGCATCTTCCCCAATGGCTTCCTCGTGCATGACGCCGAGCGCTTGCTGGCCGGCTACACGAAGTCGGGCGCTGCGGGCACGGTCTCGCTCTTCGACATCGTCACACCTGGCAACCCGAGCTACGTCAACTCGCCGGGCAACATGTCCGCCGTCGCGTTCACGTCGGACACGACGTCCGCGTTCCTCATCAACAGCATGGGGCTGTCCGACGTGGACGGCTTCGGAATCTACGCGCTGGTGACCTCCGCGAACCCCGTTGCCTCCGAGAAGGTGGCCAACTTCCCTGAGACCGCGGGTGCAAATGGATTCAGCGCCGTGGCGAACAACGGTATCTCGATGTTCGGCTTCGCCGCTTCGCCGGATTACACCAACGTGGCCTACGCGGTGGCGCCCTCCGTCGTGAGCGCTGCGCTCTCCTCCGGCACGCCGTTCGCCCTGGACGCGCAGCACCCGATTGATGTCGGCAGTGACTTCAACGCGGCCGCCGCCTTCGGTGACGGCGTCGTCGTCAAGCGCGGCGGCTACGACGCGAACTGGAGCTTCGTCTCCACCGACGTGTCCCGCTACGCCCTCTCCGAGGACGCGACCCCTGGCGCCGTCACCGTCGGCGAGCGCACGCCGGTGCTGTCGTTCGTGGACCAGTGCACCTCCGTGACGCAGATGACCCACCTGGGCACGGACCTGCTGGTGGGCGTCGAGGACATGAACGGCGAGCGGCTGGTCCGCATCCGGGCCGCCCCGTGAGGCAGCGCGGTTTCCATCGCTTCGCCTGGGGCACGGCGCTCGCCGCGCTCCTGGGCACCACCGCGTGTGGTGACGGGTCCTCCAGCGCCGACGAGGACGATGCGGGACAGCCGGATGGCTCCACGCCGCTGGAGCCCGATGCCGGCTTGTGGCCCGAGGACCCGTACGCGGACGAAGTCGTCTTGTTCGAGCCCGGCGACTCCGCGGGTTTCGGGCAGGACCGCTTCCCGGACGTCGTGCTCGGACCGCCGTCGGGGCTGGGGTCGGACAACGGTTCGTTGGACGTGCTCTCGCTGGGACGGGGCGGCAAAATCGAACTGCGCTTCACCGACATCGCGGTGGTGGATGGGCCGGGCGTGGACCTGCTCGTGTTCGAGAACGCCTTTCTCGTCCCGGGTGGAACGACGTACTCCGAGCGAGGCATCGTCTCCGTCAGCGACGACGGCGTCACCTGGCACGAGTTCCCGTGCGCCACCACGGACGCCGCGGGCGGTTATCCCGGGTGCGCCGGGGTGACTCCGGTCTACGCCAACCCGGCCAACGGCATCAGCGCCACGGACCCCGCGGTGGCGGGCGGTGACGGCTTCGACCTGGCGACGGTGGGCCTGAGCCGCGCGCGGTACGTGCGCATCGTCGACGCGGGCAACAACCGCTACGGCGGCACCTCCGGGGGCTTCGACCTGGATGCCGTCGCGGTGGTGAACGGTGTGTCGCTTCAGAGCGGCACTCCATGAAGCGGCTCCCGCCACGGCCATGTCCCCTGTCTACGACGGGGGAGGTGGACCGCCGCGCCGCGCTCCGCACGCTGCTGGAGGGCACCTGTGCCCTGGCGGCGTTCGGCGTGGCGTGCGGCGATGGGTGGCGGGAAGCCGTGGTGCTCGACCCTCCCGACGCGGGAGGGCCGGGCCCGTCCTGTTCAACGCCGCCTGTCCCCGGCCCGCCGGGAGGGGACTGGGTGGAGGTCTCCCTGGCGGATCATCCCGCCCTGGAGCTCCCCGGCGGCGCTTCGGAGGTCCGCATCCCCCAGGCGTTGCTGGACGTCGTCGTGGTGCAGGTGTCACCCGGTTGTTACACGGCGCTGTGGCGCACCTGCACCCACGGTGATTGCGCCGTGAGCTGGGTGCCAGAGGACGGCGTCATGGAGTGCCCCTGTCATGGCTCCCGCTTCACCCAGGGCGGACAGGTGCTGAACGGCCCCGCGACCCGTCCGCTCGCGGCCTTCCCCGTGGTGCGGCAAGGCGCCTCCCTCTTCATCCACCGGCCCCGCTGAGCGGACGTCGCACCGGTGCTCACTCCCGGTGAATGACGCGGTGCGGGGTGTCCGGGGTTGAGCCCGGGTGGGTGGGTACCCGCGATGAGTCATCGTCTCCTTCTCTCAACAGGCGGGAGAGTCGTGTAATGTCGGGCATTCGATGTGGCAGATCATCATCAACGGGCCCGGCTACTTCGACACGTCGTACGATCTGCCTGAGGGCGTCACGAGCCTCGGCCGTGCGGACGAGAACGACATCGTCCTGGGCGGCGATCTCGTTTCGCGTCGGCACGCGCGGCTGTACGTCGACGGCGACGTGCTGCGCATCGAGGACCTGGGCAGTCGCAACGGCAGCCGCATCAACGGCGCGCCCTTGCAGGGCTCGCGGCAGCTCGTCGCCGGAGACTCGGTGGCGCTGGGCGAGAACGTGCTCTCCGTCCGCCAGCCCAACACCGTGGAGAACGCGGCCACGGAGATGGTGGACCTGGGCGCGGGCGGTGTCGTGCGCTTCGGCCACGGTCAGGACGTGGGCCCGTCCGTGCTGCTGGCGAAGAACGTGCGCGACGCGGACGTGCTGCGGCTCCTGGACAACGTGGGCCCGGTCTCCTTCGACGACAGCTTCTCCTCGTCCGCGCCGCTGCCGGCCGCCAGTCCACGCGTGGGACAGGAGACGCTGGTGCTGTTGTTCCGCACCGCGGAGGCGCTCTCGTCGGCCACCACGCTGACGTCCTTCCTGGACACCACCATGGACCGGTTGCTGGAGGTCGCGGACGCGACCACGGCGGTGGTGCTGCTCAAGCACGCCACGGGCCCCATGGTGCCCGCCGCCGTGCGCCACCGTGGCCGGCTGGCCAAGGGCGAGGTGCCCGTCTCGGATGCCATCGTCGACGAGGCCCTGCGCCAGGGGCGCGCGCTCGCCGTGGGCGATGTGCGCGACGACCGCCGCTTCGCGGGCCGGGAGAGCGTCATTCTCTACGGCGTGGACCGGGTGCTGTGCATCCCCATTGGCACCGAGCCCCCCTACGTGGGCGTGCTCTACGTCAACCTGGCGGCCAAGGGCGACTCCAGCGTGGAGACGCTGCTGGATACCTGCACCGCGGTGGCGCACCTGGTGGCCACGGGCGTGCAGAAGTTCTCCCCGCGCGAAGGCAGCCCCGCGGCGGAGCGGCTGCGGCGCAACCTGGAGCGCTTCCACCCGCCGGACGTGGCCGAGCGCCGCGCCGCCGAGGCGCAGAAGCAGGGCGGCAAGCTGCCCGGCCTGGAGGAGCGCAACATCACCATCCTGCACGCGGAGCTGGTGGGCTTCTCCGTGCTGTGCATGCGCATCGGCGCGGCGCGCGCCACGCAGATGCTCAATGACTTCCACGCGCGGATGAGTGGCATCATCTACAGCTTCGAGGCCACCGTGGAGGGCTTCCGGGGCGAGTCCCTGCGCGCCCTCTTCGGCGTCCCCTACGTGAAGGGCGAGGACTCGGTGCGCGCCGTCCGGGCCGCCCTGGCGCTTCGGGCCGAGTGGGAGCGGGCCATGGCGCGCCGGCCCCTGGACGAGCGCTGCGAGCTTCGCGTCGCCCTGCACAGCACCCGGGCCCTGGTGGGGATGATCGGCACCGAGGTGCGTCCGGACTACACCGTGGTGGGGGAGGGCGTGGGCGTGGCGGGATGGCTCGCGGGCACCGCCAGCCCCGGCCAGGTGCTCATCACCGGCAAGGTCCTGGCCACGGTCAGCGCCCGCTTCGACGTCCAGCCGCTGGGCGAGCGCCTCATCCGTCCCCCGAAGGACAAGGTAGCGGCCTTCGAGGTGATTGAAGAGGATGTAGGCATGCTGACCAACCCGGGCATCCGCTGAGGTGGGCCGCGTCCGGTTGACGGGTTGCTGGGACGTAGCGGGACAGGGTTCAATACGGACCCCGTCGTGGTGAACCCCCGCACCGCATGAACTCGTCAACCCAACCCGCCCGGTTGAGACCCTTCCGGCCCCAGCCCTTTGGCCGGTACACGCTCCTGTCGCACCTGGCGACGGGGGGCATGGGAGAGATCTACCTCGCGCGGCTGGAGGGTGCGCAGGGCTTCGAGAAGCTCTGCGTCATCAAGAAAATCCTGCCGCAGCTCGCCGCGGACACGGATTTCGTCGAGCGCTTCGTGGGCGAGGCCCGCACCCTGGTCCGCTTGAGCCACGGCTCCATCGCCCAGGTGTTGGACATGGGGCTCCACGATGGCGAGGCCTACATGGCGCTCGAGCACGTGGACGGCAAGGACCTGCGCAAGGTGGCCGCTCGCGTGCGCGACCGGCAGATGCCGCTGCCCGTCACGTTCATCCTCTACACCATGGGCCGGGTGCTGGACGCGCTCGCCTATGCGCACCGCAAGAAGGACGACGACGGGGAGGACCTGAAGCTCGTCCACCGGGACATCTCGCCGCAGAACATCCTCATCTCCTACGAGGGGGAGGTGAAGGTCATCGACTTCGGGCTCGCGAAGAGCCGGCTGTCGGCCGCGAAGACGAACCCCAGCATCATCCTGGGCAAGTTCCTCTACATGTCGCCGGAGCAGGCGCGGCACCAGCCAGTGGACCGCCGCAGCGATTTGTACGCGGTGGGGCTTTGCCTCTACGAGCTCATCTGCGGGAAGAACCCGTTCGACGGTGTTCATCCCGGCGAGCTCATGTCCCTGGTGGCGAACCCGCGCATCAAGCCGCTGGACGAGGTGGAGCCGCTCACGCCGCCCGCGGTGACGGCGCTGGTGGCCAAGGCGCTGGCGGTGGACCCGTCACAGCGCTTCCAGACGGCGGAGGAGTTCCGCGGGCGGCTCCAGGCCTGCCTGATGGAGATTGATTCGAGCGCGGGCCCGGAGAGCGTCAGCCGCTTCATGCGCGAGCTGTTCTCCGCCGACTTCCAGTCCGAGCGCCGGTTGCTGGCGAGCCTCAAGGACGTGCCGCGCCTGTCCACGGAGGAGGTCCGGGCGCTCGCCTCGATGCCGGATGATCCGCTGGCGCCGAAGATGGCGCACGCGATGCTGCCGGCGAAGACCATCCGCCTGGATGGCCCGGTGGAGCCGCTGTCGTTCTTCCCCACGCCTCGCAGCCGTGAGGGCGGCGGGCCGGTGACGGATGGCGAGACGCGTCCGGGCATCCCGATGGACGAGTCCACCCGGCCCGCGTTTCCCATCGAGGCGCTGGAGGAGGCGGCGCGGGCTCGCCGCGTGCGCCACGAGGACACGGCGCCTTCGGTGGAGGTGGGGCCGGAGGCCTTCGTTCGCGGAGGCGGCTCGGGGGCCTCGATTCCCCGCGTGCCCGCGATGACGCGCGAAGTCCAGATGACGTCGATGCCGCCCGAGGCGATTCCTCCCGGGGTGGCCGCCGCGCGTGCGCTGCTTCCTTCGCACCTGCGGCCAACCGAGCTGGCGATGCCGAGCCTGGGCGGACCCGAGGATTCGTCCGTCCACGTGGAGTCGACGAATCCGAAGGCCGAGCCCCTTCGGAGCCGGGCGTCCGATGCGAACGCGCCCTCGGTGGGCGCGCCCACGCCCGCGGTGCCGCCGCGTGCGCCGCTCGCTCCGGCGAATGCCCGCCCGCCGTCTTCGGGGAGCGATTCACAGGCGACCGGCGCGGTGTTGCCGCGCACCGGCGTCATGGTGATGCCCGCGGTCAACGTGCCCGAGCCGGCGCCGTCACCGCGCGCTGCGGCCCCGGCCTCGATGCCCTCTGTCGAGATCCAGGAGGGCTCGGCGTGGGATGACGGCAGCGAGGCGGATGAAGCGCCGCTGTACGACGATTCGGTGGACGTCGGGGCGCGGGATGCGTCCGCTGATGACGTGAGTCCGGATGATGCGCCGCTGTCGCGGGAGTTCGCGGAGGACTTCGGCGTGCCGCCGCCTCCTCCTGGTGCGACGCCGTCCCAGGCGCTGCCCGCGGCTTCGACGGGCGCGCTGCCGCGAACGGCCGCGGTGATGATGTCGGCCGTGCCGCCGCCTCCGCCCGGGGCGACGCCGTCTCAAGCCGTGGCCGCGGTGGATTCCCGCGCCATGCCCTCCGGGGCCGTGGATGCGGCAGGGACTTCATCACGCGCTCACGGAGCAGGGCAGGGCGCCTCCGAGGATGTGGAGGACGGGGCATCGGCTCACTCGGTGGAGACGCCGTCGCGTTCTTTTGCTTCAGCGGACCTACCCGCTGTGGATGGGCAGCACGGCGTGGCGCCTCCGCGCACCCTGTCTTCAGCGGGGATGCCCGCCGTAGGCGCTTCTCCGCGCGCGATGTCCACAACGGACATGCCCGCGTTGGGCTCGCAGGACGGAACGTCCCCGCGCGCGATGTCCTCAGCGGACATGCCCGCGTTGGATTCGCAGCACGGCGCCTCCGCGCGCGCCACGTCCATGGATGGCATTCCGGCTGTCGGCGCGCAGCAGGAGCCGCCGTCCCGCAGCATGTCCACCTCGGGTGCACCGTCCTTCCGGGCGAGCTCGGTCGGGATGGCGGCGGTATCGCCTGCGCACTCGGGCGCGACGCCTTCGCGGGACGTGTCCTCCCTGGGCACGCCGCCGCCTCCGCAGGGGGCAACGCCCTCGCGTGCAATCCCCGCCGCGACGTCCTCGCGGTCGTCGCTGTTGGACGAGCCCGCCGTGGACGCGACGCCCGCGCATGGCGGACGCGCCCTCTCTCCTGAAGACGAAGCCGCTGACAACGAGTCCGGCGCGGAGGCTTTGGACGCGTCCGGCCACGCTTCGGATGACGCGCATGCTCAGGCGGACGCGTCGGAGTTGCCCGTGCTCTCCACGGAGGATGTGGGGCACGAGGACGCCGCGCCGAGCATCGCCGACGCGGACACGCACCCGCGCATCCACCGTCCGTCCCGGACCGAGCGTCACGACGATACGCAGCCCCGTATCGCGCACTACGCCGACACGGATCCCCGCGTCACCCGCAACGACGACACGCAACCGCGCGTGGTGCTGGACGCGGGACTCCTCCGTGACGCGGAAGGCGCGGAGGGTGGGGCCGAAGAGAAGTCCGGCGTCTCCCGGCCCAGGCCGCCTCGGAGCCGCGCGTCGTCCCCGGGGATGGCGTCGACCAGCACCGCCCGCAGGACCGGGTCGGTCTCCGCGGTGCGTCCAGCGCCCGCGCCCGTCGAGACGGAGGAAGACGAGGACGAGAACGACGACGACGTCCGCATCTCCCTCACGGCCAACGAGGAGACGCGGCGCACGACGATGCCCGTGCGTCCGGAGACGCGCTCGGCCGACCGCATCGCGAAAGAGGACACGCGCCGCACTTCGATGCCCGAGCGCCCTGAGCGCCCTGCGCCCCCCGCGCGCCGCAAGGGGCCCCTGGTGCTCGTGCTGGCGTTGGTGTTCATCGGCGTGGTGGTGGGGGGCGCCGTCTTCCTGGCGCCCCCGGAGCTGCGCGCCCAGTGGCTGAGCCGCTTCACGGCGCAGGCGCCACAAGGGCCGCCGCCCATGACGCCCCTGAGTCCATCCACGCCGGAGGACGCGCTCGCGGACAAGGCCGCCAACGTGAACGGCCAGGACGCGGCACGGGCTGGCACGCCAACACCAGGCGCTCCCTCGCCCACGGAAACGGGAGCCACGGCGAAGGCCGCACCCGTGCCGACGGGGACCGGGAAGACGGAAGGCGCCGCGCCCAATCCCACGGGGACGGGTGCACCATCGGAAGCCGCGCCGGGCACCGCGGCATCCAAGGAGACCGGTGCCACGGCGAAGGCGCCGGACGCCGCACCTGCGCCCAAGGAAACGGGTTCCTCGGCGAAGCCCGCGCCCACGGGAGCGGGCACCACGGCGGACGCCGCGCCGGGCGGCGAAGCCCTCGACGATTCCTTCCTCGCGCCGCTGGGCGCGCAGCAGAACAACGATGCAGCGGTGAAGCGCGCCCCCGGGCCGGTCCGTAAGGTTCGCTCGGCCCGCGCCCGGCCGCTCACCACGCTGGAGAAGGAGTGGCGCGAGACGAACGCGCTCTTCAACAAGCTCAACGCGGAGCACTCGTGCGTGGTGTTGGGCCTCTGGTGCACGCGCTACGCCGAGGTGAAGAGCGAGGTGGAGGCCGCGGGCACCACCGACAACCCGGAGGCGCTGCGCAAGGTCCGCGCGATGAAGCGCTACCTGCTGCAGAAGCAGAAGGAGCTGTACTAGTCCCGTGGAGCCGCTGCTCGTCACCCGGGCGCTGGTCGCGGGCTATGGGCCTCGTCCCATCCTCCACGGCGTGCGTTGGAGGTGCGCCCTGGCGAGCTGTGGGCGGTGCTCGGCCCCAACGGTACGGGCAAGAGCACGCTGCTGCGCGCGGTGCTGGGGCTGGGGCCCTGGATGCGCGGAGAGGTCCGCCTGCTCGGGCGGGAGCGCTCGGCCTGGGAGCCTCGGGCGCTCGCCCGGCGGGTGGCGTGGGTGCCTCAGACCTTCGAATCCGCGGAGGGCTTCAGCGGCCTGGAGCTGGTGTTGATGGGCCGCAGCCCGCACCTGGGTTTGTGGGGCCTGCCGTCCGCGAGTGACGTCGCGCTCGCGCATGAGGTGATGACGGAGCTCGGCATCGCGCATCTGGCGGAGCGTCCCGCCGAAGCGCTCTCCGGCGGTGAGCGCCGCATGTTGATGCTGGCCCGGGGCCTGGTGCAGCAGCCCGAACTCTTGCTGTTGGATGAACCCACCGCATTCCTGGACGTGGCCCACCAGGTGGGCTCGCTCGACCGCGTGCGCGCGCGCGTGGACGCGGGGCTGGGCGCGGTGGCGGTGCTGCATGACGTGAATCTCGCCGCGGCCTTCGCCACCCATGTGCTGCTCCTTCGGGAGGGCCGGGTGCTCGCGCAGGGGGCCGCGGGCGAGGTGCTGGAGCGCGCCGCCCTGGAGTCGCTCTACGGACTGCCCATGGAGACCGCGCTCGCTCCATCCGGCGCCCGCCTCTTCGCGCCACGAGCACCATCGCGCTGAACCTTCTCTGGACCGCCAACATGTCCCGCTACGCCATCGCCATCTTCGCCAGCGCCTTCCTCCTGTTCGGCGTGCAACCGCTGGTGGGGCGCTTCTCGCTGCCGTGGTACGGCGGAACGCCCGGTGTCTGGACGGCGTGCATGCTGTTCTTCCAGGCGGTGCTGCTGGGCGGATACGCCTACTCGCATGGGCTCGCATCAAGGCTCACGCCGCGCACGCAGGCCCGTGTCCACCTGGGGCTGCTCTCCGTGGCGGTGCTGCTGCTGGGCGCGCGCGCGCTGCTGTCGGGCTCGCCCGTGGCGCCGGGACCGGAATGGCGGCCTGAAGGCACCGGGCTGGCCGTGCCCCGGCTGCTGGCGATGCTGGCCACCACCATCGGGCTGCCCTTCTTCGTGTTGAGCACCACGGGCCCGCTGCTCCAGTCGTGGTTCGCCCGTGCGCGGCCGGGCATCTCGCCGTATCCGCTGTATGCGCTGTCCAACACGGGCTCGCTGCTGGCGTTGCTCGGCTATCCCTTCCTGGTGGAGCCGTGGGTGGGCCGAGGCGCCCAGGCCTGGGGCTGGGGCGTGGGCTTCGTCTTCTTCGCCGTCGCCTGCGCCGTGTGCGCGCTGGACGTGATGAAGCAGCCGCCGGACGCGGCCCCCGTCGCCACGGCCGCGCCCGTGACGGCCACGCCCCTGACGGAAGGCCCCGCGGACACGGCGGGCGTCACCGTTGCCCGGCCCACCGTGCGCGCCACGCTCGCGTGGCTGGGCCTGAGCACGTGCGCGTCGGTGCTGCTGCTGGCCACGACGAACCAGCTCTCCCAGGACGTGGCGGCCGGCCCCTTCCTCTGGGTGCTGCCCCTGGCCGTCTTCCTGCTCACCTTCATCCTCGCGTTCTCCCGCGAGTCCTTCTACTCGCGGACCGTCTACGGGGTGCTGCTCATCGCCTCGGGGGCGGGGGTTGCGCACGCGCAGGCGCAGGGGCCGCAGTCCTCGCTGACGCTTCAGCTCGTCGCCTACTCGGTGGCGCTCTTCGCGGGTTGCATGGTGTGCCACGGCGAGCTGTACCGGCTGCGCCCGCCGCCGCGTCACCTCAGCGCCTTCTATCTGTGGGTGTCCGTGGGCGGCGTGCTGGGCGGGCTGCTCATCAGCGTGCTGGCCCCCGCCGTCTTCAGCGCCTACTGGGAGTACCCGCTGTCGCTGGGCGCCTGCTGCGTCGTGGCGCTGGTGGGCATGGCGAAGCAGGAGGGCGAGGCGACGCGGACGCAGCGCCTCCAGCGCGTCCTGCGCGGCGCCATGCTGCTCCTGGTGGCCGGACACCTGACGTACACCATGGCCCGCGAACAGAGCCGCGCGCGCTTCGCCTCGCGCAACTTCTTCGGCGTGGTGCGGGTGATGGAGCAGGGCGTGGGCTCACCGGAAGACCACCGCTTCACGCTGCTCCACGGCGCCATCACCCACGGGCTCCAGTACATCGCGCCCGAACGCCGGGGCGTGCCCACGACGTACTACACGCCGGAGGCGGGCCTGGGGCTGGCCATCGCCGAGCAGCGCCGCCTGCGCGACGCCGTGGGCCTGCCCGCGGGCCTTCGCGTGGGCGTGCTGGGGCTGGGCGTGGGCACCAGCGCCGCGCTGCTCCAGGCGGAGGACACCGGGCGCTTCTATGAAATCGACCCGGCGGTCATCGCGCTGGCGCGGGGCGAGGGCGGCTACTTCTCCTACCTGGGCGACACCCCGGCGAAGGTGGAACTGGTGGAGGGCGACGCGCGCATCTCCCTGGAGCGCGAGCTGGAGGCGGGCGGCGCGCAAGGCTTCGACGTGCTGGCGCTGGACACCTTCTCCTCGGACGCGGTGCCGGTGCACCTGCTCACCCAGGAGGCGGTGGCGCTCTACCGCGCGCACCTGGCGCCCCACGGCGTGCTGGCGCTGCACATCAGCAACGTCCACCTGGACCTGGTGCCCCTGACGCTGGCGCACGCGCGGGCGCTGGGGCTGCACGCGGCCCTGGTCGTCAACGAGACGCAGGGGGACGCGCTGCGCAGCAACTGGATGGTGCTGAGCCCGGACCGCGAGTTCTCCTGGGGCCCCACCTTCACGCGGGCCTCGGCGCGGGTGCGCCGCCTGGGCCTGCGGGACGAGCCCGACTTCACCTGGACGGACGAGAAGAGCAGCGTGCTGCACGTGCTCCGCCGCGGTGGACCTTCGGCGAGCGTGAAGGACGTGGAAGCGTCCTCCGGCCCGCCGGGCCCTGCGTCCGCCCAGCCTGGGACGGAGTGACTTCCGTCGCGTGGCGCTAGCCCGGCGGCCAGCCGAGCGGGCGTCCAGCCAGCAGGTGCAGGTGGATGTGGAACACCGTCTGCCCCGCGTGCGCGTGGGTGTTCATCACCACCCGGTAGCCGTTGGCCGGCCCTGCATGACCGCGCTCCTCGGCCACCTTGGCGGCCGCGGTGAAGAGGTGACCCACCAGGGCGCGGTCATCTGGCGCGATGTCGTTCACCGTGGGGATGTGCTTGTTCGGGATGAAGAGCACGTGGGTGGGGGCCTGGGGATTGATGTCCTCGAAGGCCACGCACAGGTCGTCGCGGTAGACCACCTTGGCGGGGATGAGCCCGTCGCGAATCTTGCAGAAGAGACAGTCGGACATGTTTTCCGGCTTACCAGCCGTGGGAGCCTCACGGAATGGCCTTCGTGGCCCTCCGTTGCCTGCCGGAAGCCGCGATTTGCCTCCCGGTGGGGCGGACGTGCCCCGGGCGGCCGCCCTGGAGGCCCGGGTCGTTGACGGCCCAAGGAAGGCCGTCCCCCTCAAAGGGCCTCAGCGGTGATATCCACGCCCTGACGATGAAATCCATCCGCATCTCCCAGCTTCTCGAGGACCACGACTACGACTTGCGGCTGGTGCTCGTCGCCGGCGGCGGGGGGCTGTCTCGCTCCGTGGTGTCCTCGCGCATCCAGAAGCCGGGACTGGCGCTTGCGGGCTTCACCGAGCACCTTCACCCGCATCGCGTGCAGGTGTTCGGCAACACGGAAATTTCGTACCTGGCCACGCTGCCGGAGCAGCGGCAGCACGAGGCCCTGGCGCAGCTCTTCGGGGAAGAGGAGCTCGCGTGTGTCGTGGTGACCAAGGACCTGGAGATTCCCCAGGCCCTCATCTCCGCGTGTGAAGGCGCGGGGCTGGCGCTGATGAAGACGCCGCTGCTGTCCAGCGAGTTCATCATGCGGGTGCAGACCTTCCTGGAGGAGGCCCTCACCGAGTCCAGCAGCCTGCACGGGGTGTTGATGGACGTGTTCGGCGTGGGCATCTTGCTCCTGGGCAAGAGCGGCATCGGCAAGAGCGAGATTGCCCTGGACCTGGTGATGCGGGCCCACCGCCTGGTGGCGGACGACATCGTGGACGTCACCCGCCGCAAGGGGGCCGTCTACGGGGCCGGCAACCCGGTCATCAAGCACCACATGGAGATTCGCGGCCTGGGCATCATCAACATCAAGGACCTGTTCGGCGTCGCCGCGGTCCGCGAACAAAAGAAAATCGAGCTGGTCATCGAACTCCAGGAGTGGGACCCCCACCAGGAGTACGACCGGCTGGGCGTGGAGGACAAGCACCTGCAGATTGTGGGGGTGGACATCCCCCTGTCGGTGGTGCCCGTTCGTCCGGGCCGCAACATGGCGACCATCATCGAGGTCGCCGCGCGCAATCAGTTGCTAAAGCTACAGGGCCACCACTCGGCGAGAGAGTTCGCCGAGCGGCTCAATCGGGCCATCGCCGAAGGGGCGATGCGCCGCACCCTGGGAGAAGAGGTCGAGTGACCGCCCCCGCGAAACAAATCGTCATCATCACCGGGATGTCCGGCTCCGGTAAGTCCACCGCCATCCGCGCGTTGGAGGATTCGGGCTTCTTCTGCATCGACAACCTGCCGGTGCTGCTCTTGCCCAAGCTCACGGAGCTGGCCGGAGGCGGCCACTTCGAGCGCATGGCGCTGGTGGTGGACGTCCGTGAAGGCGTCTTCCTCAAGGACGCGCCCCGCATCCTCGCCGAGGTCCGCCGCGCCGGGCACCAGGTGGAAGTGCTCTTCCTGGACTCCAGCGACGACAGCCTCATCCGCCGCTTCAGCGAGACGCGCCGCCGCCACCCGCTGGCACCCAACGGCACCGTCGCCGAGGGCATCAAGGCGGAGCGCCAGGCGCTACGTGACTTGCGCGAGCTGGCCGACCAGGTCATCGACTCGTCCACGCTGAACGTGCATGACTTGAAGCGCATGGTGCAGGCGCGCTTCAGCCCGGAGCCCGCCGCCGGCCCCAGCCTGTCCATCATGTCGTTCGGCTACCGCTACGGCGTGCCGCCCCAGGCGGACCTCGTCCTGGACGTGCGCTTCCTGCCCAACCCGTACTTCGTCCCGGAGCTGAAGGGGCTCACGGGCAAGGTGCCGAAGGTGGCCGCCTACGTGCTGGAGCGCGAGGAGACGCAGCAGTTCCTCGAGAAGGTCGTGGACCTCTGCCGCTTCCTCTTCCCTCGCTACCAGAAGGAGGGGAAGGCGTACCTCACCGTGGCCCTGGGCTGCACCGGCGGCAAGCACCGCTCCGTCGCCATCGCCGCCGAGCTCACCCGGCGCCTGACGGACGAGGACACCCGCGTCCAGCTCTGGGACCGCGACATCGAGAAGGAATAGCGCCGCCAAATTGCAGCGCGGCTGCGTGGCGGTTTGCTTCAGTTGAATGACAGACAAAATGTCTGTCGGGTTTTGGAAGGGATGGGGTTGAATCCCCATCCCTTTCACACCCCTGGAGCTCCCGCATGCGATTCCTCAAGTCCGCTGTCTGGTTTTGTGCCGCTGCGTCATTCGCCGCCTGTAGCGCCCCTGACGAGACGCCGGAGCAGACCGGGCTGGCGCAGCAGGCCGCCGCGCTGACCACCGGCACCACGCAGGGCTGCACGTACTCCATCACCGCGGCGACCGTGCCCGGCACGGTTCCTCCGAAGTACAGCGTGACGGTGTCGCGCGCGGCCTCCAGCACCTGCCCCTGGCCAGAGGCGAGCGTGACGCTGGATTCGGGCTCCTACGCCTTCCCCGCCCGCGCGCTCCTCGCGAACGACCTGGGCCTGGCCGTGACGTACACCGGCAAGTATTCGCCCAGCGGCAGCTCGCCTGTCTCCTGCGACGTGCGGCAGATCGACCCGGAGACCCTGTCCGTGGTGCGCAGCTCGGGCATCGCGGTGTTCCTGGGTTCGGGCAGCATCTACAGCTGCAACCTGGACCAGACGGACGGCGGCGCGACGCTGGTCGTCTACGGCACGAAGGGCGGCCGCATCTATGGCGAGACGGGCAGCGGCAGCAACTACGTCGCCACCTACTACGACTTCTTCACCACCACCACGGCGCCTGTCTTCTACGCCTACTGAGTCAAGTCATACGCGGTTGGGCTGGACCCAGGTGGCGGCAGGGAATGGCACTGCCAAATTGCAACTCGAATGCGTTGCGGTTTGCTGCGGTTGAATGGCGGACGCGGACTCTGTCAGCTTTTGAAGGGGTGGGGACACGTCCCCATCCTCTCCGCCCTGGAGTCCCGACATGCAAGTCTTCAAGTCCGCCGTCTGGTGTTGTGCCGCCGTGTCCCTGGCCGCCTGTGGTGCCCCCGACGCGTCTCCCGAGCAGGAGGCGCTGGCGCAGCAGGAGGCCGCGCTCGTCACCGGCACGACGGGGGGCTGCACGTACACCATCTCCTCCGTGCCGGTGCCCGGCTCCATGCCTCCTGCCCTGGACATCGTCGTGACGCGCGCGGCGTCCGGCACCTGCGCCCATGGCGCGGGCAGCGTGACGCTGGGACGGTCCTACAACACCCCGTACCTCGCGCTCCTGGCCAACAGCCACGGCGTGGCCACGGCCTTCTCGTACAAGCCCACGCCCAGCGGCAGCTCCATGAATCGCTGTCAGGTGAACCACGTCGACCCGGCGACGCTCGGCATGGTCCGCACGCACGACATCGTCGTCATGTACGGAACGAACCATGTGAATACCTGTGCGCTGGACCAGACGGACGGCGGCTCGACGCTGGTCGTCCATGGCACGAAGGGTGGCCCGCTGCCAGGTGAGGTGGGCAACCGCCCCAACTACGTGGCCACGTATTTCAACTTCTTCACCAGCACCACGGCGCCTGTCTATTACACCTACTGAGGAGGCTGCGGTGCGAAGGCGCCTCAGCTCGACTCGCCCAGGCTGAGGCGCTTGCTGCCCACGCCGTTCTTGTCCGCGAAGGCCGCCGTGCGCTCGCGGTTGAGCTGGGCCAGCGCGTCGCGCTCCACCGTGCTGCCCACGTCGGTCCGGTTCTCCAGCGCGAAGATGCCGCCGCTGCCGTGGTGCTGCTGGGCGGACTGGACGGCGCCCTCCAAGTCCCGTGCGGACACCCAGTACTCGCCGTTGACGGGGTCCTTCACGCGGAACAGGTCATCCGACGTGTCGGCCGTCCCGTTGCTGTTGATGCCGTCGATGGTGACCCAGTGGAGCTGCCCCGGTCCGCTGCGCTGCTGCTCGGGCGCGAGCGCGCCGTTGAGGATGGCGTTGGAGTCCACCAGCGCCATGCCGAACTGTCCCGCCTTCAGCGCCTGGCTCGTCGCGGCCGCGTTGAAGTCGGCGAAGCCGTTCGTGATTTCGATACCCAGGCCTCCCAGCGCGGTGGACATCTCCTCCGGCGTGGCGCCGTCATCCAGGTTCACATCCACCTTGGAGGTCGTGGACCGGGGACCGCTGACCGCCGCCGTGCTGGCTCGGACGGATTCGCGCTCCTGCTTCTCGCAGAGGCTGCCCTTCGTCACGCTGCGGCTCGCCCGGCTCAGGAAGGCCAGCGTCGCCTCGCCACAGCCCGTGTCCGAGCGCTGTGCGATGACCGACGCCGTGGGCGCCCAGCCCTTGTCGGCCTGGGCCTGCGCCGCTTCATTCTCGGGCGCCAAATCTCTCAGGAAGGGCAGCTCGCTGATTCCCGTGGCGTCCGGCACCGCCAGCCGAGGCACGCCCTTGGGCGTGGGCTTCGTGTCCTGGAAGGCGTCCCGCTCCGGAGGCCGCGTCGCCGGGAGCGCCGGGCTGCTCACCGGGCGGGCGAGCACGGCCTCCACCGGCCCACGGGCGTCCGGCTTGGACAGGGATTCGAACTTCGAGGCCGTCACTGCCTGACGCGCTGAGTTGAACATGCTGAGGACAGTCTTGGTCACGGCGGACCCTCCCGAACGACCTTCGCCTGTTCCCATTATCCGAGGCATGTGTGTGTTGTTGCGCGTGAATCCTTCATGGGCACAGGAAGTCGCGCGCTTCCCGGTACAATTGCGCCATGGCCAACACCGATGACGGGGGCTCGGGGGCGGATGCTTCGCCGGAGCTGTCCACGCAAGTCGTGTCAGCGGATGAGCAAGGCGCGGCGCCACGCAGCGCGCCGCATACGGCGGAGCCTCCCTCCGCGCGTGAGGCGGCTGGGGCGTGGGTGGCGAGGAGCCCGCTGGGCCAGCGGGTGGGGCGCTTCATCCCGCTGAAGCTGTTGGGGCAGGGCGGCATGGGCGCGGTGTTCGCGGCCTATGACCCGGACCTGGACCGCAAGGTCGCGCTCAAGCTGTTGAGCCTGGAGGCCCGCTCCGCGGACGAGGAGGGCGGACGCGCGCGGCTGCTGCGCGAGGCGCAGGCCATGGCCCGCGTGTCCCATCCCAACGTCATCCCCATCTACGAGGTGGGGACCTGGGACGGGCAGGTCTTCTTCACCATGGAGCTGGTGCCGGGCGGCACGCTGGCGGACTGGCGGCGGGAGAAGCCTCGCTCCTGGCGCGAGGTGCTGGAGACGTACCTCCAGGCGGGGCGTGGGCTGGCGGCCGCGCATGCGGCGGGGCTGGTGCACCGGGACTTCAAGCCCGCCAACGTGCTGGTGGGGCGTGATGGCCGCGTCTGCGTCACCGACTTCGGGCTGGCCCGTCCCGTGGACAACCTGCCCCTCGACGAGCAGCCCACGATGGCGCGGGTGCGCGTCTCGGAGGAGATTTCGCGCCCGCTGCACGAGCCCCTCACCGAGACGGGCGTCGTCCTGGGCACGCCGCCGTTCATGTCGCCCGAGCAGTTCCGGGGCGAGGCATTGGACGCGCGCTCGGACCAGTTCAGCTTCTGCGTCGCGCTGTACCGGGCGCTCTACAACCAGCGGCCCTTCGACCCCGACGAGCTGTCGCGCGCCGCGAAGGCGCTGCGTGCCGCGCCCGGACGGCAGACGGCGCCCTCGCCCATCAACGAACCGCCCGCGGACGTCCGCGTCCCCGCCTGGGTGCGGCGCGCGGTGATGCGGGGGCTGTCGCTGGAGCCCGAGGCGCGCTTCGCCTCCATGGAGGCGCTGCTGGAGGCGCTGTCCCAGGAGCAGCAGCGCGCGCGGGCCCGCAGGGCGGGAGGCGTGGCAGTGGCCACGGCGGCGCTGGTGGGCGTGGTGGGCGGTGGACTGTGGTTCCAGTCCAACGTCTGCGCGGGCGCGGAGGGGCTGCTGGCGGACAGTTGGAGCCCCGAGGCGCGGCAGCGGTTGTCCGCGGCCTTCACGGCCACCGGCAGTCCGCTGGCGGAGGACATGGCCGGGCGGGTGGGGCAGGTGTTGGATGCCTATGCCAGCGGTTGGGCGCGGCAGCACACCGAGGCGTGCGAGGCCACGCGCCTGCACGAGGTGCAGCCCGAGGCGCTGTTCACCCAGCGCGTGGTGTGCCTGGAGCGGCGGCACAAGGACTTGCGCGCGCTGGTGGGCGCCCTGTCCCAGGTGGACAAGGCGGGCGTGGAGAAGGCGCTGGACGCGGCGTATGCGTTGCCCTCGCCCGAGGACTGCGCGGACGTGGAGGCCCTGGCGAGCCAGCAGCCCCGGCCCGCGGACCCAACGCTGCGCGCGGAGCTGGAGGACTTGGAGGGCACGCTGTCGGAGGTGAAGGCGCTGGTGGACACCAGCCGCTATCCCCAGGCGCTGACGGCGGCGAACGCGGTGGAGGCCCGGGTGCTGGCCGCGCGGTACGCGCCGCTGACGGCCGAGCTGCGCTTCCACCAGGGCTGGCTCCAGGCCGTGCTGGGCGAGAAGGAGAAGGGCGCGGGGCTCTTGGAGCAGGCCGTCTACGACGCCACGGCCGGCAGGGCGGACCGGCTGGAGGTCGCCGTTCTCAACAAGTTGCTCTACGTGGAGGGGGAGCGCGAACGCTTCGAGCACGCCACGCGATGGGCGCGGCTGGGCAAGGCGACGCTCCAGCGGCTGGGTGGGGACGCGGTGCTTCAGGGGGACTTGCTGGTGAACGAGGCCAACCTCGCGCTGATGCAGGGCAAGGCGGATGAAGCCCGCGCGCTGCTGGAGGAGGCCAACACCGTGCTGGCGGACGCGCTGCCGACGGGCCATCCCAAGCGCGCGCGGGTGACGTTCTCCCTGGGGCGCGTGCTGCTGGAGGTGGGCGCCTTCGCGGAGGCCGCTCGGGTGATGGAAGAGGCGCTGCGCCAGACGGAGGCGGCGGTGGGGCCGCGGCACCTGGACGTGGCCCGGCGTCACCAGGGCCTGTCCATGGCGCATCGCGAGCAGCGGGAGTTCGTGCGGGCCCTGGCGCACGCTCGGGCCTCCGTGGCGCTGCACCGCGAGCTGCTGGGCGGCAGCCACCTGAAGCTGGCGGAGGCGCTCGACGAGGAGGGCATGAGCCTGCTCGCCCTGGGGCGCAACGAGGAGGCGCTGAAGGTCTACGAAGAGGCGCTGGCGGTGAAGCGCGCTCAGCTGGAGCCCGACGACGAGGACCTCCAGTACTCCTACGACGGCGTGGGGCAGGCCCTGCTGGGGCTGGGCCGCACGCGCGAGGCGCTGGTGCCACTGCGCAAGGCGGTGGCCTTCACGGGCGCGCAGGAGGACTCGCTGGGCGAGTCAGGCTTCGCGCTCGCGCGGGCGCTGTGGAAGGAAGGGCAGGGCGCGGAGGCGCGGACCGAGGCGGCGAAGGCACGTGAGCGCTTCACGGCCTCGGGCCGGACGCCGCAAGCCGATGCGGTGCGAGCCTGGTTGGAGGCGTTGCCTCCAGAGACGAAGGCGGCGAAGCCCGCCCGTCCCCAGCAGCGGAGGCGCCGCTAGGGACGGGAGGCGGTGCGGCTTACGGCGTGGTGAAGAACGAGCTGAGGGTGTCCGCCACGTGGTAGGGCAAGTCCTGGAACAGGGTGAAGGGCTTGCACGTCACCTCGGAGTTGGGGCTGTCCAGGGCCGTCACCTTCACAGCGTAGGTGGCGTTGGAGGCCAGCAGCCCCGTGGGGATACGCACCTCGGAGGCTGTGCCCGGCAGGAGGAAGTGAGCCTGCGGCATCAGGATGTAATTGCTGGTGTTGAGGCGCTGGAGGCTGACCCGGTAGGCATTGGGCGCGCCGGTCGCGGGTGGCTGCCAGGAGATGGTGGGGCTGGTGTTGCTCACCCCTCGCTGGGTGGTCGCGGACAGGCCGTCAATGGCTAGCGCGCGCACGGGCGTCAGCTTGGGCACGATGGGCGCCGCGACCAGGTTCTCCAGGTAGTCCGCGCTGGAGATGTTGCCACTCAGTCCGCGAGGCGTGCCGCCACTGCCACCGGGGGGGACTTCGAGGGTGCGGAACGAGTAGTTGGCATGACTCACCATCCGCCACGTGGAGGGATAGGGATTGCCGTACGTCAGGTCGTCCGTCAGGGTGTAGGACGCGCCGACGGGAAGCACGAATCGGAGGGCCTCGCCCGAATACCCCACCCAGCTCGCCGTCGGGCCGTGCGCCGCGGGGTGGACGTAGAACTGGGAGGTGTTTGGCTCCGCGTCGGGGTGAATGTCCTGCGCGTGGGAGATGTAATCGCCCAGCCGCCACTCCAGGGAGAAGTCAGAAGTGGGGACGGGCTGCAGGGCGCCGCTGATGTTGAGCGGGAGCGCCCAGGCGGGGTCGTACTCGATGGCTGGCAGCTCCAGGCTCCGGACGATGGTCTCGCTCACCAGCCGTCCACCCGACGGGAGCAGGTCCCCGTGGATGTCCGTGAGCTGGTTCACATACAGGCGATCTCCCTTCCCGTATTGGAATGCAGGGAAGGTGTTGGGCAGGTTGTAGGCATACCCAGGTGCATTGCCGAGCTCCGTTTGTCCTGGCGCGATGTATGTGTCGAAGTCCACATCCGCCGCGACATCCAGTTGCCTCGAGACGAGCTGGATCCGGCTGCCCGCCGTGTATGCAACGCGGTCCTGCCAGGGTGAGAGGTTCGTGAGGCTCAAGGACACGGGGACGTCGTACTGAGAGGAGAAGACGGTGTCCTCCCGGCCCAGGCGGTCCGTGCCCACCTCGATGTGCCGTTCGTCGGTGATGACATAGGTGTTCCCGGTCTTGAGGTAGAACTCACCCTGCGGAACGCCCGTGAAACGGTAGCCCCCGGCGTGGGGTGCCCCCGTGACCTGGGTGAAGCCGCTGCCCGTCTGCACGAGGATTTGCGGGGGATTGGACGACATGTCCTTGCTTCGGATGGCGACGCCCACGGAGGTGTGGAAGCGCTCGGTGTTCGTGACGAGCACGTCACCGGAGCCATCAGTCAGGGACACGGGTGCTGGGCTGCCCTGCAATGACTCACCGCTTTGCGGTTCGCCACCGGTGCAGCCAGACACGACAACGAGACACACGCCACCCCAAGGCGATGCACTCGCATGATGTTTCCGTACGGATTTACTGCGGTGTTGCCGGCCCGCGCGGATGGTCCTGAAATTGAGTGGCGACTGCAACCCTGGATTGGCTTGATAAGAACTAATTCTCGGATGAAGGCTATCGCTCCTGCTGAATTCTGGAGTGAATACGGACGGAGCCGGTCCGTCCCCGGCTGAATGCGCGCAGTCGGGGACGGGTGGCAGTTCTGTCACGGCGTGCTGAAGAGGGAGCTGATCGCAGACGCGGAGGTCGTCGGCAGCAGGTCGCGCGTCTGGTTCGGCGCGCGCGTCACCTCGAAGTGGGGGCCGTCGATCGCCGTCACCCGCACGTTGTAGATGGCGCCGGGCGCCAGGGTCCCCGGCGGGAACCGCACCTGGGTCTCCGTGCCCGGCAGGAGGAATCTGCTCCGCGTGAGCCCATTGGCGATGGTCTCATTGTACTGGAGGAGGTCCACCCGATACGCGGTGGGCGCGCCGTTGGCGGGCGGCTGCCAGGAGATGACGGGGCTGGAGTTGCCCACCACCCGCTGAGACGTCGCCGGAATGCCGTCGATGGCCAGGTTTTGAGGCGGCGTCAGCGTCGGAGTGATGGGGCTGGTGACCAGGTCCTCCAGATAGTCGGAAACCGAGATGGAGCCAGTCAGGCTCCGCGGCGTCCCCCCGACGCCAGGCAGTGTCTCCGCGCTGCGGAACGAGTAGGTGGCCGTGCCCACCATGCGCCAGGTGGACGGGTAGGGATTTCCGTACGTCAGGTTATGGGCAAAGTTGAAGGAAGCGCCTTGAGGGAGTGTGGCGAAGAACACTTCACCGGAGTAGCCAACCCAGCCTTCCTCGGGACCATGGGCCGAGGCATCGATGAACAACGTGGGCGTGCGCGCCGTCGCGGTGGGGTGAACGGCCGAGGCGATGGACGCGAAGTCGCCCAGACGCCACTCCAGCGAGACGTTGGACGTGGGGACCTCTTGCATGGCGCCGTTGATGACAAGCGGCGTCACGCCGTTGGCGGTGAAGTCCAGGGCAGGGAACGCCAGGCTTCGCACGATGGTGTCGGCGGTCAAGGCCTGCCCGTTTGCCATCACCCCCTGAGAGACGCCCGAGACTTGATTCACATACAGGTCATCACCCCTGGTCGCCTCGAAGACAGGGAGCGTGCCCCCCATGAGGCCCAGCGTCTCCGCGTTGGTGGTGTTCAGGCTCGTCGCGCCCTGTGCGACGAGGTCGTGGATGCCTGCTTCGTCCCAGACACCCAGATTGCCGGAGACGAGTTGCAGGCGGGAGTCGCCGGGGAACGCCCCGTTCGCCCGCCAGGGCGCCAGATTCGTGAGGTTGAGCTCCAAGGGAGTGGTGGCGTGGTCGGTGGAGACGGCATCCGCCCGTCCCAGTTGGTTTACACCCAGCTCCACGTGGCGCTCGTCCGTGACGAGGTAGGTAGGTCCCGTCTTCAGGTAGTACTCACGCTCGGGGACGTTGAAGAACCGGTAGCCGCCACCGTACGGTGAGCCCGTGATCTTCGTGAAGGTGTTGCCATTGAGGACGTGAATTTCCGGAGGGCTGGCCGACATGTCGTACCCCCGGACGGCGACGCCCACCGAGGTGAAGTAGCGCTGGGTGTTCATGACGAACACCGTGCTGGTGCCGGGGATGTCGAGTTCCTCCGCCTGTGCGCCATCTCCCGAGGGGGCTCCATCCCCCGTGGAGTCGACCTGCTTCACGGGCGTCAGGCCATCTTGCATGTCATTGGCGGTGCCGGTTCCTTCTTCGGCACATCCCGTCAAGACGGCACACATCGAGACACATGCCAATCCAAGGCGATGCAGTCGCATGAGTTTCCCTTTGGTTGATTGAGGGCAGGGACGTCCCTGGGGGGACGCTTACGCCGGAGTTTGGGGAACTCAGGTGGATGCTGCAACCCGGTTGCCACGGGGGCGGGAAATGGTTCTCAAATGAGGGCTATCTCTCCGCCAGGGGTTCGCGACGCGCCCTGGCGGAGAGCAGGTGCCTTGTCTCAGGGCGTGCTGAAGAGGGAGCTGATTGTCTCAGCGTGGGCGCTGGGCAGCTTTTCAAACGAGGAGAACGGTTCGCGCGTCACCTCGTAGTGAGGGCTGTCGATGGCCACTACCTTCATGAAGTAGATGGAACCGGGCGTGATGAACCCGGGGGGCATCCGCACGGTCGTCGTGGTGCTCGGCAGGTAGAATGTGCCGTGCGGCAGCAGGGCCTGGTAGTCGGGCCGGTAGCGCTGGACCTGCAGCCGGTAGGCGGTGGGGGCACCATTCGCGGGGGGCTGCCAGGAGACGACGGGGCTGGAGTTGCCCACCACCCGTTGGGAGGTCGCGGGAATGCCGTCGATGGCCAGGTCACGCGGTGGCGTCAGCGGCGGGGTGATGGGGTTGGCGACCAGGTTCTCCAGGTAGTCGGAAACCAGGATGGAGCCGGAAAGAACCCGCGGTGCCCCACCCACGCCAGGCAGGACCTCCGCGGTGCGGAACGAGTAGGAGGCGGTGCCGACCATTCGCCAGGTGGAAGGGTAGGGATTTCCGTACGACAGGTTCTGCGCCATGGTGAAGGAAGAGCCCTGCGGAAGGCTGAAATGGAACACCTCGCCCGAGTAGCCCACCCAACCTTCCTCGGGGCCGTGGGCTGACACATCAATGAAGAAGTAGGGGGAGCGCGGCGTCGCGTTGGGGTGAACGGCCGAGGCGAGGGGCGTGTACGTACCCAGGCGCCACTCCAGCGAAACGTTCGACATGGGGACGTCTTGCATGGCCCCGCTGATGGACAGGGGCGCCGTGCCGTCGGGGGTGTAGTCCAGCGCGGGCACTTCCATGCTCCGCACGATGGTGCTGGCTATCAGTGGTTGGCCAATGGGCAGGTACCCTTGGTTGACCCCTCCGAATTGATTCACATACAGCCTGTCTCCCTTCGCCGCCTCGAAGACAGGGGTGTGTCCCAGGAAGCTGTCGAACGAGGCGTTCTGGGTGTTCAGGCTTGTTTCGCCGGCAGGAATGGCGTCGAAGATGCTCGCCTCCCCATAGAAATCCACCTGTCCCGAGGTGAACTGCAGCCGCGAGCCAGATGGGAACGAGGTGCCGGAGTTCCATGGGGCCAGGTTCGTGAGGCTCAGGTCCAGCGGGATGGAGTTCTGCTCCGTGAAGACGGTGTCCTCCCGGCCCAGCATGTTCCGTCCAATCTCCACATGCCGCTCGTCCGTGAGAACGTAGGAGTAGGAGCCTGTCTTCAGGTAGTACTCACGCTCCGGGACGTTGAGGAACCGGTAGCCGCCTGCATACGGTGAGCCCGTGATACGCGTGAAGGTGCTGCCATTGCGGACGAGGATTTCGGGAGGGTTGGCCGACATGTCCTTGCCGCGGACGGCGACACCCACCGCTGTGAAAAAACGCTCGGTGTTCGTGACGAACACCGTGCTGGTGCCCGTGGAGTCGTGTTCCTCCGCCTCAGCACCGTCTCCTGTTGGGGTGCCCTCCCCCGTGGAGTCGTTCTGGTCCACAGGGGCTAGACGTTCTTATGGGTCATGGGAGGTGTCGGCGCCATCTTCGGCGCATCCCGTCAAAACGGCACACATCGAGACACACGCCAATCCAAGGCGATGCAGTCGCATGGGCTTCCCTTCTATTGAAAGTGAAGACAAGACGTTCCCTGGGGAAGGGTCGTCGGCTCAGGAGTTTGGGGAAGTCACCCGGGTCTCGCAAGTCATTGGAGACAGCCTGGGGAAGTGCTTTTCAAATGAAGGCTATCTCGCCGCCAGGACTTCCGGGTGAAATCCTGGCGGAAAGTGAATGTGTTGCTCAGCTGTCGTAGCCGGCGTTGCCCTCGAGCACGAGGACCTTGCTGCTCGCGGGATAGAACAGCACCACCCACGTCTTGCTGTCAGTGCAGTTGTGGCAGGAGATTGGATACGTCGAGGTCCAGGCCTGGACCTCTCCGCCGCCCGCAAAGACATCCATCGCGGCCAGCAGCGCGCCGCCATCCCGCCACGGGCTGAAGAACAGCACCTGCGCCAGGTCCTCACGGCCGATGTAGCTGCCCTCGGACGGATACTGGAGCGCGGGGTACTGCGCGCCGAGCTTCGCCATGATGGACTGAATCGTCTTCGGCTCGGTGGGGCACTCCGGGATGCTGTACGCGTCCACGGGCTCCAGGTGGTGCCAGCTCATGCCCGTGGAGGTGGAGTTCCACTGGAGGCGCTCCGGCTCCAGGACCGTGGTGTCGATGTCCGTGAGCGCCAGGGGCGTGGTCGCGCCGCCCTCACAGACGCCCGCGTACATGCAGCGAGACACCTGCCGGTAGGTGCCACAGGCGGAGAAGTCCGACGCGCCCTGCGGCTGCGAGGAGACGCACGCGTGCACGGACGGCAGGCAGGGCTGGCTCGGCCAGACCTCGTAGGCGTCCCCGGACGTGAGCGCCAGCTCACTGACACGCGCGACCAGCCGGGCCGTCTTCTGCGCCGTGTCGCCGCCCGTGAGCGAGGCGTTGAAGGTGAGCGGCTGGGTGTGCGGGTCAATGGCCTGGTAGACGGCGGGGTACTGCCAGTCGAGCAGGAACTGGCCCGCGCCCGCGGGGGTGACGGTCGGGATGCCGTCCGGCGCCGTCACCGTGAGGGCGTTCGCCGAGGCGCTCGCGTGCCCGCGGTAGACGAGGACGTCGTCGCCATTGCGCACCCAGACGGGGTTGACGTCCGTCTCCACGAAGATGCCGCTGGAGCCGCGGAAGTCGAAGAAGCGCGGCGCCACCACGATGCGCGCCGTGTACTGGTTCGGCGTGCCCGTGAAGGTGTTGACGGTGATGAACAGGGGCAGGCCGGAGAGCACCGTGTTCAGCTCGTGCCCTTCCTCCAGGACGACCTCGAAGCGGCGCTCGCTGATGATGGCTGCCGTGCCGAAGGCGTCGTCCGGGACGAAGCTGAACACGTGCTGCAGGTAGCGGTTCGCGGTGGCGCGAAGGACGAGCGCGCGCCTCCCGTTCCGGTTCTCGAAGGTGCCCAGCGTCTCGAAGCTCAGGTCGAGCGCGCCTTCGGATGCGTAGATGCGGGTGGGCGCGGTGACTTCGGCGGTGACGACGCCCGTTTCGACCACCGGCTCGTCGACGACGGTGTCGGAACAGCCGGGCGCCGCGAACGCGGCGAGACATGCGACTGCAAGGCTTCGGAACTGCATGGGTGTATCCTCCAGGGTGAAAACCCGTGGATACCATCCCAGCATGACAGCCCTGTGAAACCCGGCCCCCCGGAGGGACCGGGCTCCACGTCAGGGCGGGCTCAGTCCGCGGTGAAGTACAGGTTGTCCAGCAGGAGCGTGTCCGCGGCCGCGCCCGGGCCGGCGATGAAGACGAACGGGGCCTGCACCGCGCTGAGCTGCACGCCGCCCGCGGCGAAGTCCGCCAGGGGGATGGCCAGGTGGTGCCACTGCCCGTCGTTCGTGTAACCGTATTGTGAGGCGGGGAGCTGGACGCTCTCGTCGTCGTTCATGCCAATGGACACGTTGGCGAAGCCCGGGTCGGCCGAGTTGAGGCTCACGTGCAGCGTCTTCCACCCGTCCAGGTTGCGCGGCGTGTTCCAGTGGACGCCGAAGCCCAGCCACGTCTTGCCCGCGTGGACCACCAGCTCGGCCTGCAGGCCCTCGACGCGCGTGGTGGAGGGCTCCAGGGTGAGGGTGCCTTCGTAGAGGTAGATATGCGTGTTGACGCCGTCCACCGCCACGTCCTCGGAGCGGCCTCCTTCATAGAGGCCCACGGCCAGCCGCCGCTGGCCCGCTTCATACGGGAAGGGGCCGGGGAGCATCTCGTTGTCGGGCCCTGGGCCCGAGTCGGGCCGGTCGTACTGGCCCGTGTAGTCCGGCACGCCCGGGTCGGGGCGGCAGCCCGCCAGGAGCAGGAACACCGCGAGGCTCGCGCGCTTCATGGCCGCACCGCCCGCTCCGTGCCATTGGCCGTCTGCATCAGCACCCAGCCGCCCTGCACCACGCCGCCCATCTCGACGATGCCCTTGTAGGCGGGCGTCGCCAAATCGTAGGCGTAGGTGCCGGTGGCGTCGTACGTCACCGCGTCCGGGAACAGGTCCAGCATGTTCTGGTACGCGCGGATGGCCTGCTGGCGGACCTGGGGAAGGACCTCCTGCGGGGCCTCGCCGTTCTGGTAGACGCCGAGCAGGTTGGTGCCCACGTAGAACTGGGCCTCGCCTCCCGGCTCCCGCGCGAGCACGGTGGCCCACGAATAGAACGCGGCCACGCTTCCGGCCTGGGCCTGGATGTCCCACTTCGTCTCCGCCCCCGGTGCGCTGAGGCGGAAGGGGTTGTTCGGGTCCTCCAACACGGACGTGTCGGGGTAGATGCCCACGTCCGCGCTGTAGAGCTGGAGCGTGAGGCCGTCCAGCGATTCGCCATACACGAAGCTGGCGGGGTCGTAGCAACCGGTGACAACCCCGGCGCAGGCCAGCAGGAGCCACGTCTTCATACGTCCTCCACTAGAGAGACAGGATGGCATAGGCGCCCAATTCGAATTCACGGCCGTCGAGTCCTTCTTCAATGGCCATGGTGCTGAGGCCCTCCGAGTACTGGTCCAGCATGCGCACCAGGCCGCGCACGCCGAAGCGGGTCGTCACCGTGCCCAGCACCGGGCGCTTGAGGCCGTAGGACAAATCTCCACCGAGCTGAACGGGATAGGTGAGGTTGAAGACGCGGTGGTAGTCGTACGGGCCCCAGTTGTTGAAGTGGAGCTGCGCCGTCAGCATCACCGTGTCCCACAGCGCGGACGCATCCACGCCGAAGCGCCGCACCTGACGGTTGTCCTCGCCGGAGGACTGGTTGCTGCCGGCGAAGGCGGCGCCGAAGAGCTTCAGCCGCGGCATCGGGTTGGTCACCACCCGCAGCGTGGCCTCCCATTCGTCCCGGGCGGCCGGCGCGTTGCCGAAGGCCACCATGCTGCCGTCCGCGAGGATGGCGATGCCCGCGTCCCGGGACGTCGGCTGCCGCCGGTACACCAGGTCCAGCCCCGCCGCGAAGGGCGCGTCCTCGCGCATGTCGCGGTCCCACTGCCAGAACCAGGTGCCGGGCGTGGGGTCGAAGGTGAGGAGCAGCTCGGCGCCCAGCGTCTCGCGGTTGTCCAGGACGGTGAAGGCATCCACCAGCACGTTGCGCGGACGCACGCCGGCGAAGTACCGCCCCGTCTCCGCGTCGTACCCATCCTCGATGCGCGGGTTGGGCCCGATGAGGGGCTTCTGGTACAGCAGGTTGGGCGACACCTGGAACGCGCTGCCCACCTGGATGACGGCGCCCGCCTGACCGCCGAAGTGGTTGCCACGGCCGCTCTCGCGCAGGCTCCAGCCCGTCAGCAGGATGCCCTGCTCCGGGCCGCCGTCCGCCACCAGGCCTCGGTAGGAGCCCTGGATGAACGTGCGCACCGCGCCCAGGTCGTAGGTGAGCCGCGCCTTGGCGCCCAGCGTGTCGAGCACGCGGATTTCGTCCCGCAGCACCTCGTAGCCGCTGTTGAGGTAGCTGGGGCCGTTCGTGGGTCGCGACCAGATGAACTCCTCGCCCACGCGCTGCGGCGCCGCGAGGATGCCGCCCACCTCCAGCGCCATGGGCCCCTTCGACCAGTTGAGCCCCAGCGTGGACCTGCGCGCCACGCGCTCGCGGATGACGGAGGCGGTGAGCTGGGTGGCGCCCCGGGCGATGTCCTCCTGGTGCATCAGCGTCAGCGTCACCGGCCCCACGTTGCGGCGGTACTTGGCCACGATGGACGGGTTGGCGCCCCAGTAGAGCTCCGGGCCGACGGCAATCTTGAGGCCCTCCAGGTTGTTCTTGCCGGTGAAGACGACGCCGAAGGGCGCGTTGCCCTTGTAGATGTCCAGTGCGGGGCCGTAGTTCGCCTCGCGGTACAGGCCGAAGAAGTCGCCCTCCTCGCCCCAGTGGTAGTGGGCGGTGCGGTAGAAGCCCTCCAACTGGAAGTCCGCGCGGTCGAGCTTGAACTCCGCCTGGTACAGGGCGAGCCGGTCCAGGCCGAGCGGCTGTTGCTGCTGGCCGCCAGGGATGCCCCCGACGCCGGGCACCGGTGCCTGCCCGCCCACGGCCGGGTTGCCGGCCCCTCCCGGCGCGGAGGGGATGCCGCGGTTCTCGTAGAAGATGTTGTTGAGGCGGTTCTGCGCCACGTTGCCCACGACGTTGAACGAGGCGCGGCCGTACACGCCGGAGGTGGGCTGGAGCGCCAGGTCGAAGAAGATGGACTCCGTGTGGTCCACGGACACCTGATTGGGCCGCACCGTGGCGATGCTGCCGCGCGACAGCGAGCTGTCCATCATCAGCCGCAGGTTGGAGACGCGCACCGCGCTCAGTTCATCCGCGCGGGCCAGGGCGATGGAGGACTCGTAGCCGCGCGACATCTCCGTGGGGCGGATGGACGCGAAGTGCTCGCGGATGGTGTCCGGGTTGGTGGTGGGCGCGTACGGGTCCATGCGGAAGGCCGCCTGGAGGACGTAGTACGCGGTGCGCGGTTGGATGCGGGCGATGCCAGCTTCATCCTCTGGCCCCAGCGCGCAGATGCCGAACCACTCCTCGTTCATGTTGTTCTGGCCGGCCACGAAGTCGGACTCGTAGCCCCCGTTGGGCCAGGACGCGGTGGTGTCGTGGATGGAGAGGTTGGCCTCCTGGTTGTACTTCCACCAGCCGTCCACCCACTGGAACACGAAGCCGCCCAGCGCGTTCTGCGCGCGGCCCTGGCCGTAGGCCTGGGAGTAGATTTCCTCCCACTGCTTGCGCAGGTATTCGGCCTGCGCCAGGTGGTCCTCGCGGCCCGCCTTGGCGTCGTACGCGTCTGCGCCGAACTCGGTGAACATGACGGGCTTGTTCAGCTTGCGCAGCACCTCGTCGAACAAGTCTCGCGCGGAGGGGCCGCGGTAGACGTTGGAGCCCAGGATGTCCAGCTCCGGCATCAGCCGCGCGATGAGGTCGATGTACTGGAGGTCACCGTTGGCGATGGAGACGGGGTGCAGCGTGTCGCGCTGCTTGATGAGCCGCACGGCCTCGCCCATCATCGAATAGAGGTGCTCGGCGCGGGCGGTGTCCTCCTGCCCGGGCAGCGCCTCGATTTCGAAGCTGGTCCAGTGCAGGCCGTAGTTGTTCTCGTTGCCCAGCATCCACATCAGCACGCCGGGCACGTCCCGGTACTTCTCCACCTTCTGCGCCAGGTCATTGAGCAGCGCCCGGCGGTGGTTGGGGTTGGAGTAGTCCGTGTTCGGCACCATGACGCCGTCCACGTTGGTGCCGTAGCGGCCCATCAGCGGGTTCACCACGGTGTAGATGCCGTAGTTCTTGTGGATGTACGTCACCCACTGCGGCGGGATGTCGTCGAACTGCCGGATGGCGTTGACGCCCATGTCGCGCAGCAGCGTCATCTCGCGGTGCAGCACCGCGCGGATGAAGTCCTCCTTCTGCGTCCACAGCGAGTACCGGTAGTTCTCGCCAATGGGCGTGTAGCCCCAGTTCATGCCGAGGATGGGGAAGTCCCGGCCATTGACCTGGAGCTTGAAGCCGCGCTCGTCGCGGTGGACGCGGACGGCCTGGGCGCTGACGTTGACGGGAGGGGCCCTCACCACCGGCGCGTCCGACAGCGGCGGCGGTGTCTCCTGCGGCACGGGCTTGTCGGTGACCGGCTCGGCGGCGGTGGGTTCGGCGGGCTCGGGGCCCGCCACCGTGGGTGATTGGGCGGGAGGAACTGCCGTCTCCGGGCCGGAGGGCGGTGGCACCTGCGTCAGCGCGACCGCGAGGCTGGTGATGAGGGCGAGCGAATTCACGCGGCGAGCTCCACGTCCAGCCCGTTCTTGGCAATCAGGGCCTTGTAGAGGTGAGCGCTGTCCTTCGGGAGGCGACGCTGCGAGTCGTAGTCCACGTAGATGATGCCGAAGCGCTTCTGGTACCCGAAGGCCCACTCGAAGTTGTCCATCAGCGACCAGGCGAAGTAGCCCGCCAGCGGCACGCCCTGGCGGATGGCCTCCAACGACGCCTCCAGGTGCGAGCGCAGGTACGCGACGCGCTTCACGTCATGCACCTTGCCGTCCTCGCTGGGGCCGGTGGCGTAGGCGCAGCCGTTCTCCGTGATGTGGATGGGGCCGGGCTGGTAGTGCGTGTGCAGGTGCACCAGCAGCCGGGTGAGGGCGGGGGCGTACACCTCCCAGCCCATGTCGGTGTGCTCCGCCTCGGGGTGCACCGTGCGCGGCGCGTTCTGCGACTCCGGGATGCGGTTGCTGCGCATGATGGCGCGCGAGTAGTAGTTGATGCCCAGGAAGTCGGTGGGGACGGCGATGGTCTCCATGTCGCCGTCGCGCACGAAGGGCAGCGTGGCCGAGGCCAGGTGCCCGTCCTGCACGTAGTCCTCCACCACGTCCTTCGGGTAGCCGCGGCCGTACAGCGGGTCGAGGAACCAGCGGTTGAAGCTGCCGTCATGCCGGCGGCAGACCTCCGCGTCCTCGGCGCTGGGGGACGCGGGCTCCGCGGGCGACAGGTTGAGGGTGATGCCCACCAGGGCGTCCTTCACGTTGCCGCGGATGACGGGCACCGCCTGTCCGTGGGACACCAGCAGGTGGTGCGCGGTGGCCAGCACCTCGCCCCAGTTCTTGTGGCCGGGGGCGTGCTCGCCGTTGCCGTAGCCCAGCACGCTGATGCACCAGGGCTCGTTGTGGGTAATCCACCGCTTCACGCGGTCACCCAGCTTGCGGCTCATCACGTCGGCGTATTCGACGAAGGCGTTCGCGGTGTCGCGCGAAGGCCAGCCGCCCTGGTCCTGGAGGATTTGGGGCAGGTCCCAGTGGTAGAGGGTGACGAAGGGCTCGATGCCCGCTTCGAGCAGCCCGTCCACCAGCCGCGAATAGAAGTCCAGGCCCGCGGCATTCACGGCGCCACGCCCGTTGGGAATCACGCGGGGCCAGGCCACGGAGAAGCGGTAGGACTTCACGCCCAGCCAGCGCATCAGCTCCACGTCTTCACGCCAGCGGCGGTAGTGGTCGCACGCGACCTTCCCGTCCGAGCCGTCGCTGATTTTGCCGGGGGTGGCGGCGAAGCGGTCCCAGATGGACTCACCGCGGCCGTCGACGTTGGTGGCGCCCTCAATCTGGTACGAGGAGGTGGCCACACCCCACAGGAAGTCATTGGGGAACTGCCGCATTGTCAGAGGCTCCTTTCGAGGATTCGAGATGGCAGCGGACCGTGTGGCCCGCGGCGTGAACGTGAGAGGGGGGAAGGGTGTCTTGGCAGCGCGCGTCCGCGTGGGGGCAGCGGGGCGCGAAGGGGCAGCCGCCCACCGGCATGGGGCCCGTGGCGGGCTTCACCGGCAGCGGCGTGTTGAGGAAGTCCGCGCCATCCGGTACGGCGGACAGCAGCAGCCGGGTGTACGGGTGCCGGGGCGCGGCGAGCACGTCCGCCGTCCCGCCGGACTCCACGACGCTGCCCGCGTACAGCACCAGGACGCGGTCGGCCAGGTGGCGCGCGCTTGCCAGGTCATGGGTGATGAAGAGGATGCCGATGCCGCGCTCGCGCGTCAGGCCGCGCAGCAGTTGGAGCACACCCCGGCGCGTGGACACGTCCAGCATGGAGGTGGGCTCGTCCGCGATGATGACGTCCGGCTCCACGGCCAGCGCGCGCGCCACGGCCACGCGTTGCCGCTGGCCGCCGGACAGCTCATGCGGATAGCGCTGTGCCATCTGCTCCGCGGGTGTCAGGCCCACGGATTCCAGCAGGGCGTGGACGCGCTCCTTGAGCCCGGCGCGTGTGGCCCGGCCATGGCGCAGCAGCGGGCGCTCCAGGTGGTGGGCCACGGTGTGGACGGGGTTGAGCGAGGCGAAGGGGTCCTGAAAGACCATCTGCACGCGCCCCCGGTACGCGAGCGACGCGCCGCCACGCTCCAGGGTGAGCACGTCCTCGCCGCCCAGCCGGAGGACGCCGGCGTCCGGCGTGTCCAGCCGCGCCAGCACCCGGGCCAGGGTGGACTTGCCGCTGCCGGACTCGCCCACCAGCGCGACGATTTCCCCGCGCTCCAGGGTGAAGGACACGCGGTTGAGCAGGGTGCGGCGTGAGCGGGAGAGGAAGCCGCCCACGGGCACCGTGCGCAGCAGCTCCGTGGCCTCCAGCAGTGGGGCGCTCATCGTCCACCTCCCTGGGCGGCCGCCGGGGCCGCCGTGTGCTCCGAGGTCGCTCGCGGCACCTGCGCGTCCGCCGCGCTCAGGTGGGGGAAGGACGACAGCAGCAGGCGCGTGTACGGGTGGCGCGCGTCCGTGCGCAGGCGCTCGGCGGTGTCCACCTCCACCAGCTTGCCGCCCTGGAGCACGCCCACGCGGTTCGACAGCGCGAGCAGCAGCGGCAAATCGTGCGTGATGAAGAGCACCGCGAAGCCCAGCCGCTGCTTCAGCTCCAGCACGCGCTGGAGCAGCTCCTTCTGCACCACGACGTCCAGCGCCGTGGTGGGCTCGTCCATCACCACCAGCTTCGGCTCCAGGGCCAGCGCCAGGGCGATGCCCACGCGCTGCCGCATGCCGCCGGAGAGCTGGTGCGGCCACGCGTCCACCAACTGCGGCGCCAGCCCCACCATGGCCAGCAGCTCCCGCGCGCGCGCATGGGAGGCGGCGCGCGTGGTGCGTCCGTGGGCCGCGAGCGTGTCGTGGAACTGGTCCCCCAGCGTGAGCACCGGGTTGAGCGCGCTCATCGCGCTCTGGAACACCATGGACACCTGGCTCCAGCGGTACGCGCGCAGCGCGGTGTCATCCAGCGCCGTGACGTCCGTGCCGTCCAGGATGATGCGTCCCTGGGTGATGCTGGCGGCCGGGGGCAGCAGGCGCAGCAGCGCGTAGCCCAGCGTGGACTTGCCGCTGCCGGACTCTCCCGCCAGGCCGAACACCTCGCCCGGCGCGATGTCGAAGGACACCGAGTCCACCACCCGCGCGGGGCCGCGCTCCGTGGCGTACTCGATGCACACGTCGCGGATGCTCAGCAGGGCGCCAGTCGCCGGCGGCGCGTCCTCCGAGGAGGCCTTCGTCGAGCGCACCGCGGTGGTCGCCACCGGCGGCGCCTTCAAGGCCGGGTTGGTCACCTCGTCGATGGCGGAGCTGAGCAGCGTCAGCGAGAAGCCAACCAGCGCGATGCACAAACCGGTGGGCACGAAGACCCACCAGGAGCGCGTCAGCAGCGCCGCGTCGTTGCCGGCCCAGTAGAGGTTGGTGCCCCACGTCACCGCGCCCACGTCGCCCAGGCCGAGGAACTCCAGGCCCACCTGCGCGCCCACCGCGTACAGCGTGTTGCCGATGAACGACGAGCCCAGCAGCGACGCCATGTTGGGGAGCAGCTCCCGGACGACGATGCGCGAGCGGCTCTCTCCGGCCACCAGCGCGGCGGAGACGAAGTCCCGGTTGCGCAGCGCCATGGCCTCGGCGCGGAAGACGCGCGCGTTCCACGCCCAGCCGGCCAGCGACAGCACCACCACCATGCGGAAGGGGCCGGAGGGCAGGTAGGCGCCCAGGACGATGGCCAGCGGCAGGCCGGGGATGACGAGGAAGACGTTGGTGGTGAGTGTCAGCACGTCATCCACGCGGCGGCCCAGGTACCCGGACGTCACGCCGATGAGCGCGCCCATGAGCGTGACGAGCGCGCCCACCGCGAAGCCAATGGCCAGCGTCTCGCGCGCGCCCACCACCGTCTGGGCCAGCACGTCCTGCCCCTGGCCGGTGGTGCCGAACCAGTGCGCGGAGGAGGGCGGCTGGTGGGGGCGGCCCACCAGCTCCGTGGGGTCCATCACCAGCCAGGGCCCGATGAGCGCCAGGGCGATGAAGCCCAGCAGGATGCTCCCGCCCACCGCGGCCTTGCGTTGGCGCAGCAGCCGTCGAAGAAGGTCACGCATGGGCGCGGGTCCTCGGGTCCAGCCACAGACACAGCAGGTCCACGGCGAAGTTCGCGGCGAGCACGGCGAAGGTGATGGTCAGGAAGAGCCCCTGCATCAGGGGGTAGTCCTGGTTGCGCACGGCCAGGATGAGCAGGTAGCCGGTGCCGGGGTAGGAGAAGACAATCTCCGTCAGCAGCGAGCCGCTCAGCACGAAGCCCAGCGCCATGCCGAAGCCGGTGACGTTGGGCAGCAGCGCGTTGCGCGCGGCGTAGCGCAGCATCACCTGCCGGGGCGGCAGCCCCTTGGCGTGCGCCAGCCGGAGCGTGTCCGTGCCCAGCGTGGCCACCATGGTGTTGCGCATGCTCAACATCCACCCGCCCAGCGTGGCCACGACGATGGAGGCCGCTGGCAGGACGGCGTGCCGCGCCACGTCCGCCACGAAGGTGAGGGACAGCGCCGGCTCCAGGTCATGCGAGTACGCGTGCCGCAGCGGGAACCAGCCCAGCCCGAACCCGAAGAGGTACAGGGCCAGCATGGCCAGCCAGAAATAGGGGAAGGCCCCCAGGAAGGCGAGCGCCGGGGCCACCGTCGCGTCCAGCCACCCGCCGCGGTTCCACGCGGCCAGCACGCCCAGCATGGAGCCCACCGTGAAGCTGATGAGGACCGCGCAGCCGGCCAGCCCCAGCGTCCACACCAGGCCGGTGCCAATCACCTCGGACACGCGCGCCGGGTAGTAGGCGTAGGACAGGCCCAAGTCCCCGCTCAGCAGGTGCTTCAGGTACGTGGCGTACTGCACGTACCAGGGCGCCTCCGTGAAGCCGAAGGCGGCGCGCAGCGCCACCATGGCCTCGGGCTGCACGCGGCCCTCGAAGCGCGCGAACATGGCGGACGCCGGGTCACCGGGGGCCAGCCGGGGAATGACGAAGTTGAGCGTCAGCGACGCCCAGGCCGCCAGCAGGTAGAAGCCCAACCTCCGCAGGACGTAGGCCATGGCTCTCAGGGCTCCCGGGGAGCGAGCGCCGTCAGCACCAGCAGGCTGTCGGGCTCGGCATGGGGGGACAGGCGCGCGTAGGGGTTCTGCTCGGTGGGGAAGCCGGTGAAGCGCCGGGAGTTGGACTCGCCCCAGGACGGGTTGGGGAAGAGCGGGATGGACGGCGCCAGCTCGGAGTAGCGCCGCTGTACCGCCGCCATCAGCGCGTGCTGCTCCGTCTCCGAGTCCGCGCGCTCGAAGCGCGACAGCAACTCATCCGCCTCCGCGTCGCCGAAGCGGTGCCAGTTGGACGCGGCCACCTCGCCCACCGGGCGCACGGTGCGCGGGGACAGTTGCCACTTGTAGAAGGTGTACGGCGTGGGGCCGTCCAGCGACCAGGAGATGGCCAACTGGAACTCGCCCTTCTGCAGTCGCGCGTACCACGCGCCGAACTCATAGGTGCGAAGCTGCGCCTGCACGCCCAGCTTGCGCAGGTCCCGCGCCACCACCTGGCCGGCGCGCACCCAGTCGGACCAGCCTCCCACCACCTCGATGTCCAGCGCCAGCGGCTGGCCGTCCGCCTTGCGGCGCAGGCCGTCCGGGCCTTCCTTCAGGCCCGCCTCGTCCAGGAGCCGCTTCGCCGCCTCCAGGTCGTGCTTCACCCAAGCGCCCTGGGCCGCGTCCGCGTCGCGCCACGCGGCGTACGCGTCGTTGAGCGCCGTGGCGTCCGCCGGCCGCGTATAGCCGTACATGGCGATTTCGACGAGCCGCTCGCGGTCCAGCGCCATGCTCAGCGCCTTGCGCACGCGCACGTCGTCCAGCGGCGGCAGGGTGGTGTTGGGGTAGAGGAAGACGGTGCTGCCGTAGAGCGGGAACCAGCGGCCGTGGTGCGCCGGGTCGCGGGCGACGAAGGTGCGGTCCACCGCGGGGACGAAGTTGCCCGCCCAGTCCACTTCCCCCTCCACCAGCGCCAGGTTGGCCTGGTCATTGGTGGGGAAGGCCAGGAAGCGCAGCGCGGAGACGGCGGGCTTGCCGGGCTGCCAGTAGTGCGGGTTGCGGCCCAGCTCGTAGACCTGGTTGCGGAAGACAGTCACTTCGGTGAAGGGCCCGGTGGCCACCGGCTGCGGGTTGGTGAACGTCACCGGGTCCGCCACCTTCTCCCAGACGTGGCGGGGGACGATGGGCTGCTGCGCCAGCTCCGCGAAGCCGGGGATGTAGATGCGGGAGAACTGGAAGGCCACCGTGAGCGGGTCCTCCGCACGCACGTCCTCCACGAAGCGCCACACGCCGCCCGCGTCCAACGCCGCGTGCTGCTTGAGCAGTTGGAAGGTGAAGGCCACGTCGTCCGCGGAGAAGGGCCTGCCGTCGGACCAGCGCACGCCGGGGCGCAGGGTGAAGCGCAGCGTGCGGCGGTCCTCGGACCACGCGTGGCCGGTGGCCAGCCACGGCGTCCACTGGCCCACCGCGGGGCTGAAGATTTCAAGGCACTCGTAGACGCCCGCGCGCGTGGGCCAGCGCGAGCCCGCGCCCGCGAACAGCGGGTTGAAGTTGCGCACCCAGGCGCTCTGTTGCTCCACGGAGACGAACAGCACTCCGGGCGGCCGCGGGCGGGGCTCCACCTTGCAGGCCACCAGCAGGAGGGTCAGCGCCCAGAGCGCGGTCCTCACGTGGGCCTCGCGTAGACGCGCACGTAGTCCACCTTCATCTCCTGGGGGAACACGGTGTCGCGGCCCACCGGGCCCACGAAGGTGCCGCCCACGGCGACGTTGAGGATGATGAACTGAGGCGCGTTGAAGACCCAGCGGGCGCCCTCGGGCAGCCGCGAGGGCGTCACCTCCATGTACATGGTGTCGTCGAGGAACCAGCGGATGCGGTCCGGCTCCCACTCCACCGCGTAGATGTGGAAGCCCTCGTTCAGCCGCTTCCCGCTGACGACGTGCTCCTGGCCGATGTTGTTGCCGGCGGAGTACCCCGGGCCATGCAGCGAGCCCCGGAGGATGGAGGGCAGCTGGCCCCGGTACTCCATGATGTCGATTTCGCCGCACTCCGGCCAATCAACGGAGGCGATGTTCGCGCCCAGCATCCAGAAGGCGGGCCAGATGCCGCGGCCCACGGGGAGCTGGATGCGCGCCTCGATGCGACCAAAGGTGGGCTCGTAGCGGCCCTGCGTCCGGATGCGCCCGGAGGTGTACTCCCGGTTGCCGTAGCGCTCACGGCGCGCGGTGATGACCAGGTTGCCGGCGCCGTCGTGCGCGGTGTTCTCCGTCCGGTCGGTGTTGAACTCCAACTGCTCGTTGCCCCAGCCGTGGCCTCCCACGTCGTGCACCCACCGCTCGGGAGAGGGCGGGGTCCCCGCTTCGCCGTCGAACTCGTCCTGCCACACCAGCTCCCAGTCCGTGCTGGGCTGGGGGGTACTGGGGTTCGGATTGTTGGGGCGGTTCACCCGGTTGGCGGCCGGGTCACAGGCGAGGCCCGTCAGGGCCAGTGCGACGGGGAGGAGGCGCTGGAGCATCATGCAGATTTGCCTATGTGTTGAAGGGGGAAGAGGGTTCGGTCACGCAGCGCCGCCTGGAGCACCAGGGTGGCCGCGCCCACGGCGATGGCGCGGTCTCCCAGCGCGGAGGTGACGATGCGCGTCTCCGCCATGGAGGTGGACAGCGCCCGCTTGCGCACCGATGCGCGAAGCGGATCCAGCAGCAGGTCTCCCACCGACGAGATTTCGCCGCCAAGCACGACGATGGCGGGGTTGAGCAGGTTCAGCAGGCCGGCCACGGCGATGCCCAGGTAGTGCCCGAGCCCGTCGATGACCTGACGCGCGGCCGGCTCACCCGCCCGCGCGCCTTCCACCAGCTCGCGCACCGTGAGGGCGCGCTTGTCCTTGCGGCCCATCAGCTCCCGCGCCCGCTCCAGCAGCGCCGCGGACCCGATGAGCGTGACGAGGCAGCCGCGCAGGCCGCACACGCACTGCGGCCCGGAGGAGTCCACCGCCATGTGGCTGATTTCGCCCGCGGTGCCGCCCGCGCCACGGTAGACGTCGCCGTGGATGATGTGGCCGGAGCCGATGCCCGTGGCCAGCTTGATGTACGCCAGGTCCTCGCCGTTGACGCCCGCGCCCCAGTAGCACTCCGACAGCGCGCCCAGGTTCGCGTCGTTGTCCACGAACACTGGCAGGCCAAACGCGCTCCGCAGCGACTCCTGCACGTCGTAGTCACGCCAGGCTGGCACCAGCAGCGGTGACAGCTTCCCGGGCGCGGACGGGTGCACGGGGCTGGGCACCGCGATGCCCATGCCCGCCACCGAGCGGCGCGGCACGCGTTCGGCGTCCAGGACCTCCTGGACCAGCTCGCGCACCTTCTGGAGCGTGCCCTTGGGGTCCTCGCGGACGGCGTGGCTGGCGTGCCGGTTGGCGCGCACCCGGCCGCGCAGGTCGGTGAGCACGGCCGTCACATGGGTGGCGCCCATCTCCACGCCAATGAGGCTGAACGCGTCATCGCAGAAGCCGATGAGGGTGGGACGACGGCCGCCCCGGGACACCCCGGCGCCAATGCTGCGCACCAGGCCGGAGTGCTCCAGGTCCGCCACGATGGCGGAGACGGTCGACGGGCTCAGCTCCGTCCGCCGGGCAATCTCCGCCCGGGAAATCTGGCGCTCACGCCAGATCATGTTGAGCAGCAGGCTGCTGTTCTGCGCGCGCATGCCCGCCGCGTCGACCGTCGTCACCGCCGTTCCCACTCGCATCGTCCTCTCGCTCCGTTCCGCCGCGAGGATGGGGTGGGTGTCAGTGCCAGTGGATGTCGTCGATGAAGAAGACGAGCGGAGTCGTCCTTCCTCCTGCGCTCCATCCGAAGCCACCCACCACCAGCCCATACCGGACGCGGCTGAGGTCGATTGTGTACTGGGTCGGGGTGGTGGTGAGCGCGACGTTCTCGACTTTCTCCTCGAAACCGTCGGCGGCGTTCATTCCCGCCATGAAAGAGACGATTTCGCCGCCCTCGGTGCCCCAGGCGTAGAAGGACACGGAGTTGGCGCCGTCCGGGACGGTGAAGCCGGGGGCGCTGCCCCAATTGCCTTCCGGGTACTGCCAGAAGACGCCCGCCCAGCCGTCGTTGCCGGGCGCCCAGGTGAACCGGTGGCAGGTGCCCCGGCCCGCGCCAGCCCGCGACGCGCAGTCCGTGCCGCTGTACGTCACGCCGCCGCTCGCGCCGTCACCCATGTAGCCGCTGGGAATCCAGGTGCCGTCCACGGCCAGGGGCAGGGTGGGCGGCTGGGTGCCCGCGTCCTCCTCGGTGCCGGCGTCCTCCTCCGTGCCCGCGTCCTCCGGCTCCGTGCCCGAGTCCGGCTGCGTGCCGGAGTCAGGCTGCGTCCCGGAGTCTGGCTGGGTGCCAGAATCCGGGTTTTGCTGCCCTGCGTCAGGCGTTGGCGTGGGATCATCTTCCGGGTCACAGCCCGCCACCAGACCAGACACCGCGAAAACGCCCGCCGCCACCCACGCCCACGCGAAACGCTTGTTCGGATGCATGCGCTCCCCTCCACAGCTGGAAAACTTCGTTCTTACGGCGAAGAAACCAGGGTGCTTCGAGAGTCGGTGTTCAAGTGGCGCGGCGCGTTGTGAATGCCTGGAGTGGCCACGAACGAATTGAGTTACTTCGAGTGGCGAAGAAAGTACCAGCGAGAATCCGGCGATTGCAAGTCTGTGACAAGCCATTCCGCGTGACGCATTGCTCCAAAGGCAGACAGCCCGCCCTCCGGATGGAAGGCGGGCCGTCGCGGGCACCGGGGATGGAGGCGGCGCGGGCTTGGGTCAGCGCCGCTTCGGCCGGCGCTTCTTCGCGGCGGTCTTCTTCCGGCGGGGCTTGCGAGGCGGCTCCGTCACTTCGGCGAAGCGCGCGCCGGTGATGCCGGCGTGCTCCAGGGCCTCCTTGATGCCCTCGGACACGATGAGGCTCACCGGCCAGCCCCAGGTGCGGAACACGCGGGCGCCGTTCGTCTTGGTGGGGTCCACGCGCAGGCCGCTGACGTTGCGGTAGTGCCCCACGCGCTCGGGCGGACCGTCCTCCGCGGTGTAGTGGACGACCTCCGCGCAGGCCCGGTCGTCAATGCAGCGCACCAGCCGGGTGGCCACGAGGATGAAGTGGCGCTCGGTGCGGTCCTCCACCTCCACGGGCAGCAGCTGCACGTCATGGGGCGCCAGCTCGCGGAAGACGGAGGCCACCGCGCGGAGACGATGGGGGTGAGCCCGGCGCCCGCGAGCGAGAAGTCCAGCGGCGGGCCCGGCGGCGTCACCTTCAGGCTCAGCTTCCCCACGCCGCGCACGCGGGCGCCGGAGGTGAACAGCCAGACGGAGTCCAGCTTCTGCCGCGGGTCCACGGCCACCGGGTCGCTCAGCTCGGGCCGGCCGGGGATGCGGAAGTCGTCGTGGAGGTCGAAGTAGCGCGCGGGCCGGGTGGGGCGCGGCGGTGCGCGGCGCGCAGCCGGCTTCATCCGGGGCCGCGCGTCAACGGGCACGTCGGAAAGCAGCAGTTGCCGCGGGGCTCCGGGCGTGGTGCCGGAGCCGCTTCTCGGGGGGCGTCGCGTCAGGACGCGGAGCGCCTCGGTGAGCCGCCTGAACATCCGCCAATGTTACTTCCCCCTCCACGAGGAGGGGCGAGGAAGATGCAACGGACCGGGCTCCCTGCCGCCTTCCTGGCCGCCCGCAGGCCGGGGGCCTCTACCAGGAGGTGTGCAGCGAGTAGTTGGCGGTGCGCGTGTCCAGGCTGAGGAAGGAGAACTGCCCCTCCGAGCACGTCCCGCTGTTGAGGAACAGCTTGCTGCCGTGCTCCACCCGCAGGCCCAGGTGGGTGTGGCCGGTGACGACGATGTCCGCGTGGTGCGCGTTGGCCCGCGCCACCGCCCAGCGCTGGAAGGTGCACCGCGCCGGGTCCGGCAGCGCGTTGGTGATTTTCAGGTCCAACGCCTGGAACCAGCGGAACATCGCCCGCATCCGCATCCGCCGCAGCCAGGCCCCGGCCCACACCGCCGCCTCCGACAGCAGGCGCGCCTTGCGAATCATCCAGTCGTGGTGGTGGCCGTGGGTGAAGAGCATCCGCACCCCGTCCGCCTCCAGAATCATCTGCTCGGCCCCCAGCACGGTGCCGGCCACCAGGTCGTGGTTGCCGTGGATGTAGTGGTAGCGGGGCAGCTCGAAGCGCCGGACGATTTCCGGATGCGCCGCGCGGGCCGCCATCAGCTCCGCCACCTTCATCCCGGGCGCGCGCGGGGTGAGCGTCTCGAAGATGTCTCCCAGCAGCACGATGCGCTCGAAATTACCTTCCAAGAAACGAAGGAACCGCAGGAAGCCGGAGTCGTCGTGCCCGAAGTGGTCCGCGGCGTCCCGCCGCCCGAGATGTAGGTCCGAAATCACCGCGATCCGCATGCGCTCTCCCGAAGTGCTCCGGAAAGGTAGGGCCTGCGTGCGGCGGCGGAATGCCCGGCGCGCGAAAATCTCGCCGCAACCGGATGCCATTCGTGTGTCGCCCCCATGTGCCTTTCCTCGTGGCCCGGCTTCACGGAAGCCAGCGCCGGCCTCCTGCCACCCTGCGCACGACCGGCGCATTCGTCCATGAGACCTGTGTGCTTTGTGTCGCAACGCGAATGAACCGTGATTCGGCACCGGACATCCGCGGGCCTGGACGTGTCGCTTCCGCACATTGACTTGAGATCGTGTTTGCTTGACACTAACTAAGTGTCCGGACGACACCAAGTGAGGGGAGGACCCATGGTCATCGGCTACATGAAGGCGGCACCGACGACGTACGTGATGCAGTTCGAGGGGGGAAAGGCGGTCCGGGAGGGTGCGGGGCTCTCGTTCTTCTATTGGAAGCCGTCGGCGACGCTGGTGTCGGTGCCCCTGTCCAGCGCGGACGTGCCCTTCGTGTTCAACGAGGTGACGCGGGATTTCCAGGCGGTGACGCTGCAAGGGCAGCTCACGTGGCGTGTCACGGACCCGCGCCGTCTTGCATCGTTGCTGGACTACTCCCTGGGCTCCACGGGGCGCTACCAGTCGGACGACCCGGAGAAGCTGGAGGAGCGGCTGGTGCAGGTGGCGCAGGTGCGGGCGCGCTCGGTGGTGCAGGGGCTGACGCTGCGTGAGGTGCTGGTTCGCTCGGACGCCATCGAGCAGCAGGTGCTGGCGGCCCTGTCCGTCGCGGAGCCGGTGAAGGCGCTGGGGGTGGAGGTCATGGCCTTCTCGCTGCTGTCGGTGAAGCCGGCGCCGGAGATGGCGCGGGCGCTGGAGGCCGAGGCGCGCGAGGCGCTGCAACGTGGCGCGGATGAAGCCATCTATGCGCGCCGCAACGCCGCGGTGGAGCAGGAGCGGCGCATCAAGGAGAGCGAGCTGGCCACGGAGCTGGCGGTGGAGGAGCGGCAGCGCCAGATTCGCGAGGCGAAGATGGCCGCGGACATCGCCGTGGAGGAGCAGCGCGCCGCGCTGATGACGCGCTGGAGCGACAACGAGCGGCAGGCCGCGGACGCCCGCGCCTACGCGCTGGAGAAGACGCTGGCGCCCGTGCGCGGGGTGGACTGGAAGACGCTGATGGCCACGTCTGCGAACGGTGGGGACCCGGCGCTCAACATCGCCCTGGCCTTCCGGGAGATGGCGGAGAACGCGCAGCGCATCGGCGAGCTGAACGTGTCGCCGGACCTGTTGCAATCGCTGGTGGGCGGGCCGGGCCGGGCGCATCCACCCGCGCAGGGCGGCAAGGGCCGCGAGCGCTGAGTCGGGGGAGGGGCCATGTACGAGAAAATCGTGCTCGTCACTCGCCGCACGCGCATGGCGGGGCTGGTGGAGCGCTTCAACACGAAGAAGCAGGCGAAGTTCTACGTGGAGCACGCGGGCCAGGACTTCGACGAGTTCGTCCGGGAGGACGAGGCCTACCGGTGCAACGTGGACTCGCTGCGGGAGTCGCTGTCCTTCGGCCTGCCGGTGCAGCAGGTGGACCGGAGCCTGGTGCCCACCTTCCTCTTCACCGGCAAGGAGGTGGTGGTCGTCGCGGGGCAAGACGGGCTGGTGGCCAACGTGGCGAAGTACGTGGGGGAGCAGCCGCTGGTGGGCGTGAATCCGGACCCGGAGCGCTTCGACGGCGTGCTGCTGCCGTACTCGGTGGCGGGGGCGCGTGGCGCCGTGCGGCGGGTGCTGGACGGCAAGGCGGCCTTCAAGCGCGTGACGTTGGCGGAAGCCCGGCTGGATGACGGGCAGCGGCTGCTGGCCTTCAATGACTTGTTCATCGGGGCGCGCTCCCATGTGTCCGCGCGCTACCGGCTGCGCACCGGGGACCAGGAGGAGTCCCAGTCGTCCAGCGGCGTGGTGGTGTCCACGGGCGCGGGCGCCACCGGGTGGCTGTCGTCCATCTTCAATCTGGCGCGAGGCGTGACGGCCCACGCGGGTGGGGTGCCGTGCGCGCCCGTGCGTCTGGGCTGGGAGGACCCGCGGCTGGTTTTCGTGGTGCGCGAGCCCTTCGCCAGCCGCCAGTCAGGCGCCAGTCTGGTGATGGGCGACGTGACGGAGGAGCGCGAGCTGGTGCTGGAGTCGCGAATGGCGTCGGAGGGCGTCATCTTCAGCGACGGCGTGGAGGAGGACTTCCTCCGCTTTGGCGCGGGGGCCACCGCGCGCATCCGCCCCGCGCGGCAGCGTGCCAGGTTGGTGGCGGGCTGACGGTGCGCCACCCCGCGCGGAAGCGCGGTCCGCGCGAGGCTCGCGTCCATGCCGTCAGGGCGTGACGGTGACCTCCACCACGGGGCATGGCACTTCCGCCGGGCGGAATCCGCCATTCGGAGCGGGCACCGTTTCGCCTTCCCGGGCGACGTCCATCAGGGGGCCTCGAAAGGCGATGCGGTACGTGCCCGGCGCCTGCAAGTCATAGAAGCGAGCGATGTCCACCTTGCCTTCCAACGACGTACCGGGGGAGAGGGTGACGTAGCTGTCGGCCGTGGGCGGCGCGCGCTTCGCCATGGGGCCCTGGTATTCGAGCGCAGTGTTGTCACGGGACACGTCGAAGATTTTGTTGCGCACGCCCTCCAGGGGCGTGTGCCAGGCGAGCACGCGCAGGGATTGCGCCGTGGGGTTGCCGAGCTCGAACGTCAGCTCCACGGGGTCGCCCGCGCGCACCTGCGCCGGGCCGCTCAACGTGCACGTCAATGTCTTAGCCATGGCCGGGGCCTCCTGCGTCTGCTGCGCCGCTTCAGCGGATGGTGCCGCGTTCTGCGCCTCCTCCGAGGGTCGTGCCGCTTCAGGAGCGGACGCCACGTCCTGTCGCGCCGCGCACGCGCTGCCCAGCATCCCCAGGGTCAGCACCGCGACGCCCAACCGCCTGCCGTGTGAGATGAACATGGGCCCACTCTAACGCGCTCGCATCCGCGCGCAGCCCGTGTTCCGCGTGACGACGCCGTGGCACGCCTCCGCGGCGCATTCCCTGCGCGCCGGAGGAATGTGCCAGCACGTCACGACGGGTGCGCATAGGTGACGAGCAGCATCACCACGCCCACCACCTTCAGGGCCATCAACGGGCCCAGGTTGAGCACCACTTCGTCGAACCAGTTCTCGTTGGGGAACATCATGACGGCGCTCCTTTTGCCTCGCGTGTATCGCGGGGACATGGAGCCATTGAGCAAGGTCCGGGCCACCCGCGCGTGCTCACGCGGTGATGCGCCGCCTCATGTGTCTTGCCCTCTGGGAACGGCGCCGCTGGAGCATGTGCTCGCGAAGAGGCCGCCGCGCGCGGTCCGCCGCATCCGTTCGCGCATGGGATTCGCGCGTACGGAGCTGGTATGCGTGGGATGCGCGTTGGCGCCCGGCAAGCGCCTCCTTCGATGCGGGCCATGCGAACGCTCATGGCCTCACTTGTCCGCTTGCTGAGGGCCATGCGCGCCAACGCGCCGGCCGCTTCCGCGACTCACGGCCGCACGGGCCTCTCCCAGCCCGTCTCGCACGGTCACCCAGCGGCGGCCACGCCCGTGGCTCCGGGGCGCGTCGTCCCGGAGCTCGCCTGGGCGCGCCGGCTACTTCGCGGAGGCGGGGGCGCCGCCTTCCTGCGCCAGCGTGCGCACCAGCTCCAGCGCGCGCCGCACGTGCTCGCCCACGCGAATCTGGGACTCGAAGCTGTCGCGGACGATGCCGGACCGGTCCACCACGAAGGTGACACGCCCGGGCAGCAAGCCGAGGAACGACGTGGACACGCCGAAGGCCTCGCGCGCCTCGCCGCGCTCGTCGCTGAGCAGCTTGAAGGGCAGCCGGTGCTTCGTCGCGAAGCCCTCGTGCGACTCCGACGAGTCACCGCTGATGCCCACCACGTCCGCGCCAGCGGCGACGAAGTCCTCGTACTGGTCTCTCAGGCTGCACGCCTGCGCGGTGCAGCCCGGGGAGTCATCCTTCGGGTAGAAGTAGACGACGAGCACCTTCTGTCCCACCAGCTCACGCAGCCGCACCGGCTGGCGGTTCGCGCCGGTGAGGGTGATGTCCGGTACCGCATCGCCTTGCTTCAAGAGCTTCGTCTTGGCCATGACGTCCTCGCGTCGCCCCGGAGTCAGGCCGGTGCGTTCAACGCCGGGCACATCCCATCCGGCCCGCCGCGTCCCCACAAGTAATCCGCCGTGCCGAAAACGGGCGTCAAAGACGACCTCACGGATGCCCGCTTGTCCCCCATGCGGGTCATATGGAGCCTAATGATTGGCTTTCGTGCGAACGCATCCTGGAAGTGACGAGCGCATCTCATAGAGTGTAGGGGAAGCGGTGTCGCTTCCTCGTCCGGCAGGCGACAGCCCTGTGCGCCGCCGGACCCGAAATTTCGGGCACCCTCGCTGTGGTCGTCTTAGCTTTCGAGTCAGGAAGAGGCAGCTTAGGTCAGAGGTCAGGGCGGAAACTTTCGCCGGAGTTGCGCGCCGCAGCGTTCAGGCGTAGGACGCAGCTTCGGGGGGTTGGTCAGGAGCGGACATGGTCGGCCTCGTCGTCGCAGCGCACGGACGTCTGGCGGAGGAGCTGGTCTCCACCGCGGAGCAGATCGTGGGAGAGCTTCCCGCGGTGGCTACTTGCAACATCGAGCCTGGGACTCCTGTCGAGGACCTCCGGGCGAAGATGAAGCAAGCGGTCGCCCGCGTGGATGAGGGCTCCGGTGTCATCATTCTGGCCGACCTCTTCGGAGGTACGCCCTGTAAGGAGTCGCTGATGATGTGTCAGCGAATGAATGTGGAGGTCCTTGCTGGCGTCAACCTGCCCATGCTGCTGAAGGCGAACTCGCTCCGTTCGGAGCAGTTGTCGCTACCGGAGATGGCCAACCAGCTGGCTTCCCATGGCCAGCGCAACATCACCTGCGCATCCGCCCTGCTTCGCGAGGCCCAGCAGCAGCCGCGAACTTGACGGACCCGCGCGGGTCGGCGATTCGAGACTGCCGTGATCACCCTGGTCCGCGTCGACAACCGCCTCATCCATGGTCAGGTCGTCGAGGCCTGGCTCCCGTTCCTCAAAGTCTCCCGGGTGGTCGTGGCGGATGACGAGGCGGCCTCCAGCCCTCTCATCCGCGCCGCCATGGCGCTGGCCGTCCAGAGCGCCATCGAGGTGCAGATTCTGCCCTTGTCCCAGGTGGACTTCGCCGCCCTGTCCAAGGACGGCGTGCGCACCCTGGTGCTGCTCCGGGACGTGGCCTCGGTGCCCTTCGCGCATGCGCACGGGCTGGCCATGGATGAGCTGAATCTGGGCAACGTGCACTTCGGCACCGGCCGCAGGCAGGTCTCCCCGTCCGTGTTCCTGGCGGAGGCGGAGCTGACGACGCTCCAGCAACTGTCCGACCAGGGCGTGCGGGTGGCCGCCCGGGCGGTGCCCGCCGAAAAGCCCGTGGACCTGCCGGACCTCCGCGAGCGGTGGGCGAAGGCCGGGTGAGCGCGTGAGCGTCGTCTGGACCCAGGTGGCGCTGGCGGGGCTGTGGGGCGGACTGGTGGCACTGGAGCGCAAGGCGTTCCTCCAGGCCATGATGTCCCGGCCCCTGGTCGCCGCCACTGTCATGGGCGCCCTGCTGGGGGACGTGGCCTCGGGGCTGGCCATTGGCATGCTCCTGGAGCTGTTCTTCCTGGGCACCGCCAACCTGGGCGCCGCGCTGCCGGAGAACGACACCCTGGCGGCCACCGGCACCAGCGCCGCTGCGGCCACCCTGTCCCTGGCCACGGGCGCGGGCTCCACGCCGGCCATCTGGTCGCTCGCGGTGCTGCTCTTCATCGGCCTGGGGCGCGTGGGCCGCAAGGGGGACCGGCTGCTGGAGGGCTACACGGCGCGGCTGGCCCGCGTGGCGCTGGCCTCCGCGGAGGCGGGGAACCTCACCCGCGCGATGCGGCAGAACCTTTGGGGCATGTGGCCCCACTTCGTGGTGTACGGGACGCTCACCGCGCTCTGTGCGCTGCTGGGCTTCTTCGTTGAACCGCTGCTCCAGGCGCTCCCCCCGGTGGTGGTGCGCGGGCTGGCGTGGGCCTGGCCGGCCATGGCGTCCGTGGCGGCGGCCATCGCGGCGCAGG
>JBKGHI010000090.1:0-29434 GCA_046520405.1 Myxococcus sp. 1LA
CGGCAGGCTGTCACCCGGCGCGGGCTCGGTGGCGACCGCCGCCGTGGCGGTGGGCGCGGGCTGGGGCACGGGGGCGATGACGGACTCGCCCACCGTCTCGCCGTGCTGGCTCAGGTCCAGGCCCTCTTCCTCGTGCTCGTGGGTGACGCGCAGCGGGACGATGCGGTCCACCACCTTGTAGAGCAGGAACGAGCCGGCGAAGGAGAACACCGACACCAGCACCAGCGCGAGCATGTGCATCGCGAAGGTGCGCGTCTCGCCGTGGATGAGGCCCACGTCCTTGGCCAGCACGCCCGTGAGCACCATGCCCACCACGCCGCCCAGGCCGTGGCAGGGGAAGACGTCCAGCGTGTCGTCGAGGGAGGTGCGGTTCTTGAAGTGCACCGCCGCGTTGCTCACGAAGCTGGCGGCGAGGCCCACGACGATGCTCTGCCCCACGGTGATGAAGCCGGCCGCGGGCGTCACCGCCACCAGGCCCACCACCGCGCCGATGCACGCGCCCATGGCGCTGGGCTTGCGGCCGCGCAACCAGTCAAAGGCAATCCACCCCAGCATCGCCGCCGCGGAGGCCGTGTTGGTGGTGGCGAAGGCCAGCGTGGCCAGCGACGAGGCCGACATCGCCGAGCCCGCGTTGAAGCCGAACCAGCCGAACCACAGCATGCCCGTGCCCAGCATGACGAAGGGGATGTTGGCGGGCGTGTGCGCCGCGTTCTCCACGTGCACCTTGCGGCGGCCCAGCACCAGCGCGCCGGACAGCGCCGCGAAGCCCGCGGACATGTGCACCACCGTGCCGCCCGCGAAGTCGAGCACGCCCCACTGCCGCAGGAAGCCCTCCGGGTGCCACGTCCAGTGCGCCAGCGGCGCGTAGATGACGAGCGTGAAGAGCACCATGAAGAGCACGTACGCCTTGAAGCGCACGCGCTCCGCGAACGCGCCGGTGATGAGCGCCGGGGTGATGATGGCGAACTTGAGCTGGAACAGCGCGAACAGCATCAGGGGAATGGTGGGCGCCAGGTCCGGGTGCGTCTCACCGCCCACGCCGCTGAACATGAAGAAGGTGCGCGGGTCGCCAATGAGGCCGTGGAAGCTGTCGCCGAAGCTCAGGCTGAAGCCCACCACCACCCAGAGCAGGCTGATGACCGCCATGGCGATGAAGCTCTGGAGCAGCGTGGACACCACGTTCTTCAGCCGCACCATGCCGCCGTAGAAGAACGACAGGCCCGGCGTCATCAACAGCACCAGCGCGGTCGCCGTGAGAATCCACGCCGTGTCCGCGGTGTTGATGGGCCCCCCTTGCTTCAACTGCGCCGCCGGCTGGACCAGCAACCCGGCTACACCCACGCCCACCAGAAGGGCCATCGCCAACCACTTCTTCATTGCGCCTCCACTTGGAAGACTGACGCAATGCAGTATGCGGCGCTCCTGGCCCGGATTCAATTCCCGCTAGCTTAGTTTGGTGCTCGGGTAGGTTAAAATCGTCCGACTTAAGGCTAAGCCTTCGTTCTTCAAGGGGTGGCGGCCTGCCGGGGGGATGGCCTGCCGGCCGGTCAGGCTCACTTCACCTGGATGCGGCCGTCCTTGATCTCCAGGTCCTCGCCCCCCTTGAGGACCACGGTGCCGGCGTCCGTCTTCACGGAGCAGGGCCCGGAGCCTTGGATGGTGACGGAGGCCGTCTTGCTCTTGTCGAACGTCACCGACGTCTTCACGCCGCTACACACCACGGGCCACGTGTGGCCTTGCGAATCGCGGTTGTAGTAGCGCACCGTCACCGCGGCCCACGCCGCGGAGGACGAGAGCAGGGACGCAACCAGGGTCACCGCGGCGAACTTCGTCTTCATGCATTCCTCGCTGAATCAGGAGCGTTGGTGCCGCGCACACTGGAGCACGGAGTTGGTGCTTGTCCATGCCGCGCACGTGACGGCAGGCGGAGTCATACGACGTATCCCTGACAGTCGCGCGGGTGGACAGGTGCTTTGCGTACGTAGAAACCCCACGCCTCGGTGGGTGGGCGTTGTGCCGCACCCAATTGTTGAGACACCAGGTGGGTCGCCTTCCGCATCGCCAGCGCAGGAGTCCGACGAAGAACTCGTGCGCCTCGCTCACTCGCATTGACGCAGGCATGGCGCAGCGACCGAATTGGGGGAAGCGCAATGTTCCAGGCGTTGGCAACGAGGGTTGTCCAGCTCGACGAAATCAAGGCGCGCTTCGAGGCCGCGAACGAAGCGGAGACCTTCGGTTGGTTCGTCGAGCACTTCGAGTGGATTCAGGGCCGCGCCAGGCAGCACAACGAGCCCGCTGTCGAAATCCATCTGGCGACCGGGCTCGTGCGTGTCGACACGCTCGTCCCTGTGTCTCCGTGGATTCTCGTTGTCGATGGAGACCTCGAGGTCGCCGGTGACGTTGACCTGTCGACCCAGCCTTACGAAATCAGTCTGTTCGTGGTGCTCGGCAGCGTGCGTGCGAAGAACCTGCGCTTCAGCGGAAGCGCGTGCCGCTACGCGACGGAGTCGGTCGAACTCACGGGCGGCTGCTTCGGAGAGCACGGCGACGAGGCGGCTGAGCTGCACACCGCCCATCTGAAGGCCCGCGTGCTGATGCTCGACGGCCACACCGGAGTGAACGCCCAGCAACTCGACGCCGTGGTGTTCGCGAGCGAGGGCTGGGGCCTGCCTCGTCACTTCACCGACGATGACGTGGCCGCGGATTTTTTCGTCGCCGAGGCGCTGGATGAGGACGGTGCCATTGGCGAGAGCGCGGTGTGGGAGTTGATGACGAGTGGGAAGGACCCGTTTCAGCCCGGCGCACTGGCGACGCTCGGCGCGCGGCGTGTCGATGCCGAGCCCCGAGTCAAGCCTCGGTGAGAAGCGCCCGGAGCTGAGAAGCTTCGGGCGCTGGCGGCGCGGAGGGCGATGCCGAGCGCTCTCGTTGGGTGCGGCCGTGACGGGGCAGGTGGACGGTAAACCGCGTCCCTTCTTCCGGCGTGGAGACCACGTCGATGTGTCCTCCGTGGGCCTCCACGATGCTCTTGAAGATGTACAGGCCCAGCCCCACGCTCCTGCCCGCGTTGTTCAACTCCGCTGTGGCGGGCTCCCCACAGCGCCACCGTGACGACAATTCAGGCGGGACGTCGCCGAAAGTGAAGCGGATTGCGCCGTTCCGCTCAGGAGCGCATCGGGTCGCGGCGCTCCAGCGCTCGTTCTGACATTCTCGGCACATCCTTCAGCCCGAGAGCTCCGCTCCCATGCCCGGCATCTCACGGCCCGATGACCTGCGCCCCCTCCTGCGGCTGGAGACCATCACCGTCCACGCGCTCCCAGCCAGCGAGCCCTCCCTGGGCGCTGAGTTTTCATGCGCCTGGGACGACGAGCACGGGGTGGGCGTCCTGTGTGTCGGTCATCATCCGCTGGAGGTGAATACCGCCGACGTGGCCGGTGATGTCGCGGCCGTGCGGCGCCACCGCGCCAAGGCGCCGTAGCGCGCTCCCCGCTCCGGCAACTCCAGGAGCGTGAGCCTCCGCGTCCTGCCCGGGAGCCAGGCCCCCTCGGCGCTCCCACCTCGGGTCTCATCCTGTCCGATGCGTGGCGCGGGGCGGACACAATGCCGGGTTCTTCCGCCTCGCTGTAGTAGGTTGGCGTGAATGGTACGCACTTCAATGCTGGTGTTGCTCGGGTTCTTCATCCTCGCCTCCTCCGGGGCCTCCGCCGCGTCCGCCGAGGCTGGCGCCGCGAGGTCCATCGGGGAGGCATCGAAGCGCGTGGAGCGTGCGCGCGCCGACCTCGCGACGGCCGTGCAGCGAATCGAAGTGGAGCCGCCGCGCAACGCCGACCTCGACGCCGCCCTCGCGGCGGTGGAGGCGCTGAAGGTCGCGCTCGATGCCGGAGCGAGCTTCGAGACGGAGGACCTCGAGTACGCGAAGCTGGTCCTGGCGGCGCGCAAGCAGCTCCGGACGCAGCGGGAGTACGTCGACGAGCGCCGGGCCAAGGTCCACATCCACGAGTATCGCCGACGCATCGACGGCGCGCTCGCGCCCCTGAACGAGCGCATGGCGAAGCTCGGCCAGGGTGACCCGGGCGCCAAGGCGATGGACGAGGCCCGCGCCGCGGTGGACGCGCTCGTGAAGCTGGCGGAGGAGGGCCGGCCCCTCAAGAGCCAGGACCCGAAGTTCTCCACGTACCTCACCGAGGTCGAGGCGACCCTCGCCCGTCACCGGAAGACGCTCGACGAGCGGTGGTTGCAATTGTCGGCGCAGAAGCAGCGGGGCCTGCTGGACGAGAGCCGCAAGCGCCTGGCGAGCTCGCTCGCCGAGGTGGGCAAGGCCTGGTCGGACGAGAAGTTCGCGGCCACCGACAAGGCGGTGGCCGCGCTGCAGAAGCAGCTCGAGGAGGGCAGGCCGCTCGAAGTTCAGGACAAGGCCTATCGCGCGGAGGCGGAGAAGGCCCGCGCCGAGGTCACCCAGGCCCGGCGTCGGATGGATGAGCTCGTGGCGCAGGCGGGTGTCTCGCGGGTCAAGGTGGAGCTGGAGCCCGCCCATGAAGAGCTCCGTGCGTCCGCCAAGGCGCTCCGGGTGAAGCGGCCCACGCCCGAGCAGCTCTCCGAGGCCAAGACCGCGGCGTTCGTCGTCCGGAAGCTGGTGGACAAGTACGAGCCGCAGGCGGCGAGGAGCCAGGCCATTGGCCAGTACCTCACCGAGGTGAAGAACACGCTCGTCGAGGTGGAGGTGGCGCTCCAGGTCCGCACCCTCGACGCGGCGCGCGCCGAGGTCGTCCAGGCGCTGCGGAACGTCGAGAAGCGGTCCGTGACCGCCGAGCAGTTCGAGGAGGCGAAGACGGCGATGGTCGTCCTGGAGAAGACGCTCGAGACGGTCCACGTGAAGAACCCCGCCATCAGCCCGTCCGCCGCCGAGGCGCGGCAGCTCCTCAAGGACGGGCGGGCGACGATGGAGCGGCGCCGGTACGAGGTCGACCTGCAGCAGCAGCGCGCGAAGGTGGACGAGGCCCGGAAGAACGCGGTGGCGCTGGTCAGCCAGGTCCAGAAGGAGACGCCGTCGGAGGCGCAGCTCCAGGAGGCGGAGAATGCCGTCAAACAGATTGGCGTGGTGCTGGAGGCCGGTGCCGCCCTCGTCAAGAAGGACCGTGACTACGCCCTGTACGCCAAGGAGTCGAAGGAGCGCATGGCGGAGCTGAACGACCGCATCACCCGGCGGAAGATTGTCCTGGCCGCGGCGGATGCCCGGGTCCAGCTCGCGTCCCGGCTGGCCAGCACGAAGGAGAAGCTCGACGTCGCCAAGACCATCTCGGCGACCGACGCCGACGTCGACACCGCCTCGAAGAGCGTGGACGAGGTCATGCAGATGTTCGAGACGCACGCGGCGCTGGAGCGACAGGACGCGAGCTACGCGGCGTCAGCCGAGCGGTCGCGCGCCGACTGGCTGAAGATGGTGGAGGCGCTCGAGTTCGCGAAGCAGGCGAGGGCGCTGCGCCGGCTGACCGGCGAGGCTCTGGACGTCGCGGGCAAGGCGACGGCATCCGCCGCGTCCGCCGCGGACCTGCGCAAGCGCAGGGCCCTGTACGCGAGCGCGGCGGAGAAGCTCAAGGCCTGCCAGGACGAGGGCGCCCGGATGATGAAGGAGAACGCCAGCCTCGCGGCGGTCGACGTGCTCGTGGGTGGGGTCCCCACCCAGCCCCAGGATGTGATGGCCCAGTGTGCCCAGAAGGCCGAGGCCCTGCAGGCGCCCCTGCAGCGCGTCGACGTGGAGCTCCGGTTCCAGGAGGGCCAGCGGAAGGCCTACGACGCGGCGAAGGCCCACCTCTCCAAGGGGCGGAAGAACGAGGCGCTCGCGCAGCTCAACGACTGCATCGCGGAGGGGCGCATCCTCGAGAACCGATACCCCGAGTTCAAGGCGCAGAAGTTCGACATCGGCGGCACCAGCATGAGCATGCTGGAGCTGGTCCAGCTCTGCGCGAAGGAGCGCAAGGCGCTGCAGCCTTAGCCTTGAGCCACCGCTCCAGGGCCCTGCCAGGGGGGAGGGCCCTGCGTTCAGCGCATTTGCCGTGGACCGTGCCTCTCCCAACTGCCCCCAAGCTGACGCTTCTGGCCGGGGGGCCGTTACCGAATCGTGCGCGCTTCCTCTTCATTGTGACAGTCGAAGACGGTGCCGGCGCCATGCTTCTCCTCGAGGAGATTGAATGCCTCCTCAGGGGCAGCCGCCATCACGGTCACCCGGAATTCAGGCTGCGTGTTGTCTCGGCTCTTGATGATCGCTCGGTACTCTTTCAATTTCTGCTTGGTTCGGTGCTCAATCAAGATCCGCTTGATCATGTCGTGCCTTCTTGAAGGGGTCTAAGAGACTGCTTCAGTAGGTGCGCTGCACGCATGCCTATTCACGTCAGGAAGAATCATGTTCGACCACGTCAAGTTCGGCGTCAGCGATTATGCGGCAAGCAGAGCATTCTTCCTAAAGGCGCTCGCCCCGCTTGGCGTAGCCGTCCACATGGAGGTGAAAGAGGGGATCGAACTCAGCGGGAAGGGCGTCCCCTCCCTGATTCTGATCCCGACCGAAGAAAAGCCGGCACATCTCCACGTGGCGTTCATGGCCGAGACTCGCGAACAGGTCGATGCGTTCCATCGCGCCGCGCTGGAGGCGGGCGGCAAGGATAATGGTGCGCCCGGGCTGCGCTCGCAGTACCACGCGAACTACTACGCGGCTTTCGTCATCGGGCCGGACGGGCACAACATTGAAGCGGTTTGCCACGAGCCGGAGGCATAGCCCCGGGACAGGTTGCCGGAGCAGGGGGCTGCGTGGCGGTCGCAATGCCAGGCGGCGCATCAGCGCCGGTTCCGGCACGAGCGGTTCATCTTCACTTCGTGCAAGACAGCTCGTAGCCGGTGCTCCAGTCCCGGCCATCCAGTGAGTACTGGCCACGCATCTCCAACACACCTGGCGAAACGAAATGCTCTGTGTCCCTGATGTGCATCTCGCCCATGGGACCGTCCGCCTCCCCGAGCCATAGGTGGCCGTCCATGGACGAAGACCGGGTGTGGCCACCCAGGTTGTCGACGATGAGGTTCACCCACCTGCTCGCTGCTGAATCAAACGTGCGGTAGGCGGTGAACTTGTACTTGTAGTCACCGGACAGCACCACGAAGTCAGTGCGCAGCCATGCCTTGTCGAGGTCGGGCCTGACGTCGAGGGTGACCTGGCTTGGGCTCGCGCCACCTGGCCCGTGTACGGTGCCGTGACAGGTCCAAGTCCCCGCCAGGGCCGTGGCGGAGTCGGCCAGCGCGGATGCGGCAGTGACCGCGGGCTCCCCCTTTGAGGTCGAGGCTGCCGCGTGGCCTTCCGGCCATTTCGATGCGCTGCCTCGGCATCCGAGCAGACTGGCAACCGCGACGAACAAGACGGCGGACAGGCGTAGGGACATGTGTTTCTCCGGAAGGGCCGTTGTGCAGCCAGCGGCATCTAAGGCCGCGGCCCACCGCGCGGTTAGAGCGCCGTTTGCGCCCAGGTCGGCGTGTCTTCCGGTGCGTTGGGGTCGAGCACAGGCTCCTATTGGCGCCCCGTCAGCGCCGCAGCCACGATGAGGACGCCGAAGACCGCGGCGTTGAACCTGGGCTGCCAGTACTCCATGAAGAGGACCGCGATGGTGAGCCACGCCACGGCGGCAACCACCGACAAGGTCACGACGGGGAGCTCGTTCAGCAAGTCCCGCGCGCGGAACGCGAGCCAGAGTCCGAGCACGCCGAACGCGAGTTGCCCGAACGCGAACGCCGTATGGACGCCGTAGTAGAGGGTCGCCTCCGTTCCCGGGACGTGCTTGCCGCGAAGATGCTGGGACACGACGTCGACGACGAAGTGCATCACCCCGGTGAAGCTCAGCCAGCCGTATGCCGCGTAGACGATGTACTTGTGCATGTCGTGCTCCGCTGGATGTCGGTGCGTGCTTTCACTGGAAGGAGAGTCCGGCGAGCTCCTCGGACACGCGCCAGAGCCGTTCGGCGGTAGCCCTGTCTTCCGCTTGCGGTGGAACCTTCGCCACCGCGGGAAGGCCACGCATTTCGTTCATCTTGCCCGGGCCGTAATAGACGCCGCCTTTCGCCTCGGGCGAGGTCGCGGCGAAGAGCGTGGGGAGCGCGCCCTGCGACGCGGGCTGGAACATGAACCATAAGAGCGACCGCGTGATGCCGGCGGCACTCCAGCGGCCGGGCGCGTTGTGCAGAAGCTGGGTGCGCGAGATGCCGGGGTGCGCGGCGATGCTGGTGACGCCCCACCGGCTCGCCTCGCTGCGACGCTGCAACTCGAGCGCGAACAGCAGGCAGGCGAGCTTTGACTGGCCATAGGCCCGCATGGGCTTGTAGCTCCCCTTCGACTGCAGATCGTCGAAGTCGAGCGCGCCATCGCGTGCAGCGACACTGGACAGAGTGACGACGCGCGCATTCGTCCCCTTGCGCAGCAGCGGCATCAGTTGGGCGGTCAGTGCGAAGTGGCCGAGATAGTTGGTTCCGAACTGCAGCTCGAGGCCATCCGAGGTTTCTTGCCGATTGGGCGGGGTCATCACCGCGGCGTTGTTGATCAGCAGATCGAGGCCTTCTCGCTGCGCCCTCAGCCGCGCGGCGAAGTCGGCGACGGACTTGAGGCTGGCGAGGTCGGCCTGTTCGAACCGGACCTTCGCCGATGGGACCTCCGCTCGGATTCTCGCGATGGCCTCCGTGCCTTTCTGTTGATTGCGGCCGACGATGATGACTTCGCCCCCTGCGCGTGCAAGCTCGAGGGCATCCTCAAGTCCGAGACCTCCGGTGCCAGTAACGACGGCTGAACGGCCTTGTTGCGGAGGCATGTTGGAAGTTGTCCAATGGGTCATGCCCACAACGTAACGACCTCGCGAGCGCTGGATAAAGAGCGAGCCCACCGACACACTGTCTGATATTCCGAGACAATGAGCTTCGACATCGACTCCCTCAAGGTATTCGCACGGGTCGCGGAGGTTCGAAGCTTCACGCAGGCCGCTCGCCAGCTCGGCATGCCCAAGGCGCGCGCGTCCGCGCACGTGCAGAAGCTCGAAGCCGAGCTTGGAGCGCAGCTCCTCCAGCGTTCGACTCGCGTCGTTCGCCTCACGCCAGAGGGAGAGCAGTTGCTCAAGCGGACCCATGGCTTCCTCGCGGATGCCGAGGAGATCGCGGCGCTCTTTCAAGCAGGTCGTGTGCTGCGTGGACGGGTGCGCGTGGAACTCCCCGTCATCATCGCGCGCGATTTCGTCATTCCCCGGCTGCCTGAGTTGCTCGCCCGCCATCCGCAGCTTCAGTTCGACATCTGTGCGAGCGACCGGCTCACGGCGGCGCTGCGCGAGGGCTTCGACCTGGTGCTTCGGGTGGGACCGGTCAACGAGCCGGGGCTCGTCGGGCGCCGCATCGGCGAGGCGTCAATGATGAACTGCGCAAGCCCATCGTATCTGCGCCAGCATGGAACTCCACGCACGCTGGATGACCTGCGCGACCATCGCGTCGTCCACTACGCCGCCGATCCGGTCCCGGTCTTCGAGTACTTCGACGGCAAGACGTACAAGGAGCTTCCAATGCACAGCGCGTTGACCGTCGACAACTTCGACGCGTACGAGGCGGCGTGCATCGCGGGCCTGGGCATCGTGCAGGTTCCGCGTCACGGGCTGGAGCGGCACGGTGGGAAGCTCGTCGAGATTCTGCCGGAGTTCCCTGCGCGGCCGGTGCCCATCACGCTGCTGCACACGCACGGGCGTTCGGTGCCACGCCGCGTGCGCGCGGTCATGATGTGGATGACGGAGCTGCTCTCGCCCATCGTCGATGAGCTCGTGACGTCCCGGTGAGGGGCAGTCCCGGTCCGTCGTCGCGCCTGCCCCTGGCTGTTGCCTCGTTACAGAGCGCAGAGGGGCGCGCATGGCCTCTGGGCATTGGCAGTCCAAGGGGACGTGCTGGCCGGGAGTGCCGTGGCGTTGCGCGCCTGAGCACGCTGGCCCCACCCATGGCCACCAGGATGCGCGCCTTCCCTACGATTAGGAAGGCGCGCATCAGGCACGCCGTTGATTCAGTACACCACCACTGAGGCGTAGACGCCGGTGCCGTTCGTGTAGGCCACCAGGGCGCCGCCGTTCGAGGGGAGCGCCGCGACTGCTGGCGCGGCGCCCGGCCCTACAGTCCTGGCATCCGTGGCCAGAATCATGGTGGCCCCCACGAGCATCCGGTCCAACTGGACGTTGCCCGTCCCCCGCTGGGACGCGATGTAGCCGTTACCGAGCGCGTCCGCGTCAATCGACCGGAGGGGGCCGGGACCGACGTCCGTGGGGAGGCCCGGCACCTGGGTGCTCGTGCCCGGCGCGGACATTGGGATGACGTCCACATTGTCGTCCCCGAAGGAGCCCGTGACGTAGATGAAGCCGTTGGAGCCCGTCCAGTCCGAGAAGAAAGCCTGCCCTGGCGGGAGGCTCTGCGGGCCAAAGGTGAGCCCCTGGTCGCTGCTGCGGCGGATGCGGAAGGAGGGGTCGTCGCTCACGGAGAAGACATCTCCGCTGACCTTGTCCACGATGACGTCGAAGAAGGCATTGTTCTGGTCCACGTCGGTCACGCTGAAGTCGTTCATGCCTCGCTCGAAGTTCTGGAGGATGCGCACCCCGGTGGAGCCTCGCGAGACGGAGATGTAGAGGGCGTCGCCCATGGAATCCAGACTGACGGTGGGGTTGGCCGCCGGGCTGAGGATTCGCGGCGCCTCCCAGCTTGCTCCCGCGTCGACGGTCCGGGTGAAAATCAGCCCGCCCGCGCTGGTGGCCGCGACATAGGCGACCCCGGTGGGGCCGCCTTCAATCGCGACTTCAGCCGCGTTGGTGATGCCCAGGGGCGTGGGCCCTGCCCAGGTGTTGCCACGGTCCACGCTCACGCTGACATGGACCGCGCCTCCGCACGTCATGACGACGTAGAAGCGTCCCAGCGCATCCACTGCCGCTTTGCGGCCCGAGTTCGAGTTGGCCGTGGTGCAGTTCAGGGTTCCGCTGACGAGCGTGGGGGGCACATTCGAAAAGGCATCCAGCTGGCACGTGGCGTCGCAGCCATCCCCGGGGATTCTGCCGCCGTCATCGCACTGCTCTCCCGTCACGCTGTCGACCAGGCCGTCGCCGCATACCTCCACGCCCTGACAGTCCGCTCGGCAGCCATCTCCCGCGACGCGGTTGCCGTCGTCACACACCTCACCCGAATCGAGGTAGCCATCGCCGCAGACAGGCGGCCCCCTGACAGTGATGCTGACCGTGGCGGTATTGGAGGTCAGCGTGCCGTCGTTGGCCGTGAAGGTGAACGCGTCCTCCCCCTGGAAGTCCGCGGCCGGCGTGTAGAGCACCTGGGCGCCCGTCCCGGACAGGGTCCCGCTCGCGGGAGCCGTCACGGCGAACGTGAGCGCATCCCCATCCACGTCCGTGGCCACCAACGTGATGAGCGTCGGCATGTTGTAGCCCACCGTCACGGCGGCAGAGGCAGCCACGGGCGCGTCGTTGACCGGCGTCGTCGTGACCGAGACGGTGGCCATTGCCTGCTTCTTGCCGTCGGAGACCGTGACCTGGAAGGTGTCCTCTCCGGCGAAGTTCGCGTTCGGAGTGTACGTCACGGACGCCCCCGTGCCTGTGAGCATTCCATGGCCGGGCAGGGTGAAGGAGAAGTCGAGCACGTCGCCATCCGGGTCCATCGCGGGGATGGTGATGTCCACCGGGATGTCCTCGGAGGTGGTCGCGTGGACATCCTCGACCGTGGGCGCTGAGTTGTTGTCGCAAACGCTGGGCTGCCCCGTGCAGGTGTAGCCCGGCTCCACCTCACAGACACTGTTGCAGCCGTCACCAGAGAGCTGATTGCCGTCGTCACAGACTTCGAACCCGCCCAGCACCCCATCACCACAGAAGGCCCGTAGCGACGTCTCCACCGCGTCCACCAGGTAGAGCGCGAGCACCGTGCCTCGCAGCCGCACATAGCGATAGGGCACGTTCCCCGGGTACGTCGCCACCGCCACATGCGTCCCCAGGCCCAACTCCACCAGGCGCAACGAGCTGGAGCCGATGAAGGTGCCGTCCGCCTTCAGGAAGTCCACCTGCGCCACCAGCGCCAACGATAGACCCTGGTAGTAGACGCGCAGGTCGCCGGTGCCTTCCTCTCCCTGGCCCAGGTCCAGCACCAGCGCCGTGTTGAGCAAGCCCAGCAGTGTCGCGGCTTGCCCGTCCGGAGCGCCCAGCGCCGCGCTCGCATTGAGCACCGTCGCCGTGGTGCCCGATGCCACCGCGTCCGCATACGGGTCCCACGCCAACGAGGCTTCCGGACGCTCACGCATCAACGCCCTGTCCTCCTCTTGCGACACCCCATCCTCCAGAGGAGGACGTACCTTCTCCTCTGGGGACTCCACACCACATGCTCCCAGCGACAAGGCGAGTGTCAGGCTCAGCCCCCACGACCGCAGCACACCAGAACGGCTCCGCATCGAGTGTCTCCCCCCGAGGAGCAGGATGAAGCCCGGAATGGGCCGTCCTCCCTCTTGGGATGCACGACACCACTTCAGGCTCCCGGCTGCTCGGCGGGCAACACGCGGATGGCCAACGTCGTCCGGCGACCCGTCGCCAGGCACTTGAGCGCCATGGACACAAAATTCCTGACATGCATCCGCCCGCCTCCGTGAATCGGCGGGGCCGTGAGGGGGAAGGGCCGCCGGCCCATGCGCAGGAACAGCTCCGAGCCAGCCATGCCCACCTGCAACACCGCCTCAGCTGGCTGGCCGGGCCGGTAGCGCACAAGGTATGCGCGCTGGTGGCTCAGGGGCTGAACAGCAAGGACGCCGCCCAGCGGCGGGGCACCACCGAGAAGACCATCCAGGTGCACCGCGCCCGCGTCATCCAGAAGCTGGACGTGGACTCGGTGGCGCAATGGGTGCGGTTCGTGCCCCCTGTGTCGGGGAAGATGACGCCTCGGCTGAGGGGCTTGAGCACGAAGGCCCCGCGACATTCATCGCGGGGCCCGTGTCCATCAGAAAGGCCCTGCTGGCTGGCGGGGCCTTTCGTTCAGCTCCCCGGGTTTCGGGGAGGCGCACAGGGGCTCATCACCCCGTCGTCGGGCACGTCGCGGGCTCGAGGTAGAAGCCTTCCCACGAGCCAGCGTCGGCGGGATTGCAGACGCCTCCGTTGCCGCCATGACCGCTCTGGATGGGGGCGCCGGTGGTGGCTTCCTTCCAGTGGCGCGCGGTGCCCGTCGACGACTCGAAGCCATGGCGATTGCGGCCACCGTGGATGCCGCAGTCGTGGCGGGTGAAGGACTCCGCCGTGGTGAGCGAGGCGTTCACGGTGAGTTGGTCCGCGACCACCGCCAGGTACGCGCCGCTCGCGCCCTTGAGCTTGTACTTCGTACCGCTCGTGACGAGCTCGAAGATTGCGCCGCCGCTCTGTGTCGTGCCGAGGGCGGCCACCTTGCCCGCGCCGTCGACGGTGAGCCAATTGTCGGAGCGCTCGCTCTGGATGCGGAAGCAACCGGCGCTGCCCGTCTCGATGTGGCAAGTCGCATCGCAGCCATCGCCCGATTGGGTGTTGCCATCGTCGCATTGCTCGCCGCTCTCGACCGTGCCGTTGCCGCACGCAGGGGCGGTGTTGCCATCCGGGCAGGTCACCGGTTCGAGGTAGAAGGCTTCCCAGGAGCCGCCATCGGCCGGGTTGCAGGCGCCGCCATTTCCGCCGTCACCGCTCTGGATTGGCGCGTCCGGCGTGGCTTCCTTCCAGTGGGGCGCGCTTCCAGCGGAAGCCTGGAATCCGACACGCGTGCGCCCGCCAAAGCCGCAGGCGAGCCGCGTGAACGACTCCGCGCTGGAGAAGTTGGCGCTCATCGTGAGCTGGTTCGCCACCACCGTCAGGAACGCGTCGCCCGAGCCCTTGAGCTTGTATTGCGCACCGTTCGGAACGAGCTGGAAGATCTGCCCTCCGGATTGCGTCGTGCTGCCGGCGACGACCTTGCCCGCGGCGTTGACGATGAGCCACCTGTCGGAGCGCTCGCTCTGAATCTGGTAGCAGCTCCCGCCCGAGGTCTCCGCGAACGTGGCCGTGTAGGTGGCCGCGCTGCCTGGCGTGGTGAAGGTATGCGATTGCGCGCCGCCATCCGACCACGACACGAACGACCAGAACTTCCCGTTCGCGTACTGTGGCGAGTCGACCCCTACCGAGCGGATGACCCCGACCACGCCAGTCGTGGTGTGTGGCGCCAGGAACGGCTGCCCGTCCATCAGCACCCGCAGCCCGCTCGGCACGGTGGTCACCGTGAGGGGGACCGTGACGGGGTGCACGTCTCGATACGTCGTGTGGGTGAGGCCAATCGAGTCGCGCACCGTGAGCCGCACGCGGTACCAGACGTTGCCCGAGCTCTCGCCGACGTTGGGGATGGGCCAATCGCCGCTCGCGATGCCGGTGGTATCGGCCATGGCCGGGTGCGTGTGGGTATCGTGATGGAAGATGATGTTCCAGGTCATCGCGCTCGGAGGCAGCGTGCCATCCTCCTCGTCGTTGGCCGTGCCGGAGAACAGCAGGTTCGTGCCCGCGGTGTAGGTCGCGCCCGCGGCCGGCGTCACGATGGTGGCCACCGGCGGCTTGTTGGACGTCACCGTCAGCACCGCTTCGGCGCTGGTGGTCGAGCCAATCCCGTTGGTCACGACCACGCGGAAGCGCGCGCCGCTGTCGGTCAACTGCGCTGCGCTCAGCACGTAGCTGGACGAGGTCGCGCCGGAGATGTCCACGCCGTTCCGCTGCCACCGATAGGTGAGAGGCGGCTCGCCGCTCGCCGACACTTCAAAGGTCGCTGGATGGCCGACGGAGACCAACGTGCTCGCGGGTTGCTGCGCGATGGTCGGCGGCAGCGAAGCTGTGTAGGCGATGCGACCCACCTGGCCCGCGCCGCGCGCCAGATAGTAGAGCGCGCCGTCGGGCCCCACATCGAGGTCCACGGGCCCCGAGGCGGCCGTCGCGAACAGCGCATGCGCGCCCGTGTTCGGGTCGATGCGCCGAATCCAATCGTTGGTGTAGTCCGCGAAGAAGTACTGGCCGACGTACGCGTTGGGAAACGCGGGAACCGGTGGATTGTAGAAGGCCCCGCCCGCGATGCAGTTGCCTGCGGCCGTGCCGGAGCCATGCGGGTACGCGTAGAACGGCTGCGTGAGCTCCGGACGATTCGTGAAGTAGCCCTCCGTCATCGGCCAGCCGTAGTTGGCACCGGCCTGGCCACGGTTGATCTCCTCCCAGCCGCCTTCACCCACGTCGTTGATGAACATGAGCCCCGTGCCGGGCTGGATGTCGAAGGTGAAGGGGTTGCGCAGCCCCATTGCCCAGGTTGCCTTGGCGAGCCCGGTGGCGGTCGCGTAGAACGGGTTGTCCGTGGGAATGCTGCCGTCCGGGTTGAAGCGCAGCAGCTTCCCGAGCGGTGTGTTCAGGCTCTGCGAGTTGGAGGAGACCGCGTTCTCACCGACCGAAACGTAGAGCTTGCCGTCGAGCCCGAAGCGAACCGCGCCGCCGTTGTGGTTGGCGGCGTCGAGTGTCGGGAAGTCCGCGAGCACCAGCTCGCTTCCGGGAACCACCACATTGCCGTTGGCGGTGAATCGGCTGAGCCGATTGTGAATGCTGCCGTCGACCGACGTGTAATAGACATACAGATAATGGTTGTGTTCGAAGTTGGGGTCGAACGCGACGCCCATCAGCCCACGCTCGTTGCCGTTGTCCACGGCGAGCGTCATGAACGGAGTCGCCAGAAGCTGGCCGTTCTGGACGATGCGGAGCGAGCCGTTCTTCTCCGAGATGAACAGGCGCCCGTCGGGCGCGAAGGTCATGGTCGTTGGTCCCTGGAGGCCACTGACGAAGACGGAGTCTGAGAAGTTGGGGTCTTGAACAACTGCTCTTGCGCGGGAGACCGCGAGTTCCGGGGCGGACTCCATCGAGCAGCCCACGACGAGGGAGAAGACCGCGCACACGACGAAGCGTGGGATGGGAGACCCCGCTCGTTCACTCGTTCTCGATTGTGATTGCATTGCGATGGCTCCCGGTTGGACGCTTGTTGCGCCTTCTAGCTTTACACTGAAAGCCTTTTGGTCGGGAGGAACTTGAAGGCGGGCGGCTGCTTATGGTGCAGGTGTAGCTTTCTCAAAGCGTCGATCTGGCACCAGCCACATCAGCGCCCCCAGCACATAGGCCGCCTCGGAAAGATATCCATTGAAGAAGGCGGTGATGATTCCGAACAGGTAGAAGATGGGTGAAATCCTGCCCTTGAGGTCTCGACCGACGGCCAGCGCCAGCGCAGAATTCCGGCCCTGCATCGCCACCATGCAGGCTTGCAGCAGCTTCCATGCGAAGGCGCACATCAGGAGGATAACGCCATAGAGCGCCAAGGGCAGGGTGGAGAAATGGTTTTCACCCATCCAGCCGGTGGTGAAAGGAATCAACGACAGCCAGAACAGCAGGTGCAGGTTGGCCCATAGCAGGCCGCCGGTGACATGGCTGATGGTGTGCAAGAGATGATGGTGGTTGTTCCAGTAGATGCCGACGTAGATGAAGCTGAGCACATAGCTGAGGAATGCGGGGAGCAGCGGCTGCAGGTCGGCCAGTTCGCTGCCGTGCGGGACCTTGAGCTCCAGCACCATGATCGTGATGATGATGGCGATGACGCCGTCGCTGAATGCTTCCAGCCGGTTCTTGTCCATGCTGCCCCCTGCGCACGATGCGAGTCGCTTGGCGGTCGACCCGAGCAGGGTATGCCGCGCCGCCCTCCTGCATGGATGCCCTGAAGTTCGTGGACTTTGATGCGCTCAGGGCATCGCGGCCGATTCCTGGGGCGGCACCGGGTGCAGGCGGAACCAGCGGGCGATGAGCATCACCTCCTGCGCTTCGTGCGCCCGGAAGCCCAGCGTCTCCGGTTCGGGCCGCTCGAAGATTTCGCGGGCCTTCTCCTCCAGCGCCTGGTGCTCTTCGACGGTGACAGGCGCGGGCAGCTCCGCGCGCACGCTGCCCCGGCGCAACACGTAGACGCGGTCATCGCCGCCGTGGCCGGGCACCGTGTAGACGAAGGAGAGGCGCTTGAGCAACTGGCTCAGCTCCACCACCCAGCCGCGCATCAACTCCAACCGCTCCGCCCTGTCGCGCAGCTCCGCGGCGTATTCGAACTGAAGCCGACGGGCCGCCAGCGCCATGCGCTCGCGCAGCAGCGTCAGTGGTGTGTCGGACGTGCCCTCCAGGAAGGCGCGGGCCTGGGCCACGCGCGCGTCGTACTCCGCATGGGTGCAGCCTCCGGCGCAGGGCGCCAGGCAACGGGAGAGCTGCCCTCGCATGCACAGGGGCTCCTGCTTCAGCGGGAAGAGCTGTCCCTGGTCCGCCAGGCGCATGGGCGTGTCCGCCGCGCAGTCCCGCAGCTCCAGCAAGTCACTCACCGCGCGTACCACGTCGGACACGGCGCTCCGGCCGTGGAAGGGCCCGTAATAGTCGCCGCGCTCGCCGTTGGCGCGGCTCACCACGCGCAGCCGGGGGACGGGCTCGCGCGTGAGGTGGATGAAGCAGTGGCCCCGGTCCCGCTTGTGCTCCACGTTGTAGAGGGGCCGCTGCGCCTTGATGAGGCGGAACTCGTGCAGCAACGCGGCGAACTCGCTGGGCGTGTACTCCCAGACGATGCGGTGCGCGTGGGCGATGATTTCCGCCGCCTTCTCGTGTTCTTCCGCGCGGAAGTACGACAAGAGCCGCGTCCGCACCCGCACGGACTTGCCCACGTAGAGCACTTCGTCCGAAGGCCCCAACATCCGGTAGACGCCAGGACGGTTCTCGGCGTGCTCGCGGACGTGAGCAAAGAGGGCGGCGGCGCGGGATTCCATGAGACAGGAGGCCCGCACCGTAACTGGCGAAGGGCGTCGCTTCCATGGCTCGCGCCGGTGCGGTCCGCTCGCGAGGTGGACCTGCTTGGGGAGGCGCCTGCCAGACGTCATCGCCTGGCATGGCGAGCAGGCATGTCCGCCGTGCCACCGCCCATACCCTGTGAAGCGGGCCCACGCTCACGCCTGCACGCAGCCCGGTGGCGCCGCGCAGGCGAGGCGAAGTCACTCCGCTGTGGAATCACTCCGCCTGCGCGCTGGGACAGCCAAGGCCAGGGCACGGGCAGAAGGTGAACTCGCAGAGCAGCCGTGACTCCTCACATGCCTCCGCCTGTTCAATCGTGGGCGCGTTCCGCATGCAGCGCTGGTAGATCCAGCCACAGTCATTGCACGCCATCGCTTCGACTTCGCCACGCGCGTCGCTGCCATGCGCCGCTGGGGCGTCGGCGGCGTCCTCGATGCCTCCGCAGCCCATCAGCAGCCCAATGGCCAGCACCGCTCCCGCAAGTCCACGCATACAACCTCCTGGTTTAGGTGGATTCCAAGTATATCCTGGTCCACTTGCAGAGCGGTCGCGAGCTCGGGATGCAGGGCGTCACAACACGCCGTGTGTGGGACGGCGGCCTCGGGTGGAGGCCGCTCGCCCTGTTCCGGGGTGAAGCGAGGCTACGCCGGCTCGATGAAGTTCAGCCGGTACCCGTCCGGGTCGGTGACGATGAGCTCCCGGGTGTACCAGGGCTGAACCGTGGGGCCGTCCACCGTGGCGCCCTGGGCCTGGGCGCGCAGGAGGACCTCGTCCAGGCTGTGCGGCGCCTCGGCGCGGAAGCCGACGAGCACTCCGGTGCCGCGACGCCCCTCCAGCTTCAACTGCGGCGGCGGCGTGACGAGGTAGACGTCCAGCGCCTCCGCCCACCGGAGGTGGATGAAGGGCGGCTCGGCGCTCACGCGCGTGAAGCCCAGGGCCTCATAGAAGGCCACCGAGCGCGCGCTGTCCGCCACCAGGAGCTTGACGAAGGCGGCCGTCACTTCGCGAGGCCTTCGGCCTTCAACGCCTCCTGCACGGAGGGCCGGTCCGCCACGCGGGCGTGATAGGCGCGCAGCGCGGGGAACGGCTCCAGGTCCACCTTCGTGTGGCCGGTCCAGTTGAGCGTGGTGAAGAGGTACGCGTCCGCCACGGTGAACTGCTCACCCAACAGGAACGCCTGCTTCGCCACCACCGCCTCCAGCACGCCCAGGCGCTGCGTGAGCCGCTCCTTCGTCAGCCGCTTGCCTTCCTCCGGGAACGCCGGGTTGAAGAGCGGGCTGAAGCCCTTGTGAATCTCGGTGGAGATGAAGTTGAGCATCTCCTGGAGGCGGTAGCGCTCCAGCGTGCCGTTGGCGGGAGCCAGCTTCTTGTCGGGGACCTGGTCGGCCAGGTACTGGACGATGGCGGGGCCTTCCGTCAGCAGGCTGCCGTCATCGAACTGGAGCGCCGGGACATAGCCCTTGGCGTTGATGGCGAGGAAGTCCTCGCCCGCGGCCGTCTTCTTGGCGCGGATGTCGACCTTCTCGGTGGTGAAGGAGAAGCCGCCCTCGCGAAGGATGATGTGGGGCGACAGCGAACAGGCACCAGGAGAGTAGAAGAGTTTCATGGCGCGGATTCCTGCACGACTCCGGCGCCGTTCGCCATGAATTCAGATGCAGGTCGGAGAAGGTCGGGCTTGCTCCGCCACTCGCCCCCTGGGTCTGCATGGCCCGGGTGACCCACAGGCACTCAGAGTGATTTGGATTCGCGGCGGTCGGCACCGGCCCGGGGAGCCCGCCCGACCTCGTTCCCTCAGTGCATGCCGCGGCCCCGCGGGCCTGCCCGGATACCTGAACCCATGCGTTTCACGCAGTCCTTCCTGCTTCCACTCGCGGTGTTGTCCCTGGGCGTGTTGCCGGCGTGTTCCGATGATGGCGACGACAACCCTCCCGGCAACGACGCGGGCACCACCGACGCGGGGACCACCGCCCCGGAGCCCCGCCCCCAATCCGCTCCTTGTCCCGACCACGCGCTGCTCTGCGAGCAGTTCGATGACGGTGCTTCCTTGCCCCCGTATTGGATGGCCTTGACGGAGAACGCCACCCTCCAGGTGGACCCCTTTCCGGGCAATGGCGGGGGCGCGCTGTAGGTCGTCACCGAGGAAGGGCGCGACGAGCGGGAGCAGAGCGACCGCACCCTCGCGACGTTGCGGCGGCGCATCGATTCGTTCGGCACCCAGCTCTTCGTGCGGGCGCACGTCTACATGCGTTCGCTGCCGGGGGTGTCCGGGCAGATGGGCACCTTCTTCGTGCTCGCCAACAGGGAGTCGGACGTCGGTGCCTTCGAGCTCCAGGTGATGCAGGACAGCGGCTTCGCGCTGGATGATTGGACAGACCGCGGGGGGCTGGGGTGGAGCCGCCAGCCCGAACCCATCCAGGTGGGCATGGCGGCCGGGCGGTGGGTGTGTCTGGAGTGGGAGGTCCGGTGGCCGAACCCGTCGAGCACGTACGGCAACACGCGCGTGTATGTCGATGGCACGCTGGCGCATGACTTCACGAACATTGGCATGCGCGCCTTCAACAGCTTCTCCGTGGGCTACGGCTTCGCCCATCCGCTGGGGGCGTCCGGCTCGCAGACGTGGATTGACGACGTGGCGGTGAGCAGTGCGTAGCGCATCGGCTGCGATTGAGCACTGTCGCTGGGCCTGTCAGGGTGCCCGAGGTTTGTTCGTGTCTGCGTGACACCAAGCCTCGGGCACCTTCGCCCGAGCACGGACAGACAGGACGCGGCGCATGTCGTTGAAGGGCATTGGACTGCAGACGGTGGACATCCTCGAGCGGGGCCAGTACCTCGCGCCCTCGGGGAGGCGGGTCGAATTGAGGGAGGCCGTGGAGCGCGCGGTCTCCGGGACGGAGCTGTACCGGCCGGGTGACTTCTCGCGCCTGTCGTTCCCCTCGGTCGTCACGCCGCTATCGCCTCGAATCGAAGTCACCTCGGAGAAGACGGGCGCCGCCGCGCGCCGCCTGGTGGAGGCAGGCGCATCCCATGTCGCCGCGCTCAACTTCGCGTCGGCGAAGAACCCTGGCGGTGGGTTCCTGGGCGGGGCGAAGGCGCAGGAGGAAGACCTGGCGCGCTGCTCGGCGCTGTACGCGTGCCTGCTCACGCAGCGCGAGTATTACGACGCCAACCGCGCGGAGCCCTCGCCGCTCTACACGGACCACCTCATCTACGCGCCGGACGTGCCGTTCTTCCGCGATGAGGGACTGGAGTTGCTGGAGCAGCCCTTCGAAGTGTCCGTCCTCACGGCGCCCGCGCCCAACGCGGGTGTGGCGTTGTCTCGGGACCGGGGCGTGGGGAGCCGCATCCGCAAGGTGCTGGAGGCGCGGGCGCTCAAGGTGCTCCGTGTCGCGGCGCACCATGGGCACCGCACTTTGGTGCTGGGCGCCTGGGGTTGCGGCGTGTTCCGCAACAATCCGGTGGAGGTCGCCGAAGCCTTCGCGCTCGGGCTGGGCGCACTTCCCGGTGCCTTCGATCGCGTCGTCTTCGCCGTCTATGAGCGCGGCGGAGACGGGCCCAACCTGCGCGCGTTCCAGGCGCGCTTCGGCTGAAGCGCGCAACGGCCCTGGCGTCCTGAGCGGGCAGCCGGGCGAGCGGCCGTTGGGGGGCGTCGCGGCCGTGTGCATCGTTCCCCTCGGGACGTGGCAGGGGGACCGGAAAGGAACGAGGACACATGGCGACCGGGACGTTGCGCCGGCCCGACATCCATCGGGTGGCTCGGGCGGGAAAAGAAGCGAGCCGGAGTGGCGTGGAGTGGGCGGCCCGAGCGGGCTACACCGCGCGCGCCGCCGTCTACGCGGTGATTGGCGTGCTGGCGTTGATGCTGGCGGCGGGCGAGGGCGGTGAGACGACGGACACACACGGCGCCGTGGCGGAGGTTGCTCGCCAACCCTTCGGCTCGGTGCTGCTGGTGTTGCTGGGCGTGGGGCTGCTGGCCTTCGCGCTCTGGCGCTTCGCGCAGGCCGCGTGGGATTTGGAGGACAAGGGCCGCTCCGGAAAGGGAATCGCGGCGCGCGTGGGCATGGCGGGCAGCGGCGTCATTCACGCCAGTCTCGCGCTCACGGCCTTCAACCTCCTGCGAGGCCGGGGGGGGGGTGGCGGTGGCGGCAACCAGAGCCTCACCGCCAAGCTCCTGTCCCAGCCCTTCGGTCAGGTGCTGGTCGTTCTGGTGGGCGTGGCGGTGATGGCCTTCGCCGGGTACCAGCTCTACCGGGCGTGGAAGGGGCGCATGCTGGAGAAGCTGACCCTGTCCGGGTTGGCCGCGCGCCGGAGGACGTGGGTGGAGCGCATCTGCAAGGCGGGCGTCGCCGCGCGCGGCGTGGTGTTCCTGCTGGTGGGGTGGTTCTTCATCCAGGCCGCGCTGCGTGCGGACCCGGGCGAGGCGGGAGGCCTGGGTGAAGCGCTGGGCACGTTGGCGGCACAGCCCTTCGGACCCTGGTTGCTGGGCGTCGTGGCGCTGGGGCTGGTCGGGTACGCCGTCTATCAGCTCTGCACGGCGCGCTACCGGCACATCCCCACGCCGTGACGGGGCCTACACCCGCCGCTGCAGGTGGGCCATGGCCGGGGTGAGCATCGCCTGGGGGGCCACCTGGGCGTGCGTGCCAACGAGGGCGGGGTAGGTGTCGATGGGGGCGGCGCAGCCCACCACGAAGTCCGCGGCTTCGCGCAGCTTCGCCAGCGCGAAGTCCGTGCAGTGGATGGTGATGACGGGCAGGAGGCCGGGTTCGCTGAGCCACTTCACGCCGTCCGACAAGTCATGGGCGCTCACGAAGCCCTGCACCGCGTCGCGCAGCTTGCGGCTCTGCTCCAACGCCGCGGCCATGCCGCTGCGCCGGTCCCGTTGTGGAGCGGGTACGTAGGGCTCCGAGTCGTCCTCACGCGGCATGATGATGCTCTCAATCCACATTGGAGCGCCTCCTGACGGAACGGTCGGCGCGACCATGACCGGGATTGCACACGCACCCACCCGACGCCGAACCAAGGCGGCATGATGCACCCGTTCGGCAGGTCCCGATTCACTGATGGCGCCAAGTCCTTCCCGGAAGGCGTCAGGGTGTAAGAAATCGGAGGGTAAGACGCGCCCCACCGCGTGGGCTGCGCCCCGCATGTGTTGATGAGTGGATGTCGCACCGCGCCCTTGGGGCAGGGGGCGCGAGGCCTACCGCGGCAAATCCACCACGAAGGCGGCGCCGCCTCCGGGCGCCTCCTCCACATGCACGCGGCCCCCGTGCGCCTCGATGATTTGCCGGACGATGTGGAGCCCCAGCCCCAGGCCGCCGCGGCGCTGCGCGTTGTCGCCCTGGGTGAAGCGCTCGAAGACGCGAGCCCGGTCCGCTTCGGGGATGCCCGGTCCGCTGTCCTGCACCACCAGCCGGAGGGAGTCCGGCATGTGCCTCAGCGTCACCTTCACCGGCTTGCCCGCGCCGTAGCGGAAGGCGTTGGTGAGCAGGTTGCTCACCACCTGCTCCATGCGCAGCCGGTCGAAGCGGCACAGGGCCGGCGTGTCCACGTGCGAGTCCAGGAGCACGCCCGCCAGCCGCGCCTCCTCCGTGAAGCGGGAGACGACGTCCGACACCACGCCGGCCAGGTCTCCCTCCATGAACTGGAAGTCCAGCTTCCCCGTCTGGATGCGGCTGACATCCAGCAGGTTGTCCACCAGCGCGCCCAGGCGGCGGAGCTGGCGCTCCGTGTTGTCCAGCTTCCCGGAGACCTTGTCGGAGCCGATGGCCGCGTCGGGCGTGGTGCCGCCCAGGCGCCGCAGCATCTGGACCTGGAGGCGCAGCGACGTCAGCGGCGTGCGCAGCTCGTGGCTGGCCATGGAGAGGAAGTCGTCCCGTGTGCGCACCGCCTGTTGCAGCGCGGCCTCCGTCTCCTTCAGCGCGGTGATATCCAGCATGGCGCCGCGCACCACCGCCACGTTGCCCGTGGCGTCGCGAATCACCCGCGCGCGGCTGGTGAGCCAGTGCCAGCTCCCGTCCGGCCAGCAGGTGCGGAAGGTGGAGGTGTAGGAGTCCACGTGCTGGGTGAAGATGGATGAGACCTGGGCCTCCACCTCCGCGCGGTCATCGGGGTGGATGGAGGCGAGGAACTTGGCATGCGTCCACTCCGCCTGGGGCTGCGCGTAGCCGTAGAGCCGGTCATGCCCCTCGGAGCGGAACACCTGGCCGGTGACGAGGTTCGTCTCCCAGACGGCCATCTGCGCGGAGTCGAGCGCGACCTGGAAGCGCTCGCCCATCTGACGGAAGCGCTCCTCGGTGCGCGCCACCTCGTTCTCCGCGAGCTGCCGCTGGGTGATGTCCGCGGCCAGCACCCACGTCTCGTCGCCCACCACGCGGACCGTCACCTCCAGCCAGGTCCGCGACGGCAGCTCCGCCAGGAAGCGGCCGCCCTCGCGCGCGGTGAGCGCCGTCATCAGCCGCTCATGAAGCACCGTGCCCGCCAGCTCGGGCCGGGCGAGCCAGGGCTCCTGGCCTCGCGCCTGCTCCACCGTCAGGCCCAGCAGGGCGGCGGCGTGCGCGTTCATCTCACAGACGCGGCCCTGGGCGTCGAGCGTGAAGAAGGCCTCGCCCATCATCTCCTGGAGCACACACAACCGTGCTTCCGCGGACAGGCTGGCCTCGTCGGCGGCGTGGGCGGGCAGCTCGGTGGGGGCGGCGGGCTCCGCAGGACGAACGGGCTCGGAAGACGGAGCAACTCTCATGCGGGCCGGGAAGCTCTCCTGGCCTTCCGGGGGCGTCAAGCCGTCCGGCGCTGTGCGCGGCGCGTCAGTCGGCTTCGCGGCGCTTGTCCCGTCGTCCCCGCTTCCGGCCCCCCCGAGGCCCCGACTCGCCCATGCGCGCTCAGCCTCCGTTCGCTGCCGCCGTGGGGTCCACCAGGGGTTCAGGCATGACCCAGAGCGCCGTGGGCTGAAGATAGGCCGCGTCGAATGCGAAGAGAATGCCCGTCCAGCGGTCCCAGAAGTTGGCCCAGTTGTACTCAGTGGGTTGCGAGGTGAGCGGGTTGCCGTCACGGTCCGGCTGGCTGTAGGCGAAGTCCGCGTAGGTCCACGTCATCGTCCCGAAGTCCGTGGACAGCAGCGGGGTGATGGCGCGCAGCAGTTCAACGCGCGACACCTCGTCCGGGCGCTGGACGGCGGGGGAGAAGACGGGCTGGGCCATGTCGTGCTGCTCGCGCCACGCGATGTAGTTGTTGCCCATGGCAATCAGCGCGTCGCGCGCGGCCGGCGTGGGCGCCAGCCGGGCCTCTTCGTACAGCGCGAAGGCCGCCACCAGCAGGCTCTTCCAGTGCATGCCCGGGAAGAGGGTGTCGAACTGGAACGGGCGCGGCGTGTCGAAGGCGTGGGCGAGCGCATATTCGTACGCCAGCCGGGACTGCGCGGGCACCGCGTCCACCAGCGTGAACTCCGTCAGCACGCGCTCCGGCGTCACCACGCCCGCGCCCGCGCGCCAGTCCATGTAGAGGCGCCCCGAGCCGCCAATGTCCGTGAAGATGGCGAGGTTGCTCTCGTTCAACGTGCGCTCCAGCGTGTCCACGATGCGCTCCGCCTTGTCGAGCGGGAGCACGCCGGGCGCGCTCGCGTAGAGCGCCACGAAGCGGCTGGTGGTGGCGAGCAGCGTGCGCGGGTCCAGCAGGGCCGCGCCGTTGAGCGCCGTGGTGAGCGAGGCGAGGGAGGCCGCCACGTCGAGGGGCAGGCCGGACAGCACCAGTTGGAGTCCCAGTTGCTGCACATTCAGGTGCAGGGTGCCCGAGAGGCCCACGCGTCCCAGCGCATGCTGGAGTGACAAGGACGGCTGGCCGCGCGCGGCGCGGATGACGCTCCGGGCCAGTGACGCGCCGAGGAGGCCTTCGCCGCCGGTGCGCGAGGCGTGCGGCGCGAAGACGAACCAGTTGGGCCGCACGGCGCTGGTGCCGCCCGGGGTGAGGGTGGGGTCCAGCAGGCCGCCGACTTCATAGGCCAGCTCGATGTAGCCCGCGGTGATGCGGTTGTTGTCCTCCAGCGGCGTCGTCTGGGCGTGGGAGAGCGAGGCCAGCAGCACGCTCGTGACAAGCAGCGCGCGAGGCAGGCCCGGGGGGATGGGGCGGGAAGGGGACGGGTGCATGGGAGTGGGAAGTAGCCACGCCCATGCGCCTTCCAATGCATTCCTTTTTTCTCGCGCGAGAAAAGCGTCTAGCAGCGGACGCTGGCGCGGCTCACGGACAGGCGCCGCAATCCTGTGCGCAGCTGTCGTACCGGGTGGAGGTGCCACATTGCTCCGTGGCCTGGCACACGTTGTCCCCACACTGGTTCACGTTCGTGGGCGACAGCCGCGTGGTGATGGGGCGGTAGGTGACGCCGCCGAACGTGCACGTCTCGTAGTAGAGGCCGCTTGTGTCCAGCGTGCAGTGCGAGGTGCAGGCGCCCACGTACACCATGGGGGCACAGGGCACGAGCGTCTCCGTGCCGCCGTGGAGCAGGCCCGCGCAGGCGCGCGAGGTGCTCTCCTGGGGCCCCAGCGGCGCGCGGTCCGCGCCCACATGGACGCCTTCGGTGTTGAAGAGGTTGCCGAAGAAGCACGACTCCTGCCGGGAGTGTGAGGCGAGCTCCTGGGACGTGTAGGGGATGACGGCGCCCGCGCCGTCCAGGCCCAGGACGGAGATGAGCAGCTCGTCTCCCAGCCGGTTGGCGTGGGCCGCCAGGCACGCGGAGACGACCTGCTGCTCGCCCAGCGTCGCCGGGCTGCCAGCGGCCCATCCCGGCGCCAGCCCCAGGCCGCCTTCCCAGGTGTAGGGCTGCTCCAGCGCGGAGGCCGCGTAGGAGCGCGTCTGCCCCGCTGGCACGGCGCAGCGGACCACGTAGCGCATCGCCATGTCGGCCAGTGAGGGATTGGCCTGGAACCAGGTGTTGAAGGCCTCCGATGACAAGCCATTGAAGGACAGCCCGTTGAACGACAGGCCATTGAAGGACAGCCCGTTGAACGACAAGCCATTGAAGGACAGTCCGTTGAACGACTCCTGAGGCTGCGTCAGCGCGCCGTGCGGGGACGTGGCGTCTGGCGGCAGCGGCTCGCAGCCCGCAAGGCCCAGCACCGTCACCGCGAGCATCGGAAACGTCTTCGAGAACAGTGTCTTCTTCATCGGCTCCCCCGGGGGTCCAGTCACCGGACGGTTCGCGGTGCGAGCGTCCGGGTGAGGCCACCCGAGGAGTGCGGGCCTGATGAATGGTGGCTGGCGCGAAAATTTGTACCGGGAATGCGTGCGGGCAACCGGTACTGGCGGGCAGTGTTTGCAATCGCTGACAGTTGGGGGACGTTGGAGGTGGGCACCGGGTGCACACCGGAGGTGCCTTGGGGGACGGGGTCGCCGTGGCGTTGTGGACGCGTCCGCGCGCATCCGTTTCGTGCCGGATGCTGCCGGTGTTGAGGCCCGGAGCATCCGCCCGTCACGCATGGGCGGTGTCCGTCCCGCGTGTTGTCATCTCTTCAGCGGGAACTGGCATCGCAGGAGCGTGCGATGGGTGATGGGTCCTCGAGAAGGTGGGCAGGCTCCGGAGCGGGCATGCTGAGGGCTCTGCCTGGGCATGAACACGCGCCGGCCTCCGCGACGCCTCCCGAGGGCTCGGTGGCGCTGGTGTTCACGGACGTCCAGGGCTCCACGCGGCTGTGGGAGCGTTGTGGCGCCGGCATGCGCGCCGCGCTGGAGGTGCATGACCGCGTCCTGCGTTCCCTGCTGGCCGACAGCACCGGCTACGAGGTGAAGACGCAGGGTGACTCCTTCATGATTGCGTTCCCCTCCGTGCTGGAGGCGCTGGGCTGGTGCCTGGAGGCGCAGGAGGTGCTGCTGCGCGCGCCCTGGCCCGTGGACATCCTCTCCCAGCCCGAGGCGGCGGAAGAGGTGGGGCCCGGAGGCCTCTTGTTCCGGGGCCTGCGGGTCCGCATGGGCGTGCACGTGGGTGAGCCCGAGTGCCGCGTGGATGCGCGCTCCGGCCGGACGGACTACCTGGGCCGCATGGTGAACGTGGCGGCGCGCGTGGCGGCCGCGGGCCATGGGGGACAGGTGCTGGTGAGCGGGGGCGCCTGGGCCCAGGCCGCGCAGGTGTTGGACGCGCTGGGCCGGCCCGCGGTGCGTCCGCTGGGCGCGTTCCGGCTCAAGGGCATCGACGACGCCGTGGCGCTGGTGGAGGTGCTGCCCACGCAGTTGTCGGAGCGCCGCTTCGGCGTGCCTCGCGCGCCGCGTGACCGGCAGGGCAACGTGCCCGTGCTCCAGGAGGGACTGGTGGGCCGTGTCCTGGAGCTGGGCCTGCTCCGTCGCTGGATGTCGGACGGCACGCGGCTCGTCACGCTGCTGGGACCGGGCGGCATGGGCAAGACGCGGCTGGCCACGTACTTCGGCGCGCTGGAGCGCGAGTCCGGCGAGTGGGAGGGCGGCGTGTGGCTGTGCGAGCTGGCCGAGGCGCAGACGGCGGAGGCGCTGTGTCTGGCCGTGGGCAGGCGCTGGGCATCCCCCTGCGCGCGGACGGCGACCCGACCGAGCCGGTGGAGCGGCTGGGCCTCGCGCTGAACGACTGTGGTGACGTGCTCCTCATCCTCGACAACCTGGAGCAGGCCGTGCAGCACGTGCCCGCCACGCTCGGGCGGTGGCTCCAACTGGCGCCTCGCGCGCGCTTCCTGGCGACCTCGCGCGAGGCGCTGGGGCTCCCTGCCGAGCGGGTGCTGGACCTGGCGCCGCTGTCCGTGCCGGAGGAGGGGAGTCCCGGCTGGAGGAGCTGGTCCGCTCGGACGCGGTGCGCCTGTTCTCGCAGCGGGCGCGCGAGGCCCGGGGCCACTTCGAGCTGACCGCGGGCGAGGCGCCCCTCGTCGCGGACATCGTGCGGCAACTGGACGGCATCGCGCTGGCCATCGAGCTGGCCGCCGCGCGCATGTCGCTGTTGAGCGTGAGCCAGCTTCGGGAGCGGCTGCCTCGGCGCTTCGAGCTCCTGCGCGGGGGACGGCGCGATGGCCACACGCGGCAGGCGACGCTTCGAGGCGCCATCGACTGGTCCTGGAACCTGCTGGAGCCGGAGGAGCGGGCGGCGCTGGCGCGCTGCTCGGTGTTTCGCGGCGGCTTCACGCTGGAGGCGGCGGAGGCGGTGCTGGGGCTGCCGCCGGACGGGCCCGCCGTGATGGATGTGCTCCAGTCACTGCGCGCCAAGTCGCTCTTGCGCCTGCTGGAGGCGGAGCTGCCCGGCGGTGACGTGCGGCTGGGGCAATACGAGAGCATCCGCCAGTACGCCGCGGCCCGGCTGGCCGAGGCGGGGCCGCACGGCGGCGTGGGTGACGCGGCCGCGTTGGCGGAGCGGCACGCGGACTGGTACCTGGCGCTGGCCCACGGCCTGCGGGCGCAGGTGCGCAGCCAGGGCGGCGCGGAGGCTCTGCAACGGCTGGCGTTGGAGCGGGAGAACCTGCTGGCGGCGTGCGACAACGCCGTGGCCGTGACGCCCGCGACGTCGCGCTCGGTGGCGCGCGCGCTGGAGGCGTTGGTGGCGCTGG
>JBKGHI010000091.1:0-29321 GCA_046520405.1 Myxococcus sp. 1LA
AGGCCTGACCACCTCTTCTGCCAACCCCAACGCCTGGTTTCTCTCTAGCGACCTCCCGACCTCGGTCCGGCCCCCCTCTCTCATGGCTCCTCGTCCGAGTCCGAAGCGCCAGAAGACGAGCCATCTCCCGTCATGAGCACCGCGGGCAATTCGGGCCCCACGGGCACCGGATGAGGCTGGGGCGCCACGAGCGCTCGGCCGAACGCGTGGCGCGCCTCCGCGTGCACGCCAAATCCTGCCCCCTCCGAATGCGCCACCAGCACGAGGTCGTCCGCTGGCGGCGTGCCGGTCTCGAAGGCCACGCCATACGTCACGGAGTACACGCCGTCCCCTGCTCCCGCAGGCACGGTGAAGGTGGCGGCACCCTCCGTCAGCGTGGCGCCTACCGGGAGCGAGAGGCGCATATCGACAGGGGCCGCGAAGCCCGCGCGCCGCTCGACTTCGGCCACGAGCCGCACATGCCCAGGCGAAGACGCCACGACCGTCCACCCCACTCGCAAGGGCGTGGGAAGCCGCGCCGTGACGCCGGCGTCATGGCGCTCATGTCCATGGCTCACGGACTCCGAAGCGGCTCCGTGCTCGGAGTGCTCGGAGGTTTGTGACCGCTCCTCGGCGAAGGCAGAAGCACCACGTCCCGTCCACAGCGCATACATCTGAGCCGCGGCCGGCCCGCTAGCGCGCGGCTCCGGCGAAGAGAGCGCACGGCGTGTGGAGATACCTGATGGTGTCAGCGACGGTGCCATCGGGACCCGTGCATGAGTTACATCTGCGGCATTGCGCGTGCGGGCCACCGCGTCCTGGGACGCGGGTGCTGGCGGCGCGAGGCGCTTGCGTGCCTTGCCGCGAAGACGCTCCACGCCCGACGCAACGCCCGTGGACAGCGCTCCTGCCAGCGCGAGCACCAGGACAGCCCCCGCCACGCGCTTGCGCGTCAGCAACATGTCGCCTCCCCATGACGTGGCGTCCGCATCGGCGTCCTCCGCTGGGTCACCGGCACAGCGGTGAATGACTGGGATAGGGGTACGCGGACTCCGGCTCGGTGGCCGCGTCCATCACCCAGCGCGGGAAGCCCTGGCACATCATCGAGTCCAGGAAGTCCGCCAGGCAGGGCGCGGGCACGTCCGTCCGCGCCACGTCCACCACCTGCCCCGCCTCCACACGCCACCGGTGGCGATGGTAGCCCCGCCTCCACGGCGCCGCGTTCATCTCCGGCGCCGCGAGCGCCGCGTACAGCGGCTGCCTCGACGGCGTCCCCTTGCCGAGCCGGTAGAGGATGGCCGCCACCTCGCTCGACTCCAGCTTCTGCAACACGCCTTCGTCCGGCTGTGGCCGCGCCCACGTCCCCGCCGCCGGCCGGCGCGCGTCCAGGTCCATCCAGAACATCGAGCCACCCTGCCGGTCGTAGTAGCGCGAGCTGCCACGCACATCCGAGCTGAACCAGGTGGCCCACCCCTCGCTCCACGCCTGCCCCGGAAACGTGGGCACACCGAGGTAGTGCGGGCCGCCCTCATCCGGACTGGTGCCATGGCTGGCCATCACCCAGTGCCCGAGTTCGTGCAACACCATGGCCTCGGACCACCACGCCCCGTCGGCATCCCCCGGCAGCCACATCTGCGAGGCCCACGTGCGCCCCGCGGCCGTCACCGGCCACGCCGCGAAACAGGCGCCACACGACCACGTCGTCCCGAAGCCGAGCCACGCCACCACGGGCAACCCCTCTCGCCCATAGCGAAGTCCCGCTTCGTCCCAAGCGGTGCGCAGCGCGCTGAACACGGCGGCGGCCCCTGAACCCTCCGCCTCCGAGATGGAGAAGACGCCCCGCTCGGCGACACCCCGCGTAGGGAGAGACCACTTCCAGAGACGCGCCCCACTGCCCGGCGCCTCCGTCACCTGCCGCGCGCCTCGCAGCCCCGGGTCCGCGACCGCGAAGGCCACGCGTGAGGCCGAGCCCAACCCAGCCGCGTACACGACGATGCGGTCCTCCGCCCCCGGCTGTGTTGCCACGCGCACGGAGAAGCGCCCGTCCCACCCCGACACCTGGAAGTCCAGAAGCGCCGTCCCCTGGAAGGAGGCCACGAGGAAGCCTCCGGCCGGCACCCACTCCGGCTCGGCCGACCAGCCGCTGAACGTCGCGTCGGGGAACCGGCGCGCATAGCGCACGGTGCCGCTCAGCGTGGGCCCGGGCGCGCCACACCAGCCCCGCCCTTCCGTCTCCACGCAGCTCGCGGCGCACTCACGAGCACGCCACTGCCCCTGGACACAGGCCTGCAACGCCCCGTCCGGCGAGCACCGGGTCCCCCCCTCCATGCACGCCGCGCCCACCGCGCAGTGCGCACCGCCCTCCGCCACCACGCAGGCGTCCGTGGCGCCACAGTCTTCCTGGAAGCGCACGCCGTCCACGCACCGCTCCACGATGCGTGTCCCCAGACACCTGCCGCCCACCGGCATCGAAACGCAATCCACCGCGCTGCGCAGGGCCTCATCCGGAAAGGCGGAGGCACACGCGCGAGCGCGGCACACCACGTCCTCCGGCGCGCAGGCGACGTCACACGGTTGCGAGTCCTGCGCTGGCCCACACGCCAGCACGAGAAGGCCCAGGCACAACACCGCTGCTTTGAAACGCAATGCCGTGGCACCTCCGCGCCCGCCGCTCGGGGCACGAAGGCACGACACCACGCCCGCAGGGAGGCGTGGGAGCACCGGGCGAACCACGGCTCCCCTGCCCGTCTGCCGTGATGCCCCTTCGAAGACGGCGCCCCCCGCGGGAAAGGTCCTGGTCCATCCCCCCGGTGTGGAGGGGCACCGGGCGCCCAGGACATTTCCCGCGGGGAGCTGAAGCCAGCGGGACGCAACTGTGCTCAAGACGACAAAGGCGCGCGGCCCTCCGGGATGACCAGGGGACCGGGCGAGCCGGCCACTCGACGACCTGGACGCGCAGGCCGAAGACGCGGGCCACCAGCTCCTGCGTCAGCACCTTCGCGGGCGCGCCCACCTCCACCACCCGGCCCCCGGCGAGCACCGCCAGCCGATGGGCGTAGCGCGCGGCCAGGTTGAGGTCATGGAGCACGGCCAGCACCGCGCCGCCCTCCTGGGCGAAACGTGACGCCGCCTCCAGCACGAGGTGCTGGTGGGACAAGTCCAGGCTCGCCGTCGGCTCGTCCAGCAGCAGGTAACGGTGCCCGGACGCCACCGGCTCGGAGAGTTGTGCCAGCACGCGCGCCAGCTGCACGCGCTGCCGCTCACCGCCCGACAGCGTGAGGTAGGAGCGCGAAGCCAGGTGCCGCGTATCAGTGGCATCGAGCGCCGCCACCGCCGCCGCCAGGTCCGCGCTGCCTTCGGCGCGGCTCGCGTGCGGACTCCGCCCCAGCAACGCCACCTCCAGCGCCGTGAAGCCGAAGCCCAGCGACGACTCCTGGGGGAGCACGCCCAGCCGCAGGGCCCGCTCTCGCGGCTTCCACTGCGACAGGGGCACGCCCTCCAGCAGAACCTCACCCGTCGAGCACTTCAGCTCGCCCGACATGGCGGACAGCAGCGTGGACTTGCCCGCGCCATTGGGCCCCACGACGGCGAGCACCTCGCCGGGTTGCAGGGCCAGGTCCATGGGCCCCAGCGTCCGGCCCCGGCCGCGCCACACCTCGATGCCACGAACCTCCAGGCTCATGCGGCCCCCTTTCGCGACAGGAGCGCGATGAAGACGGGAACACCCAACACGGAGGTGAGCGCGCCCACGGGCAGTTCGGCGGGAATGGCCGCCGTGCGCGCCAGCACGTCCGCCCCCACCAGCAACGAGGCCCCCAGCAGCGCGGACGCCCCGAGCAGCCGCCGGTGGTCCGGCCCGAGCGCCAGCCGCAGCAGCGCGGGCACCAGCAGGCCCACGAAGGCGATGACGCCGGAGACGGACACCGCGGCCCCCACGCCCAAGGCCGCCGCGAGGATGAGCCGGCGCTTGAGGCGCTCCACGTCCACGCCCAGGTGCCAGGCCTCGCGCTCCCCCAGCAGCAGGAGGTTGAGGGTGCGCGCCTCACGCAGCAGCAGGGCCAGGGCGACGAGCAGCGGCGGCGTGGCCGCCCCCACCACGTCCCAGGACGCGCCGCCCAGGCTGCCCCAGGTCCAGAAGGTGATGGAGCGAAGCTGCGCATCGGTGGCGATTTGCGTGAGCAACCCGATGCCCGCGCCCGCCCCCGCGCTGACGGCCACACCCGCCAGGAGGATGCGCGCCGTCTCCGTGCGGCCGCCACCACCGCCCAGCCGATGCGCGAGCAACGTGGCGCCCAGCGCACCCAAGAAGGCCGCCCCCGGCACCGCCAGCATCCGCAGCGAGCCGAGGTGGGCGCTGAGGGCCACGTCCATGACGATGGCCGTCACCGCCCCCAGCGCCGCGCCGCTGGAGGTGCCCAGCAGACCGGGCTCCACCAGCGGGTTGCGGAACAACGCCTGGAGCGCGGCACCACAGGTGGCCAGCACCGCGCCCACCATGATGCCCAGTGTCACGCGCGGCAGGCGGATGGACAGCAACACCGCCTGCTGCACGGACTCCAGCTTGGGGCCGATGTCCAACCCCACCTGCTCCAGGAGACTGCCCGCCAGTGCCAGTGGAGGCACTGACACCGCGCCCACGGCGAGCGACAGGAGCACGACGCACAGCAGCAGCAGCGCCAGCGGCAGCCACAGGCGTGGGGCTGCCGGCTGGACGCGCTCCTGCGAGCGATAGTTGGCGGAGACGGGCGCAATCCCCGACGCACTCATTTGCTGCCCCGAGCCGGGGAAGCGTACCCATCCTGCAAGCGGCTCACGGCCTTCCCCAGGTGAGGGCCCAGCCCCATGAAGTGGACGTCGTCCACGGTGATGAGGCGCCAGCCACGCGCCTGCGACAGGCCCGGCGTGCGAGACAGGCCTTCCTCACCACCCACCGGCTCCAGGGAGCTGGCCGGCATGAGGATGAAGTCCGGCGCGGCCTCGACCACCGCCTCGGCCGTCAGCGGCTTGTGGCCCGAATAGGCAGCGATGGCATTCACACCGCCCGACAGCGTGACGAGCTCGCCCGCCGCCGTCCCGGCGCCCGCCACCATGAGGACGTTGGCCCCGCGCGCGTACAGCGCGAGGACGCGCGGCGGCTTCGCATCCTTGCGCGCCGCCGTGCGCTCCTGGGCCTTGCGCAGGTCCGCGTCCAATTGCTTGATCAGCGCCTCACCCTGCTCGGCCTTGCCCAGGTGCTTCGCGAGCGCCCGGATGCGCTCGCGCGTGGCATCCACGGTGTGCTTGTTCGGCAGCACCACCACGTCCACGCCCGCGGCCTTGAGCTGCTCCAGCACGCCCGGAGGCCCCGCCTCCTCGGACGCCAGGAGCCGCGACGTCCCCAGCGCGATGATGGCCTCCGACGACAGCGCCCGCTGGTAGCCCACCTTCGGCGACTTGCGGGCGACCTCCAACGCGAGGCTGGTGTCATCCACGCCCACCACCTGGCCGCCCGCGCCCAGCGCGAAGACCGTCTCGGTGATGGCGGGGCCAATGGTGACCAGCTTCGCCGCGTTGACCGGGGCCTTGGCCGCGGCCGCCGTCCGCGGCTTGGCGGGCGCCGCCGCGTGGGCGAGCGACGTCATGGCCATGAAGACCAGCGACAATCCAGAAGCGCGGCGCATCACGCCACCTCCCGCGCGGGCAGCGTCTTGGCCAGCTCCTCGGCCAGCGCCCGCCACTCCTGCGACTCCGGCACGCCGGGCTTCCGCTTGCCGAAGATGAGCCCGATGTTCTCCCCGGCCTCGTCGAACAGCTCCACCGACGTGACGACGCCGTCCCGCGTGGGCTTGCGGACGACCCACGCCGAGTGCACGTGGTCCGCGCGGACGTGGAGGTTGAACTCCGCGTCCAGCACGTTCATCCACGGCCCCATGGCCTTCACGTTCTTCACCGGGCCGGTGTGAATCTGGATGCAGCCGGGGTTGCCCACGAAAATCATGATGGGCATCTGCGCGGCGGACACCTTCTCCAGCACCCACGTCAGCGCGTCCGTCTTCACCGCGGTGGCCAGCTCCGGCTCGGCCAGGCGGAGCGCCTGGGTGCGCGCCACCTTGAAGCGGTTGAGCAGCGCGAAGAACTCGTGCGTGTCCTGGAGCCCGCGCCAGCCGGAGCGCAGGCCCTCCACGTCAATGGCGCTATCGGGCTGCGGCGCCGCGGCCGGCGTGGCCGGGACGATGCTGAGCACCGGCGACTGGTCGGCGTGGGTGAACTCCTTCACCAGGGTGTCGAACGTCTCCTCGCGCCCGGCCTCCTCCACATAAATCTTGTGGATGGCCATGCCCGCCGCGTCGAAGAACTGGAGGCTGCGGCGGATGCCGTCACCGTGCGGCTCGCGGATGGCGAAGCCGAAGGTCCAGCGCGAGAAGAACAGACGCAGGTCAATCTCCTCGTCCAGCACCAGCCCTTGCTTGCCGTGCAGCTCGATGTTCCGCCACGTGCCGCGCTTCTCGTGCACGGCGTGCGCGTTGCGGGTGAGGGACATCACCCGGCCCAGGGTCTCCATGCGGGGCAGCAGCGCGTCCAGCCGGAGGTCCAGCCGGACAACGGTTTCGCCAAGGCCCGTGGCGAGCAACTGCGCTTCGCTCACCCCCAACTGCTCGGCGGCGTCACGGATACGGGTACGAGGTTGCTCGTCACGAAGCGCCTGCCAACGCTGGCGCAGGCGGACGGGCTCGGAGACGACATCAGAGTTCGCGGTCTGATTCATGTCTAATACCTTGGGGATGGGAAGGGATTCAGTGCTGGGACGGCTGCGCCACGGCGCTTCCAGCGGAGGCGGGAGCGGGCACCTTCGCCCAACGGAACGACAACATGCCGGGCGTGCCCGCGTCGTCGTAGTAGGACTGCAGCGCAATCTTGAAGTTGGCGCCCTCGTCCGAGCGAACGACATAAACGTTGCGGCGCGCCGAAAGGGCATGCGTCGACAAGTCGTACGCGTACCAGCCGTCGCCCACGTTGAAGGCGCTGTCCGGGTCCGTGCCCCGGTCCTCGCCGTCCTCGGCATCCACGATGTAGCCATCCGCGGGCGCCTGCGTCACCTGCGCGAAGTCCGTCTCGGTGAGCACCGCCACCGCCACGTTGCCGCTGCCGCTCACGCCCCCCCGGGAGAGGATGTTGAAACGCTGGAAGGCCACGTCCCAGGCGGCGTCCGTCTCCTTGCTCACCTGCGTGCCGTTATCCAGGTCCAAGCCAATCCACTCCGCGCTGCTCGTCGCGTTCACGGTGGTGGTGTACGAGCCGTCGCCGTTGGCCACGTGCGTGGTGTGCGTGCCGTTCACCGGCTCGTCTTCCTCCTGCTCACCGGGGTTCTGCGGGTCGGGGTTCTGCGTGTCGTCGGGCGGCAGCTCGAGGTCATCACCGCAGGCGGACAGAGAGCCGGCCAGCAGCAGGGCGGCGGCGGCGCGGCCCAGGAAGGAAGAGCGGGGAGAGAAACGGGACATGGAGACTCCTTTCAGGAGTGGGTGAGAGGGGAACAGGAAGCGTCAGAGCCGGGCGGAGATGCCGGCCTGGATGGCGCGAGGAGGAATCGGGAGGTCGGTGGGGTTGCCCGCGTTCGCCAGGTTGGTGCCCAGCACGAAGAACTGGAGCTCCTCGCGCATGCGCCAGCCCAGCCGGGCATCCACGGTGACGTAGGTCTTCGCGTTGTACGGATTGGCGACGCCGTCGCCGTCCGTGTCCGGATAGAAGGGACGAGGCCCCACGAGCGCGCCGCGCACCCAGGCCTCCAGGCCCGTCACCCGGTGACGCCAGGTGGCCTGCGCCGTGAGGCGGTGACGCGCCTGTCCTTCCAGCGCCAGTCCCGTCTCCTCGGAGCGGCCGTCGGTGAGTGTGTAGCCCAGCTCCGCGGAGATGCGGCCCGGGAGCTGCTGGCGGATGCCCACCTCACCGCCGCGCACGCGCGCCCGCGCGATGTTCACGTAGGTGAAGATCTGCTGCGGCCCGACCATCTCCGTGGAGACGCCAATCATGTCCTGGAGGTTGTGCTGGAAGGCACTCACCCACAGGAGCGAGGAGTCCGCCGGCTTCAGCTCCACCGACAGGTTGAAGCTGCGCGAGCGCTCCGGACGCAGGTCCGGGTTGCCGCGCACCATGTAGCCCACGGTGGGGTTCTCGAAGTCGAGCAGCATCTCCTGGAAGCCCGGCGCCCGGAACGCCCAGCCGTAGCTGCCGCGCAGGGTGAGCCAGGTGGCGGGGTCCATGCGCGCCGCCAGCCGCGGCGTCACCGCCGTGCCGAACTGCGTGTCCGTGTCCACGCGCGCGCCCGGCACCAGCGTCAGCTTCAAGCGCGGCACCAGCGTCCAGTTGTCCTGCGCGTAGAGCGACACGCGGCCACGCTGGCCCCGGCCGTCCTCTCCCAGCCGGTCCGCCTGGAGCCACTCGCCCAGGAACTCCGCGCCGGCCACGAAGGCATGGGACTCGCCCAGCTTCGCGTCGAGCTGCGCGCCCAGGCGGCCCTGCTGCTCTCGCGTGTCCTCCACCGTGTCCAGCGCGTTGGAGCGCCGCTGGTCTCTCAAGTAGCGCCGGTTGAACCACGCATACGCGCCGTCCACGCGCAGCGTCGCGCCGTTGGACAGCGTCCAGCGGGGCGACAGCCGCGCGGAGAGCGAGTCATCGCGGGCGGCACGGTCGAAGATGGCGCCCGTCACGCCCACGTCCACGCCGCGCTGCACGCGCCGGGCGTAGGTGGCGTTGGCCTGCACCGTGGCGCTGTCGCCGGTGCGCAGGTCGCCGCCCGCGGACACGTCGATGCCATCCAGGCTGCTGCCCGTGGTGCCGATGCTCGTCGGGTCCAGGTGGTACGCGTCCCGCCGCGCCAGGCCGCCGCTCAGCCGCAGGCCCCAGTTGTCACCCTTCGCCTCGCCCGTGGCGTCCAGTTCCAACCGCTGCATGTTGCCGTAGGACGCGCGCAGCTCGGCGCCCAGCGGCCGGCGCGCCCGCCGGGTGATGAGGTTCACCACGCCGGCCACCGCGTCGCTGCCGTAGAGGACCGACGAAGGGCCCTTCACGATTTCCACCTGCTCGATGTCCTCGGTGGACAGCCGGGAGAGGTCCACGCTGCCGGCCACGCGGCCCGCGACGCGCTCACCGTCCACCAGCACCAGCACGTACTCCGGCGCCAGGCCCTGGAGCTGCACCGTCGCGCCCGCGAAGGTCTGCGTCACCTGAAGCCCGGGGTGTGCGGCGAGCAGCTCCGACGCGTCTCGCGCGCCGCTGGCCAGGATGTCCGCGCGGGTGATGACCTCCGTGGCCACCGCCGAGTCCTCGAGCCGCTCGGGCGAGCGCGACGCCGTCACCACCGTCCGCGCGCCACGGACCTCCTCCGCTTCGAGCGGCGCCGCGTCGGCCTGCACATCCACCGGGGCAAGCTGTTGCGCATCGGCCTGGGGGGCCTGCTGCGCATCGGCCGGGGCGACCTGCCCATCGGCCGGGGCCACCTGTTGCGCATCGACCTGGGGTGCCTGCTGCGCATCAGACGAGGCCGCCTGCCGCGCATCGGCCGGGGCCACCTGATCCGCATCCGCCGGGACTGACTGCGCGCCGGGCGAGGCCACCTCGGTGGAAGCCGCCTCACTGGCAGGCGCTTCACTGCCACTGCCCCACGCCGTCCACGGCAGGGAACAGGCCACGAAGAGCAAACACCCACGCCACGACATGCTGCGTCCTCCGGCGCAAGGCCGGGGGCCTTTCGCGGAAGGCCCTGTAGGGCGCTGGGCTCAATGGCCTCGGGCCTCAGGAAAAGACCTCACTGCACCGAGCCTGCGCGGCCCGGGAACGACTCGCGCTTCAGCGGCCGGAGCCGCTCACCTGCGCACCACCACCGCCTTCCGGCGGCGTTCGCTCCAGGGGCACCACCTGCGTCCGGTGGCAGCGGCGGCACTTCAGCTCCACGCCCTCCGGCACCAACCGCGCCAACAGGCTGCCGCACATGCAGCGCAGCTCCTGGGCACCGCCTTCACCGTGGCAACCGTCGCGCATCCCCGCTCCTGGCTCGAAACGGCGAGGACGATATTGATACTGATTTTCAAAGTCAAACGATTGGCAAAAAAACCGCCCCCATGAGAACCGGGGTGTGCGGAAACCTTTCGCTCAGTGAACCTTGGAGCGCGCGGAGGTGTCGCGGGCCAGACGCACCTTGGGCGTCACCATGCGGGCGACCCCCGAGTAGAGCTGGTCCTCGCTGTAGACCTTCCGCACGCGGCGGTTGCCGCCGGGCAGGTAGGCGGGACCGGGCCGCTCCAGCCATTGAAGGATGCGCACCTCGCCGGAGCGGGCCATGTCGGCCAGCAGCTCTGGGGGGCACAGCTTGAGGTAGCGGCGCACCAGCGGCTTGAGCTTGCGGGAGAAGTTGCGCCCGAGCACGTCATGGCGCCGGCCGGAGTGCAGCGTCCCGTCGAAGCGGCGCGACATGTGGAACAGCTCGTGAATCACCGTCTCCACCCGGGCCTGGGCGGTGGAGCCCCGGAAGAAGAGCGGGCGCAGGGTGATGCAGTACAGCATCCGCTTGCCCCGGATGCGGATGATGGGCTTGCGGCGCCCGGTCCGGTCCGTGCTCTTCCCGCCCCGGAAGCACAGGGGCTTCACCGTGCCCCGGGAGGCGCGGCGGGCCTCGCCGGCCACCACGAGGATGCGGCCCGCCTTCACATGCGCGAACTCCGGCATCTTCGCCGCGATGTCCCGGATGAGGGAGCGGAGCGTCTTGTTGAAGTTGGGGCGGCGTCGGGCCACGGGTGGTGGACAGTCTAGCGGAAAAGCCCTTGAGACGACTTCCTGGGGGGGACACATTGTCTAGCGTCATGCGCTTGCCCTCGCCCATGTTCCGACTGGCCGTGGTCCTGTCCCTCTGTGCGGGGTGTGCCGCCACCCCGACCCGGCCCTCCAGTTCCTCCACCCTGACGAGCCAACGGACCGTCGTCGCGTCCCAAGGGCTCACCGACGCCACCCTGCGCTTCGAAGCCCAGGTGACCAGCTCCGGGGAGGGGGTGGTGGAGCGGGCCGACTACGAGCTCGTCGCCGACGGTCAGGTGGTGAAGACGGGCACGGCGAAGCTGGGGGTGGCGCTGACACCCGGCGCGCCCGCGGACATCTCCTTTGAAGAGCGCGCGCCCTACGTGAAGAACGCGGAGGACCTGGCGCGGCTGAGCACCCAGGAAGGCACGCTGCTGCTGGCCCTGCGCGGCACCCTCGTGGTGCGCTCGGGGGGCCAGGAGGAGACGATTCCCTTCGCGGCCAGCCGCTCGACGCGGATGCCCCGGCTGCCCACGGTGGTGGTGGAGGAGCTGGATGGGGCGCGCTACTCCGACGAGGAGGTCCAGCTCAACCTCCGCATTGGCGTTCGCAACCCCAACCCCTTCCCGCTGCGGCTGGAGGGGCTGACGTGGACGGCGTCGGTGGCCGGCAAGACGCTGGACAGCGGCACGCTGGCGCAGGCGGACACGGTGGATGCCTCCGCCACGGGGGTGTACCCGGTGGAGCTGGCGGTGACGAAGGACACCTGGGGCCCGGAGGTGAAGGCGCTCATCATGAAGGGGCTCTTGCCCTACGGGGTGACGGGCGAGGTGACGGGTCCGCTGCTGCGCGTCCCCTATTCACTCACGGGCGAGGTGAAGCTGAACGTCTCCCGGTAGAGTGGCACGCCTGTGCCCATCTATCTGTTGAGTGACGAGCACCCGGAGCTCTTCCCGCCCCCCGAGCGCGCCGACACGAGCGGCATCGTCGCCGTGGGGGGCGATTTGCGCCCGGAGCGGCTGCTGGCGGCGTACGCCCGCGGCATCTTCCCCTGGTACAGCGAGGGGGACCCCATCCTCTGGCACTCGCCGGACCCGCGCTTCGTGCTGACACCGGACACGCTCCACGCGGGCCGGTCGCTGCGCAAGACGATGGCCCGAGGCCTCTACGAGGTGCGCTACGACACGGCCTTCCGGCGCGTCATCACCGAGTGCAGCCGCGTCCCACGCCCGGGGCAGACGGGCACCTGGATTACCGATGAGATGATGGAGGCCTACGTCACGCTCCATGAAGCGGGCTTCGCGCACTCGGTGGAGGCATGGGCGGAGGGCGAGCTGAAGGGCGGCCTGTATGGCGTGTCCCTGGGCGCGGCCTTCTTTGGTGAGAGCATGTTCGCGCTGGCGCCGGACGCCTCCAAGGTGGCCTTCGTCACCGCGGTGGAGCGCTTCCGGGAGTGGGGCTTCCAACTCGTCGACTGTCAGGTGGAGACCGAACACCTGGCCCGCTTCGGCGCGGAGAACTGGCCCCGCAAGCGCTTCCTCGCCGCGCTCGCCAAGGCCCTGAAGGAGCCCACGCGTCGCGGCAAGTGGACGGAAGGGACGGCGGCCAGCTCCTGAGCGGCCGGCGCTTTCGAAAATCGGCGAACGCTTTTGAATATCCAGCGCGGCGGGCCGTCACGGCCTCACCCCATGCCCGAGGAGCATGCCATGCGCTGGAGCCCTTCCCTCTTGCTGCCGCTGTGCCTCTTCACCACCGCCTGCGGAACCTCCGCGAAGCATCAGGCGCTGCTCGAACGCCGCGCGGCGATTCGAGAATCGAATGAGGCCCACGGGCGGATTTCCCGGGAGGTGTTCCGCAGCAAGACGGGGTTCCAGAACACGCTGTGGGGCATGACACGGGAAGAGGTTCGGGCCCGGGCCCCTCAATCCTTCGACTTCAACGCGTGGGGCGACTTGCGGGACCGGGGCTTCATCGCGGGCAGGCCCGTGCTCATCGACTATGTGTTCGCCCAGGGGCAGCTCGCCGAGGTCGTCCTGCACATCCGGTCCCCTGGCGCCGTCCGCGGCAACTTCAACGAGATGGCCGAGCTGCTCACCATGAAGTACGGCAAGCCCGTTGACCGGCTGGACTCGGAGCTCACCGCGCAGAACCGCCTCGCCATGACCGAGATGCTCAACAACCTCTCGGCAATCGCGGAGGACATCCAGGTGGCGCGCTCGGGCCGGCGCTCCTCCTCGGCGGTAGACACCTACGCCTTGCGGAGAGAGGCCAGTGCCCGGGACGACGTGGTCCTCGCGGCCAATGACTACATCCTGCAGAGCACCTGGAAGGCCCCCGAGACCGACCTGGTGCTCACCGGGAACCAGGAGCCGGGGCTTCGCGTCCTGACGCTGCGCTACCAGGGCGTGTGGATGAAGCGCCACCTCTCCCAGGAGCTCGCGGTCCGCACGAAACAGGAGAAAGCCCAGCAGTCGCGCGAGCTGTAGGCCCCACGGCGGGGAGCGCCTCGGCGGGACGCACCGCGGCGCTCAAGGACCAAGAGAAACGACCCAGTCGCCGGCGTACCGTGACGTCATGGGCGTGCGGGCCAGCGGCGGGCAGTACTGGAAGTGCTCGTCGAAGCTCGCGATGTCCGCGCGCTCGGAGAGCCTGAGCAGGGCGAGCCCCTCCAGCCAGATGGCCCGCTTCGGCGCGAAGCGTGTCACGGGGGTCGTGAAGAGCTTCGCGCGCTTCTCGATGTCCTCGCCATGCACGAGCACCGCATGCCTGAACGCCTCGGAGAAGGCCGCTGGGTCGCCATCGAGCAGGGCGCGGGCACAGGCAGCCCGGTCCGACTCCGTCTCGAGTTCCAGCGACTCCAGCGCCTCCACCCTCGGGAGGACGGCGTCCCGGGTGCCGGGGGAGACCAGCGCCTGGAAGAGCTGGGCGCGCGCGTGCTCGGAGCGATACTCCTCGTCCGGGAGCCAGCGCGCTTCAGAGAGCTCCGCGACCTGTCGCGCCAGACTCCAATGCCCCGCCGCGACGGCACCGAGCAGCGGCTCCATGTAGCGCGAAGCTGGAAGTGCCCACTGCTTGAGCCGGCAATGCGTCAGCAGCCGCCTCCAGTTCTCGGCGGCTCGGCACAGGTTGAGGAAGAAGCCCTGCGGGTTGCCATCCACGAGCAGGGTGGCCACGGCCACGACGTGGAAGTGGAGGCAGAGTTCGTCCACGGTCCGCACCAGGCGCTCCCGGCTCGCGGCGGGCTCGACCTGACGCATCAATTGAACAATGGCCCGCCCGGAGTCCTCCCGCAGTGCCGAGAGATTTGCCACGCTGCCTCCTCCTGCTTCACTTCAGGCGAACATGTCGTCGAAGCCTTCGGCGGGATGGGCGCGGAAGCCCGTCAGCCCCGCCCGCTCGAAGGCCAGCTTGGTCCGGTCCGAAATCAGGATGAGTTCCATCATGTTCCGGGCGCGGAAGATGTCGGCCTTCGGGTCGATCTTTCCCTGAGTCAAAACAAGATTACCAACCCGGGTCACTTCCTTCTTCGTTATTGGGTCAATGTCGACATCTGACTTCTCCAAGTCAATAACATCCTCAGAGCCCAGCACATTGAGGATTTCATATCCTTCAGCGACTGGATTCCACTGATGGTCACACATGGAAACCGGAAGAAACTCCACATTGCCGACATGCAGGTCTTCCAACACCCGTTTTACTCGTGACGACACAAGCAAAACACCCACTGTGTTCTTCACGAAGTCGTAGAGTTTGCGTCGTTCCGGAAAGTGGTCCGAAAACGACACCTTCCCGCAGACAGGGAACTGTCGCACAAGCGATTCTCCCCGACTGAACTTCCAATTGGCAGGGCTACCCTCGGGCAGCGCATCAATGATTCCACCATCTGCCGACTCGGCTTTGAGAACCCAGCAGTCCATCGCAAAGAACTCTCAGGCGAACATGTCATCAAAGCCTTCGGCAGGATGAGCCCGGAAGCCCGTCAACCCTGCCTGCTCGAAGGCACTCTTGACCCGATCCGAGATGAGGATGAGTTCCATCATGTTTCGGGCACGGAAAATACTGGCCTTCGGATCGATCTTCCCTACCTGCAGCACCAGGTTGCTGACATGACTAATTTCCTGAGAGAGCGCGCTGATATCGTAGGTCGACTTCTCCATATCGATAGCGTCTTGAGAGCCCAGGACATTCAGGATGCCATAACCATCAGCCACTGGATTCCACTGGTGATCACACATGGTGACAGGAAGAAATTCTGCATTTTCGACCTGGAGGCCCTCCAACACCTGTCTCACTCGTGACGACACAAGTAGAACGCCGATGGTGTTTCGTACGAAGTCATAGAGCTTACGCCGGTCGGGAAAGTGATCTGAGAACGACACCTGTCCCCCTGCAGGGAAACTCCGAGCAAGAGACTCGCCCGTACTAAACTTCCAATTGGTTGGACTGTCCTTGGGCAAGGCATCAATGATGGCACCATCTGCAGACTCCGGCCTCAACACCCAGTAATTACTCATGTCTCTCCCTACCAGAGGCTACCCCACTCATAGTGCGTTCCACCATCTTTATTGGCGTATCTAACATGCTCTGAACCAGGGCCTACGTATCGGACACCAGCGACCTTCGCCTCAACGAGTTTGCCACTAAGCTTGACAATGAAGTTCCAGAACCGAATTTCCAGCTTTTTAAGTTCTTCAAAGATGAGTTCGGGCAAGTTGCCGTGCGGCTTTCCACTATCAATCAGCTTCTGCAAATCGTTGGACACCTTCCGCATCTCATCCATGACCCGCATCGTGTACGACTCGTGGTCGCTCGGATGGCAGATGAGTGAATGAACCGGAACGGCCCAGTCCTCCGCGGGAAGATTGATGATGTTGTGCCCGTGGTTGATATTGTATTCAGACATCAACAACAGCCGCAGTTGCTTGTAGGTGAAGGCCGGCTTGCCATCCTTCATCGTGTAGTAGAAGGCCGAGCCCGGCAGCATGTGGTGGGCTTCCCAGGCGTACGGATACTGCTGGGTGTACGTGGGGTTGAAATTCTCCTTCGGGCCCCCAGGAAACTCCGCCCGCTCCTTCACCATGTCCCGGATTTCGCTCAGGTGCGCATGGTCGAAGTTGCGGTACACCCCCCGGCCATCCTGGGCCTTGAGGTAGGTGTAGCCGCGGCGAGCGTAGTTGTCCCCCTTGGCCAGCACCCCGTTCAGCGGCGCGTTGGGGTCCAGGTGCCCGTCCGGAGGCGGCGCTGCCTTCTTCTTCTTGCTCTTGCTCTTCTTCGCCTCCTCCTTGGCCGCGGTCCGGACAGCGTCCTTCCGAGCCAGGTTGCGCTTGAAGATGCCATTGAGCCTGCGGGCCAGCTCCGTATTGAGATTGTGCCGCGTGTCACCAATCGTCATGGCGGGGCGCCTCCGGACGGATGCTCAGGGGTGGTTCCTACCAAGATGGCGGCTCGGCCGGAATCGTCCGCGCTGGCGAAGACGAGGCTCACGGAGGACGGCGCATAGCCGCGCTGCAGCCCCCTGACCGCGACACACGCGCTGACCGCTCCCATCGCGGCGCCCACGTCGCCGAAGCCGATGGCGGGGTACCAGGCCTGAAGTCCCTCCAGCGAGGCGTCCATCGTCCGCAGGTGGAGCAGCACCATCCCCCACTCCCGCGCCCGCCCCTCCTCACCGTTGTGGTCGCTCACCAGGAGCGGCCGGGCGCGGAGGGCCCCCGCGGCCGCGAGCGCCGCCTCCGCACACGCCGCCAGGGCCCGTCCATCCGAGGGCCTGTCAGCGCCCCGCGGGTGCGGCTCGTCCCCGAGCCGCACCGCATGCAGCACCACCTGGGTGTCCCCCCTGGAAGGCTCCACGAGCGCCTCGGTGGTCAGAAACAAGGCCGCGCCCGCTTCCCCGGGCGTCAAGCCCACGGGCTGCTCCGGCGTCTTCAACCGTCGTTCATCCGCCAGCGCGTGGAGCGTGGGCGCTTCGACCAGGCAGTCCACCCCCATCACCACGCACGAACGGAGCCCGCCGCTCCGCAGCGCCGCCTCGGCCGCGTGCAGCGCCCTCGCGAAGGCCACGTGCCCACCGCCAAAGAAGCGCCGGGGCCCGGACCACTCCAGGCCCAGGTTCCGCTGGCTGGTGTCCAGCACGCGGCGCCCCAGCGCCTCCACTCGCAACGCCGCCGTGGCGTCCGGTTCACCCAGGTCCAGACCTCGCTCCCACGGGTCCGGCAGCGCCAGATAGACGCCGGTCTCCGGCCCGAGGGCCCGCAGGTCCACGCGGATGCCCACATCCTTGAGCACCTCGCACGCCAGCGCCACGAGCCGACCGACGCCCGAGAAACCGAACGTCGCCGCCGGGAGGGCACAGATGCTCACGGGCCGGGGGACCTCATCACCGGGATGGGCGACGTCCACGTCGGGAGATGGCGAGGGGCGGAGCAGATTGGCCCGGAACGCGGCGCACGCGGGAATCACCGGCCCCAGACAGGACGCCATGCCCAGGGCCTCGACAAACACCTTCATGCCCCACCCCACGCACCCAGGCCCCCCTCCAGCGACTGGGCGAATCGCGCGGGCGGCAGGCGCCTCGCGGCATCCTCTTCCGCGCGCTGGACCCGGGTCCACGCGCCCGCGCTCAACCCCAGCGCGCCCCGGGTCCGCAGGGCCACGGTCCACCACAATGACCGGCGGCGATACATCGAGCCATCTCGCAACGCGTCGAGCAACGACACCTGTCCCAGGGGCAGCCCCCGCACGTAGCGCGACGCCGGCTTGAACCGGGACGCGCGCTCGACCCACCATTCCTCCACCCGGGGCACCTCGGGCAACGGGAGGTCTGCTTCCGGCTCGTACGCCACGCTGCCCTCGTCCTCCCCTGGCCCCACCGCGGGGACGTCCATGCCGGTCACCAGAGAAAACGCCTCCGCGGCCAGCGGCGCCCACGACGGCTCGCGCATCGCCTCCAGACAGGCCCGCGCCGCCTCGAAGGTCCCCAACAGCCCGATCACCCGCAAGGTCTCCGCCCCGCGAGAGGCGTCTCCCAACCCCTCCAGCAGCAACTTCTGGGCGTCCGGCCCACCCGCCACGGCCAGGGCCCCCATCGCCAACTGGCGGTGCGGCCCGCCCTCCCGGACCTGACGGCGGCATTCCCACCACGCCAGCCGACTTCCCGCCAACAGCCCCGCCTCCAGCGCGGCGCCAGAGACCTCGACGGAAGACGAGCGCAGGCCCACCTCCAGCGTGGAATCAGACAGGCGGGCGGGCCAGGAGCGCAGACAGCGAAACGCGGCGGCCCGCACCTGCGTGGCCTCATGTGAGAACGACGCCTCCAGTGCGGGACCGGGGTCCACGCGCCACACCCCCAGGACCTCCAGGAGCGCCGAGAGCACCCGAGGAGACGGCGAAGCGTCGACCATGGGCCGCAGCCAGGACTCCAACCCTCGCCCGCGAGCACAAAGAAGCGCGGCGTGGATGGCCGCGCACGGGCCCTCCTCCCCCGCCTGGAGCACCTCGAGGACGCTTCGCACGGCCGCCTCTCGGTCGTCCTCCTGGAGCAGCAGCCCGAGCGCGGCGCACTCCACGCGCCCCGGCTCGTCCGTTTCGACCAGGGCGGGCATGAGCAACCTCGTCGCCGCCCCGCGCCCCGCGAGCACCAACGCATCCAGATGGGCGAGGAGTCGCGCCTCCACCCGAGCCACCTCGTCGAGGACATGGTCCGGCGCCACGAGGGCACGCCGCCACTGCCTCCACAGGAATCCCGCCTCGTCGAGGTGTGACGCCAGCATCTCCCAGGAGACGGGAAGCGCGAGGTACCGGGGCAATGGGTTCATCACGTCACACGCCCCTGCCTAGTTGATCTGCGTCTTACCGCCACGAAGGCGCAGCACCTGGCCCGCGTCGACGAGCACGTGCTCACCTCGAAGCAGAATCTGGCCATTGCGCCGCAGGACCAGACTGGACCTGCCACAGCGAAGCTCAAGCTCATCGGTAGCACCGTCCAGGAGCCCCTCGATGGGGACTCGCTGTCCGTTGGCGACAATGGCGACCTCCCCATCCTGGCGCGCGTCCTCGGGCGCTTCGAGCATGGCATCCAGCAGGGGCGTCTCACTGCGAGGTTGCAGCAAACCGAGGACGACGGGGCGCGACGGCGAGCCCCGCTCGAAGCAGAGCACCGCCTCCTGCCGCGCCTCGATGGCACGAAGCAACGTGGGCTCATCCACCGCGAGCGCGAGCCGGGCCTCCAGCGGCCCGTGGCGGTTGCCCTCGAAGTCCACCTGCACCGTGCCGCCTCGCCCCCGACCGACGACCTGGCCAATGAGCGTGCCGTGGATGGGCTCCTCCGCCCGAGGAGGCGTGCGTCCGGCGTCATGTTCGTGTGAGGCCATGGGCATCCCCCCGTCGCGTTACAGCTCTTTTTCACAGACCAGGCAGTTGCACTTGCCCGAGCCCTGGCCGACCGCCACCACCGGCGGCTGCATCAGCGGGAATGGAGGCGTGTTCTTGTCGTTGTGCAGCATCAAATCCAGGGCCCGCGCCACGTTCTTCCCCTCGACCTGGACATCGAAGGAGAAGTTGACGAAATCGGCCTTGCCCTTCGTCTTGCCAGAGACGACACCGCCCCCCGCCGTCCCAGCCTCATCCCCCGTGCTGGTGCTGAAGTTGGAGTCCTTCACGCACAAGGGATTCCCCTCCACCGTCACCGTCTTGCTGCCCTGGGCGGTGTCGGCGGAGCGCGCCACGTTCGGGTACGGCAGGGGGATGGGGCCCGCCGGGCTGGGCGTCTTGCAGACGTCTGGAAACGCCACGGAGACACCGTTGGAGTCCTTTGTCACCACGGACATCTTGTTGACACCGACCGTATTGGCCATGGCTCCCCTCTCCAGGGCGCGGGAGCGGAGATCATCTCCCGGTTCGCGCCGGGGACTCAACCCCGACGCCCCTCACTTCTTGCACGGCGACAACGTCCGCTTCGCGTTCGCCAGCTCCTCCTCCGTGGGGCTGCCGTAACGCACCGTCTTCGGCGCCGCCTTGGGCTTCGCGGCGTCGTGGACGTTGAGCGTCCCCAGATTGCGGCTGAGCACGGTGCGCAGCCCGGTGCCGTCGTAGAGCGCGCCGAAGAAGGCACCGCCGGCGCGCAGCGGCACCGGCGCCAGCGCCCCGGCGGGCCGCAGCAGCAGCGTGGTGTAGTCCTCCGTGGCCCACTCACACGGGTCCTTCTTCCCATCGCGCTTCATCCACGACGCAGCGATGTCGAACACGGCGCTGCCGTCGTCCCACCGGCTGCTGAAAATCTCCCACTTGTGCTCGCACTCCGGCGCCTCGCAGGAGCGCGCCGGAATCACGTCCGCCAGCTCCATCGGCAGCCCCCGGCCCTCCGCGCTGTTGGAGTTGTCATCGGCGCGGCGCAGCTTGCAGCCCGTGGGCGCGTCCTTCTGGCGCAGCGCGACCGGCGTGCCCGACAAGCGCCCTGGCGGCAGCACGTCACACTCCACCTGCATTTCCGACATGAGGTACGTCTTGCGGTCCGCGTCCGTGCCCATGCGCACCGCCCACCACACCACGGGCACCGCGCGGCACGGCGCCGCGTCCGCCTTGCCGAACACCCACAGCGGCACGGCCGGGTCCGGCGCACCCAGCTTGCGGACGTCGTCCTCCGGCGGCACCAGCTTCACGCCGGAGCGGTCGCGCTCGGCCTCCGAGAAGTAGCGGTCCTTCGCTTCCGGGATGACGGCCTGGTGCGCCAACCAACCGGAGCCCGAGAGCCCCACCATGTTGCGCGCCGTGAAGGGCACGATGTCCGGGCGTTTCGGGCAGCCCCGCTCAGGCTCCGCGGACGGAAAGGAATCCACGTCGTCGAACTGCGCGGACGCCGCCAGGGGCAGCAGCGTCAGGCTCCAAACCAGGGCCTGCGTCGTCAACCGGACCACCAGATGCATCGGGCTCCTCCAAGGGAAGCGGCCGCGACCGGCACACGCGCCGCGGCGAAGGACGAGAGCCTCCCGTCATACCGCAAGCCCGCGACACGCCAAGGCCTCCGAAACCAGCAAACCGAGTTTGACCCGAAAAATAGACCACGCCGCTCTCTGAGGGGCGGTGCCTCCGGGCCCGCCAATCCCCTCAGCCGAAAGGCCGTCTCATGTCGTTTCCAGGACACCTCCACCGGGCGGGGCTCGTCGCCCTGGTGGTCCTCACCACGCTGCTCAGCGTCCTGCTCCCCGCGCACGTGCTGGCGGCGGACCGGGGCGCGTGGGCGCCGACACCGCATACACCGTGGGCGACATCGTCTCCCATGGAGGCAAGGGCTACGACTGTCGCCAGTCGCATCGCTCCCTCGTGGGCTGGGAGCCGCCCAACACGCCCGCGCTCTGGCTGGAGCGGACCGGAAATCCCCCTCCGGACACGCAGGCGCCCTCCGCGCCGCCTTCGCTCACCTCCACCGCGAAGACGCACGCGAGCGTGTCGCTGTCCTGGGGCGCCGCCACCGACAACGTGGGCGTCACGGGCTACGAGGTCTTCACCAACGCGGGCACGTCCCCTTCCGCGACGACGACGGGTGCCACCACCGTCACGGTGACGGGCCTCCAGGAGAACACCACGTACACCTTCACCGTGAGGGCACGGGACGCCGCGGGCAACCGCTCGGCGGCGAGCAACGCGCACAGCGTGACGACCGCGCCGCGCCCCGCGCCCGACACCGTCCCGCCCTCCACGCCCGGCGCCCTGCGCTCCACCAGCGTGAGCAACAGCAGCGTGTCACTGGCCTGGACCGCGTCCACCGACAACGTGGGCGTCACCGGTTACGAAGTCTTCGTCAACGGCGGCAACAGTGCGTCCGCGACCACCACGGGCGCGACCAGCGTCACGGTGACGGGCCTGGCGGCGAACACGACCTACACCTTCACCGTGAAGGCGCGGGATGCCGCGGACAACCGCTCGGCGGCGAGCAACAGCGTCTCCGCGACGACGACGGGGACGCCGCCCGCGGGGAACAAAATCATCGTGGGCTACTGGCACAACTTCGACAACGGCTCGACGAACATCCGGCTGCGGGACGTCTCCCCAAAGTTCAACGTCATCCAGGTCGCCTTCGCCGAACCCGTGGGGGGCCCGGGCTCCGGCCGCATGGCCTTCACGCCGTACAACTCGAGCGTCGCGGACTTCAAGGCGGACATCGCCCTGCTCAAGAGCCAGGGCCGCAAGGTGCTCATCTCCATTGGCGGAGCCAACGGCACCGTCCACCTGGATGACGCCACCGCGCGGCAGGACTTCGTCACCACCATGCAGGCCCTCATCGACACCTATGGCTTCGACGGGCTGGATTTGGACCTGGAGGGCAGCTCGCTGTCGCTCAACGGCGGCGACACCGACTTCCGCAACCCCACCACGCCGCGAATCACCAACGTCATCCAGGCCACGCGCCAGCTCCTCAACCAGAACGGCCCGGGCTTCATCCTCACCATGGCGCCCGAGACGGCCTACGTCCAAGGCGGCATGTCCGCGTACGGCGGCCCCTGGGGCGCGTACCTGCCGGTCATCTACGCGCTGCGAGACAGGCTGACGTACCTGCACGTGCAGCACTACAACACCGGCACCGTCATGGCGCTGGACGGCCGGGCCTACGCGCAGAGCACGCCCGACTTCCACGTGGCCATGGCGGAGATGATGCTCCTGGGCTTCCCCGTCGGCGGCAATCCCCAGGCGATGTTCCCGGGGCTGCGACCGGACCAGGTGCTCATCGGCCTGCCCTCGTCACCGCAGGCGGCGGGCGGCGGGTACACGACGCCGGCCAACGTGCACAGGGCGCTCGACTACCTCATCAAGGGCCAGTCCTTCGGTGGGACCTACGTGCTGCGCACTCCCGCCGGCTACCCCGGCTTCAAGGGCCTGATGACCTGGTCCATCAACTGGGACGCGTTCACGAACTTCGAGTTCTCCAACAGCCATCGCGCGTACCTGGACGCCGTCCGCTAGGCGCCAGGGTGGCGGCCGCTGGATGACAGCGGCCGCTATTCGCGACAGTGCGCCAGCTCGGCCCGAGCCTCCGCCGTCTCCTGGACGTAGGCCTTGCTCCACACGGACAGCTCCTCCCAGGCGCGGCGCGCTTCCTCGCAGGCCGAGTCCTGGGCGCCCGTCAGCCGGAGCGCCCGCGCGAGCCGGCGGCGCACCCGGGGGACACGCGCGGAGCTCACCTTCCGGGCCGTGAGGTCCTCCAGCGCGGTCCGCAGCGGCACCAGGGCCTCGGCCGGCTGGCCTCGCGCGAGCTGGACGTCACCCAGCACCAGCAACGCTTCAATGCGCTCGGATGATGAAGGCCCCAAATCCCGCTCCATGACCGTGAGCGCCTGCTCCACGTGGCGCCGGGCCTCGTCCGCCTTTCCCAGGAAGAGCAAGGCATCCGCCAGGTAGCGCAGCGACGTGCCATCCAGCGCCCCCTTGTCGGCCAGGGGGCGCTGGAGCGAGACACCGCGCGTGTGGAAGTCGCGCGCCTCGCCGGCACGTCCCAGGAGACGCAGCAGCCGGCCCACCTCGTGCGCATCCAGCGCCACCTCCGGGTGGGTGGCGCCATAGGCACGCTCGCGATGCGCCAGGAGTCCTCGGGCATACTCCAGCTCCGGCAAACGCTCGCCCTGCTCGCCCAGCACCCCCAGCCGATTCGACTTCACCCCAATCAACACCGGGCTGTCGGCGGCCACGCTCTTGAGCGCCACGGCCCAGCTCTCCTCCGCGGTCTCCCGCGCCTGGGCCCCGTGCCCCCACTCAACGTAGACGAGGGTCAGGTTGGACAAGGTCCGGGCCACCGACAGGTTCTCCGCCCCCAGCGTCTGGCGAAGAATGCCCAGCGCCCGCTTGAGGACGGCCTCGGCGCTCGATAGCTCTCCCAAGAGGGCCAGCGTGCCCCCCAGGTTCGACAGGGCCCGTCCCGTGTCCCGGTGCGCCAGCCCGAAGTGCGTCTCATGGACGCGCAGCGCTTCCTCCTGCCAGCGCTTCGCCTCCAACAACCGCCCCTGTTGCCGGGCCAGCAATCCCAGCCGGCCGTTCAGCTCCGCGCGGGTGAATGTCTGGCCCCGGGCGCTGGCGGTTTCCAGCAAGGCACGGAGCAGCGACTCGGCTTCCGAGAAGCGGCCCTCCTGCTCCAGGAGCTCCGCCTGCACTTGGTCCAGCAGGGTGTCCAGTTCGGGGTCTCGCAGCGTCTCCGCCACGGCCCGGGCGCGATGGAGGAAGGGCCACGCCTCCTGGGGCCGTCCCAGGCTGTACCCATGCAACCAGGCCTGGAAGTGCAGCACCCGCGCGAGCACGCCCAGATGCCGCCCTGCCTCGGCCGCCAGAGAGCCCCGGACCAGGGACTCGCGCGCGTCCTCGAATGCCCCCGCGTCCTCCTGCAATCGCGCGCAGAGATGATGCGCCTCGGCTTCCAGTGGCCGATGGTGGGTGGCGAGCGCGCGCTCCCGGGCGGCAAGCGCGATTCGCAGCGCCTCGGGGGTGTGCCCCGCGAGCCGCTCCGCGTTCGCCTTCGCGAGCTCCACGCGCACCGCGTCCACCTCCGCGCGCGCCTTCGGGTCCTCCGGCGGAGACACGGCCTCCTGCAACGTCCGCACGTCCGCGCAGGGGCCCACGCCCGCCAGCGAGGCCCCCAGCTTGAAGCCCTGCTCCACCGTCCGCGCGTCCGCGCTTTGCAGCGCCACCGTCAGCCGAGACAGCTCACCCAGGCGCTGGTCCAGGCACGTCATCCGAAGCCCCAGCGCCGCCTCTGACTGTTCGCCGAAGACGCGCGTGGCCTCGCACGCGGACTGATGCGCGCGCGTCCAGTCCTGCGTCCACTGCTCTAGCGTGGAGGCCACGGCCTGGAACGAGGCCTCGGCCGCGGAGTCTCCCGACCTCAAGAAGGCCTGACGCGTGGACTCGCGCATGGGCGCATCCCAGATGCCCGCGAGGTGCCGCTCACTGCCCTGGCACGTCTCGCTCGGCGTCGTCGCCGATGGACCCAGCACGAGGAACCCCAGGCCCACCAGGCCGCCCGCGAGCACCGCCGTGACGGCGCTGCGCTTCCAGGCCCCCACCTCCCGCGAGAGACGGGCCCGCAGCACCTGCATGGACTCGAAGCGCCGCGACGGGTCCACGGAGAGGCCCCGCCGCACCACGGCCTTGAGCCACGAGGGCACGTCCCGCTTCTCCGGGCGCACCTCCTGGCGCTCCATGGACGCCAGCAGCTCCTCGCGCGTGGCGCCCGCGAAGGGCCGCTGGCCGTTGAGCGCCTCGTAGAGCGCGACGCAGAAGGCGAACTGGTCCGAACGGGCATCGCCTCGCCCTCCGCGGAGCTGCTCCGGTGCGCCGTAGGCGGGCGTCCCCATGAACGCGCCGGTGACGGTAAGCGGCGCCTCGCCGGAGACGATGGCCGCGTCCTCCCGGGGAGCCCCCAACCCCACCGCGGCGTTGGCCAGGCCGAAGTCCGTGATGCGCACCTGACCGTCGCGCGTCAGCAGGACGTTGTCGGGTTTGAAGTCGCGGTGGGTGATGCCCAGCGCATGCGTGGCCGCGAGCCCATCCGCCGCCTGGATGAAGCGCGCGAGGACTTCCCGGCGCGTGCGAGGCTTCTCCGCCAGCCACCGCCGGAGCGTGCCGCCCTCGACGAGCTCCATCACCAGGTAGAGCTGCCCGTGGAACTCCCCCACGTCATGCAGCCGGGCGACATGGGGATGCGACAGGCGGGCCATGGTGCGGGCCTCGCGCTCCAACCGCTGCCGCGCCTGCGCCAGCGAGTCCTCCCCCAACCTGGCGAGGTTCAGCAGCTTGAGCGCCACCTGGCGGTCCAGCTCCGGATCATACGCCGCGTGGACGCGCCCCATGCCGCCTTCGCCGAGCAGCCCGAGCACCTCGTACCGCCCCACGCGCGCGCCGGAGACGAGCAGCCCCGTGTCCACCAGCGGCGGCGGTGTCTCCAGCCCGCCCAGCGCGGCGAGCACGCTCCGGCACTCCGAGCAGCCGGAGACATGCTGGCGCACCGTCGTCATGCCGTCGGGCTCCAACGCGCCGTTCGCGTACCCCGAGAGCGCGTTTTCGTCCGGGCAGTTCATTCACGCCCCTCCAGCAGCCCGGAGAGGCTCAGGTCCAACCGCCCGTGGATGGCGCGCATCACGCTGTCCACCTCCGGCTCGGGCAGCGACAGGCGCTCGGCGAGCGCGCGCCGCGTCCGCTTCTCCAGCAGCGTCTGCACCGCGGTGAGCCGCCGTGAGAGCGTGGACTTGTGCAGGTCGAACAGGGCGCCCATGCGCTCCAGGGAGAGGCGCTCGACGAAGTGCAGGCGCAAGAGCTCCCGGTCGTCGTCGTCCAGCGAAGCCACCGCCCGGACGAAGGCCGCGCGCACGTGCCCCCGGGCCTCCTCGCGGACGAAGCCCAGCTCCAGGCCTCCCGGCGCCGGGTGCGCGACGAGCACCTCCGCCTCGACGTAGGACTCCTCGCCCAGCGCCTTTCGCATCCGCAGCGCGAGCCGTGTCCCGGAGATGCTCACCCAGTGCAGCAACGGCCCCGCGCCCGCGTAACCGAGCAGCCGTGAAGGGGCCTCCGCGCGCGGCATCAGAAGGTTGGCCCGGAGCGCCTGCAGCACCTCATCCACGAACACCGGCGAGGGATGGATGCGCGACAGGGGAACGCGCAGCCTGGCGAAGACCTCCGTCTCCAGGAGCGCGCGCGCCTTCGGAACCTCCCGCGCGCAGGCGAGCGCGAGCGCGACGTCCCGGGCATGCAGTCGCTCCAGCGCGAGCATCGGGTCCGTCGCCCGCGACAACAGGGTCCCCAGGTGGCGCTCGAAGGCCTCGGGCTCGGGCGCGGCGTCCTGGAGAGACGCGGCCTGGGCAACGGCGCGCGCCACGGCATCCTGGGCTCCCGGAGCCTCACGGAGGCGGGCAGAGCACCGCGCGCCAGCCGACTGCAACACCCTCTCGAAGGACGCGGAGTCAGCCCCATGCATTCCAAGCACTCCTGACATCAAGCCCACGTCTGGACGGGGCCGGGGCCACGCACATTCACGGCACTTCGCGCACGAAGAACGATGAACAGCCCCCTCTGCGCCAGCATCTACCATGAAGGCCCGCGCACGCTGAAAGCCCCCCCGGGTGCAGCGGCGCGCCACCACGCCCTGAGAAACCAGGAGGGCGCGCGCTCAGCACCGTCCACGAAGCCGTGGCCTCAGCGAGACCATCAGCGTGTTCGCCTTCGCCGCCCCGAGGCCGCTGCGGCCTTCAGCGCTTGCGCGGCTTCGTTGGAGGAGGAAGCACCTCCACCGGAATCTCGCGCGCTGGCGCCACCGCCGGCGTGGCCGCGTCCGGAGTGCCCGCGTCGGTGGGCTCGGGCGGCTTCACTTCCTCAATCTGGTCATTCAGCGGCACCCGGCCCACGGAGCGGTGGAACAGCTCCCACAGCGCCTTGCGGTGCACCTCTGGAGACGCCGAGCCCGACACCACCACGCCCGCGCCGCTGTAGCTGGCCTCCAGCCCCAGCGGCTTGAGCCCTTCTCCCACCGACGCCAGTTGCTCCTGGAGGATGGCCACGTCGAAGGTCAGTTCCAAATCCCGGGCCATGAACGCGTCCGTCTTCAGCAGCTCCAGCAACGCCAACCTGCACTTGGAGTCCTTCACCGAAGCACTCAGCGAGCGATCCGCACCGCTGGTGGCGCTCAGGTCCGGACAGGCCTTGCGGGCCGCGGCGAGCCGGGGTGCGGGGTCCTCCGGAGGCGGCGACCCCACGGTGAGGCGCCACACGGCGAAGCGGCCCCCCGCGTACAGGAGGAGCAGCGTCCGCCCTTCCTTCTGGCCAGTGAGCAACAGCTCATTGCTCCCGGGGAGCAGCTCCGCCTCCGCCACGGAGGCATCCGCCACCTGGACCCAGTCCACGGTGTCGAGCTTGTGAAAGCGCTCCTTCCCGGGCTCCAAGGGAACGGACAGGTCCACCGGCCACGCACCGGCGAGCGCCGGAACGAGCAGGGCCAGGAGTGCTCCAACGGCGTACATGCGAGCGGACATCAGGGCTCCAGCGCAGTGGTGTGGACCCTTAGCACGGGATAAGAACGGGGCTCTATGCCTACCTGGACCCTCTGGGTCGCCTGCCTGGCGCTGAGTTTCGTCAGGGCACTTGTCGCCGCATCGGAGTCCGCGCTGTACGGCGTGTCCGACCTGCGCGCACAGGAACTGGCGGACTCGCAACCGGGTCGCGCGACCGCCGGGTGCTCCGCCACAAGACGGACCGCGAGCCCGTGGCCACGGCGCTGCGCCTGGGCATGGTGCTCAGCGGCTTCCAGGCCGCGGCCATTGGCGCCTTCGTCCCGCCGCGCATGCTGGACTTCAGCCGCTACGGCGAATCCGCCTGGCTGCCGGTGGCCACCGTCGCGGCGGGCGCGCTGCTGGTGGGCGTGCTGGCCACGCTGATGGAAGTCACCATGCGCGGGCTCGCCAACGGCAACCCGGAGCGCTGGGCGCTGCGGCTGTCGGGCTTCACGTCGCTGCTGGTGACGGTGCTCTACCCGCCCATGCGCGTGGCCATGGCGTTGCTCAACCTGATGGCGCGCACTTTTGGCCGCACGCTGCGCTTCGAGCCGCCGCCCCCGCCGCTGGAGGAGCTGGAGAAGCTGCTGGCCGCCCAGGCGGCGAAGAACGAGGTCGACAAGAGCGCCCCGCAGCTCATCCGCTCCATCTTCGAGCTGTCCGACAAGCGCTGCCGCGACGTCATGGTGCCGCGCACGGAGGTCGTGACGGTGGACATCACCGTCTCCACGGACGAGCTGCTGCGCCTGCTCGCCGAGGAGAACCACTCACGCATCCCCGTGTACCGGGACGACGTGGACCACGTCATCGGCGTGCTGCACGCGCGCGACATCATCCCCCTGCTCCAGCACCCCGAGCTCATCGTCCTGCAGGACATCATCCGCCCCGCGCACTTCGTGCCGTGGATGAAGCCCATTGGCGACCTGCTGCGGGACATGCAGAAGCAGAAGATTCACATGGCCATCGTCGTCGACGAGTACGGCGGCTTCATGGGCGTGGTGACGCTGGAGGACATCCTCCGCGAAATCGTCGGCGACATCGGCGACGAGTTCGAGGTGGAGGAGAAGCAGGTGGAGAAGCTGGCCGACGGCAGCTTCCTGGTGGACGCCGCGCTGGAGGTGGACGCCTTCACCCAGACGTTCGGCTTCCCCCTGCCCGAGGGCGACTTCGACACGCTGGGCGGCTTCCTCTCCTCCATGGCGGGCCACCTGCCCGACGTGGGCGAGCGCTTCGCCTACAGCGGCTGGCAGTTCGTCGTGGCGTCCAAGGAAGGCCCCCGCATCGACCGGGTGCGCATGTCGCGCGTGAAGTCCGGCCTCACCAAGGACGGCAAGTCCCCGGACGTCCGCGACGGGACGGCGCGTGAGCAGGGCCGCGAGGAGCAGGTCTCCGCGAAGAACTGAAGCCCGCGCTAGTCGCCGTCCAGCGGCGGCACCCAGGCCAGCGGCAGCACGCGCTCGGCCTGGAAGGGGGCGCGCCGCTCGGTGCCCCCGAAGCGCAGCACCGGTGTCTAACCATGTCCCGTCAGCCGGGATTGGGACACTGTCTGGTGGGTAGTTT
>JBKGHI010000092.1:0-29136 GCA_046520405.1 Myxococcus sp. 1LA
GGCGTGGGGCGCGGCGTGGGCGCCGAAGTCGGGGTCGGAGCGCCAGTGCCGGGCGTCGTCGCCGGGCGCCGGATGACTTCGACCGCGGGAATCACCCGCCGTGTCTTCCTGTCGTTCACAGTCGTACGTTACCTGATGCGAGTTTTCCGGGCATGCCCGGCTTCACGGCTGGAGGGGTGCTGAAAGGTCGACCTTCCACCCGGACGGCTCACGGACCATCCGGACCTCATGGGAGTTGCCTCCCGCGCGCACGAGCACTGTCGCGACGTCTCCCTCCTCCCGGACCAGCGAGACCTCCGTAACATCCGGAGGCGGAGGGACATTCGCGAAGAAGAGGGCCATGGGCTCCGGTTTTTCCTCACCCCCGGAGGCCTCACCCACCACCAGGGCCCGCCTGGCCAGCGCGTCCTGGGTGGGCTTGGACAGCGCGCCCCATGCCTGCTGCAACTCCCCTCGCTTCACCAGCCGATGGAAGGACGTGTAGGCGTCCTGCGGGGTGCCGAAGCGAGGCCGGTTGCAGCCAGCCAGGCCCAGCAGGACCAGCGCTACCAGCCAGGGCATCGTCGCGGAGAGACGCATGAGGACAGGGGTTTAGGTCAAAGCGCCGCCGGGGGAAAGCCCGAGGTTCGGACATGTCACGCGGCGTGCTGATGGACGCGATTGCGGCCTGCCCCCTTGGCCGCATAGAGGCTGGTGTCGGCGGCCCGCAGCAGGGCCTCCGCGCTCGGGAGGTCGCTCGACGGCACCGTGGCCACGCCCAATGACGCGGTCAGCCGTACGCACTGCGACTTGCCACCGCCCCCTACATGCTCCAACTCCAAGCCGGCGATGGCGTCACGCACCCGCTCGCAGACCCGGAGCGCGTCCGCGGGGCCCGTCTCCGGGAGCAGGGCGATGAACTCCTCGCCGCCGTAGCGCGCCAGCAGGTCCACCTCCCGCAGCCGCGCCCGCGCCGTCTGGGCCACGGCCTTCAGCACGTGGTCTCCGAAGGGGTGTCCGAAGCTGTCGTTGATGCGCTTGAAGTGGTCGATATCCAGCATCACCAGGGACAGGGGAGCGCCGTAGCGCCGCGAGCGGGCGAACTCCTCGTGCAGCCGCTCCTCGAAGGCACGCCGGTTGGCCAGCCCGGTGAGCGCATCCGTGCGGGTGAGCGCCAGCAGCTCCTCGCGCCGCGCCGCCAGCTCCTTGTTGGCGCGGTCCAGCTCGCGATTCTTCTCCACCAGCGCGTCCTGCAGCGCCTTCAAGCGCAGCATGGACTTCACGCGAGCCGACAGCTCGAGCATGTCGAAGGGCTTCACCAGGTAGTCATCCGCCCCCAGCTCCAGCCCTTCCACCTTGCCCGCCGCCTGCCGGGCCGTCATGAGAATCACCGGGATGAAGCCGAAGCCGTCCTCGCCGCCATTCGCCTTGATGATGCGGCACACCTCCACGCCGCCCAGCCCCGGCATCTCCACGTCCATGAGGATGAGGTCGGGACGCGACTCGCGGATGGCGGACAGCGCCTGGGCGCCGTCATGGGCTTCGGTGAAGACGTAGCCGTGAGGGGCCAGGCCGTCGCGCACGTGCCGGACATGCGCCGGGTCATCGTCCACGATGAGCACCGTGCGGCCACTGAGGGCCCCTCCAGGGGATGCACGGCGGGCGACCTCCAGCGTCCTCTTCCGTTCGCCATCCGCCATGAATGTCTCGCCCCCGGAGCAATCGTCCCGCGGTGCGGGGTTGTCCGCCATTCTTACTGCCCGCACCCGGGAATCAAGGGGCTCGGCGAATGCCCCGGGTGCCGACGTCAGGCAGGCTTCACTAGCCGCGCCCGGTACACGGGCTCGCCGCTGGCCAGGTAGCGGCGCTCGCGCGTGGAGGGCACTTCTTCCGGATCATAGGGATGGAAAACACCTGAACCCAGGGGGTTCTGGAAACCAGCGGATTCCAGGATGGAGAGCATCGTCACGCCCCGGTCCTGCACGTCGGTGCGCATGTCGAAGAGGCCGCCCGGTGCGAGCTTGCCGTACAGGAGTTCCGCGAAGGCGGGCTGAATCACGGCGCGCTTGGCGTGGGAGCGCTTCCACCAGGGGTCGGGGAACTGGAGGTGGATGGCGGCGAGCGAGTTGGGCGCGAAGATGCGAGGCACGACGAAGCGCGCGTCGGATTCGATGACGCGCAGGTTTCGCAGGCCGGCCTTGTTGCCGCGCTCCTGGGTGTCTCGCGCGTACTTCTTGCGCCACTCGAAGGCGACGAAGCGCACCCCGGGGTTGCGGCGGCAGTACTCCAGGGCGTGTCCGCCGGCGCCGGAGCCGATTTCCAGCTCGAGCGGCCCGCTGAAGCCGAACTCCGCATCCCAGTCCGGCGGGGTCTCCAGGGTGACGAACTTGAGGCCGACGGGCTCGGGCAGCAGGCGGGGACGGGACATGGGCGGGCGCCACCAACCATGGTGGCGGAGGGTTTGGCCAGGGAAAAACGCGGGGGCCTGGAGTATACGGGAGCCCATGAAGGTCTTCCCTGCGGTGGCGGACGCGGGCCGGGCGCTGGCAGGACAGGCACTGGCGCTGGGCAACTTCGACGGTGTTCACGTGGGGCACCAGGCCCTCTTCGCGGAGGCGCGCCGACACGGACGGGCGGCCGCCTTCACCTTCAATCCCCACCCGGGAAAGGTGCTCCAGCCGGAGCTGGCGCCGAAGCTCATCACCCTGCTGCCGCGCAAGCTGGAGTTGTTCGAGCAGTGCGGCCTGGACGCGGCTGTGGTGCAGCCCTTCTCGCGCGAGTACGCGCGCACGCCGCCCGCGGACTTCGAGGCCGCGCTCTTCGACGCGCTCGGCGTGGCGCATGTCGTGGTGGGCAGTGACTTCACCTATGGCTCGGCACGCAAGGGCACCGTGGAGACCTTGCACGAGGCGGCGGCGCGGCGCGGCGCCACGGTGCACGTGGTGCCACCCGTCACGGTGGATGGCGTGGTGGCGTCGTCCTCGCGGGTGCGTGAGTACATCCTGGAGGGGCGGGTGTCCGCGGCGCGCCGGCTGCTGGGGCGGCCCTTCGACCTGGACGGCACAGTGGTGTCGGGTGCGGGGCGGGGGAGGGGCATCGGCTTCCCAACCGCGAACGTGGACACTCAGAACGAGCTGCGCCCCGCACCGGGCGTCTATGCCATCCGCGTCCACCTGCCGGGCGAGTCAAAAGGCACCTGGCATGGCGGTGCGGCGAACATCGGTGTGAAGCCCACCTTTGGCGGCACGGAGGTGACGATCGAAGCGCACCTGCTCGACTTCGCTGGCGACTTGTACGGCAAGGAGCTACGCGTGCAGTTCCTCGAACGCCTGCGCCCTGAGCAGCGCTTCGGCTCGGTGGCCGAGCTGACGGGGCAGATCAAGCGCGACGTGGAGGCCGCGCGGGCCGTGATTGCACGGGCGGATGGCTGAGCAATTTTTCCGTGTCCGTTCAACGGCTTGTGACAGCAGGGGAGCAGGCGAGGGCGCCTTGACGCGCGCGCGCGGCTCCCCTCTAATTCGCTATCAGGAACCGTGCCATGGGGTGTGGATCACCCGGGCACCGCTCCCACGTCTTTGAGCTCGGAGGCGGGCCCCCGCCCGCTTCTTTCTTCTTCAGGAAGAGGCATCAACGAATGTCCGGTCGACTCGGTGAACTGCTGGTTCGCGAGAACCTCATCTCCGTGCAGCAGCTGCGCAAGGCCCAGGAAGAGCAGCAGAAGAACGGCACGCGCATCGGCACCGCGCTCGTCAAGACGGGCGCCATCGAGGAGTCGAAGCTGACCGACTTCCTCTCCAAGCAGTACGGCGTGCCGGCCATCAACCTGAAGGACTTCGACGTCGAGCCGGACATCATCAAGCTGGTGCCGAAGGAAGTGGCGGAGAAGCACCTGGTGGTGCCCGTCAACCGCGCGGGCCCGTCGCTCATCGTGGCCATGTGCGACCCGTCCAACATCTTCGCCGTGGACGACCTGAAGTTCCTCACCGGCTACAACATCGAGACGGTGGTCGCCTCCGAGGTCTCCATCCGCGAGGCCATCGAGCGCTACTACGCGGAGAAGGGCCCGTCCCTGGAGGACATCGTCGGCGACGTCGCTGACGACATCGAGGTCACCAAGGAAGAGGCGGAGAACATCGATGAGATGGCCCGGGCCGCGGACGACGCGCCCGTGGTCAAGCTGGTGAACCTCATCCTCATGGACGCCATCAAGAAGCGCGCGTCCGATATCCACGTCGAGCCGTACGAGAAGGACTTCCGCGTCCGCTTCCGCATCGACGGCGTGATGTACGAGGTGATGCGCCCGCCGATGAAGCTGCGCAACGCGATTACGTCGCGTTTGAAGATCATGGCGTCGCTGGACATCTCCGAGCGGCGCCTGCCGCAGGACGGCCGCATCAAGATCAAGATGGGCGGCGGCAAGGAGATGGACTTCCGCGTGAGCGTGTGTCCCACGCTCTTCGGCGAGAAGGTCGTGATGCGTCTGCTCGACAAGAGCAACCTCCAACTCGACATGACGAAGCTGGGCTTCGACGCGCAGCCGCTGGCCTGGTTCAAGGAAGCCATCGACCGTCCCTACGGCATGGTGCTGGTGACGGGTCCCACGGGCTCCGGCAAGACGACGACGCTGTACTCGGCGCTCTCCAGCCTCAACGGCGTGGACACCAACATCTCCACGGCGGAAGACCCGGTCGAGTTCAACTTCGCCGGCATCAACCAGGTGCAGATGCATGACGACATCGGCCTGAACTTCGCCGCGGCGCTGCGCTCCTTCCTCCGCCAGGACCCGGACATCATCATGATTGGTGAGATCCGTGACTTCGAGACGGCGGAAATCGGCGTCAAGGCGGCGCTCACGGGCCACCTGGTGCTCTCCACGCTGCACACCAACGATGCCCCGGGCACGGTGAGCCGTCTGCTCAACATGGGCATCGAGCCCTTCCTCGTGACGGCCTCGCTGAACCTCATCCTGGCCCAGCGTCTGGCGCGCCGCCTGTGCCCGGCGTGCAAGAAGCCGGCGGAGAACGTGGACGAGCAGGCGCTCATCGACGCCGGTGTGCCGCCGGACAAGATTGGCACCTTCACGATGTACGAGAAGGTCGGCTGCCGCGACTGCAACGACCGTGGCTACCGCGGCCGCGTGGCCATCTACGAGGTCATGCCCTTCTGGGACGGCCTCAAGGAGCTGGTCATCAACGGCGCGTCCGCCGCGGAGCTGAAGCAGGAGGCCATCCGCCTGGGCATGAGCAGCCTGCGCATGAGCGGTCTTCGCAAGATGATGGACGGCGCCACCACGTTGGAAGAGGTGGTGGGCAACACCGCCCCGGACCGCTTCTAGTCAACCTCCCCCCACCGCACTCCCCCCGAAGGACATCCCCCCGTGGCCAACCTGCACCAGCTCCTCAAGGCGATGGTCGAGAAGGGCGCTTCCGACCTCCACGTCACCACCGGCTCTCCGCCGCAGCTTCGCGTCGACGGCGAGCTCGTTCCCTTGAAGACGGCGCCGCTGACCCCGGTGGAGACGAAGCAGCTCTGCTACTCCATCCTCACGGACGCCCAGAAGCACAAGTTCGAGGAGGACAACGAGCTCGACTTGTCCTTCGGCGTGAAGGGCCTGTCCCGCTTCCGCGCCAACATCTTCATGCAGCGTGGCGCGGTCGCGGCGGCGTTCCGGACCATTCCCTTCAAGATTTTGACGTTCCAGGAGCTGGGCCTGCCGCCCGTCGTGGCGGAGCTGGTGAAGAAGCCGCGCGGGCTCATCCTGGTGACGGGGCCCACGGGCTCGGGCAAGTCCACCACGCTGGCCTCGATGATCGACAAGATCAACACCGAGCGTCATGAGCACATCATGACCATCGAGGACCCCATCGAGTATCTGCACCCGCACAAGAACTGCCTCGTGAATCAACGCGAGGTGGGCGCGGACACGCGGAACTTCAAGACGGCCCTCAAGTACATCCTCCGCCAGGACCCGGACGTGGTGCTCGTCGGTGAGCTCCGCGACCTGGAGACGATTGAAGCGGCGCTCACCATCGCGGAGACGGGTCACATCTGCTACGCGACGCTACATACCAATAGCGCGGTGCAGACCATCAACCGCGTGCTGGACGTGTTCCCGCCGTACCAGCAGCCGCAGGTCCGCGCGCAGCTCTCCTTCGTGTTGGAGGGCGTGATGAGCCAGGCCCTGGTGGCGAAGGCGGGCGGCCCCGGCCGCATCCTCGCGCTGGAGGTGATGGTGCCCAACCCCGCAATCCGGAACCTCATCCGTGAGGACAAGGTCCACCAGATCTACTCGTCCATGCAGGTCGGCCAGGCGAAGTTCGGCATGCAGACCTTCAACCAGGCCCTGGCGGCGCTGCTGCTGCGGCGGCTCATCACCCAGGACGAGGCCTTCGGACGCTCTAGCGACCCGGAGGAGTTGCGCAACATCCTGGCCACGGGCGGTGGGAACCTGCCCGGGATGCCGCAGCAGCGGCCAGGCGGGGGAGCGGGTGGTCGTTAGTTCCGGGATTCTGAGATCAGCGGTTAGAGTGGCGCGGCACCCGCGGAGGTCCAGCTCATGGCAGCCCCAGCAGTGAAGTCGGCATCAACTCCCAAGAAGGCCACCGCCCAGTTCCTCTGGGAGGCGAAGACCAAGAGCGGGGAGTCAAAAAAGGGTGAGATGGAGGCGATGGACGTCGAGGCCGTCAACGCGCGCCTCAAGTCCCTCGGCCTGAACCCCGTCAAGGTCCGCAGGAAGGGCATGCTGGACGGGGACATCGTCATCCCCGGCCTGGGCGGTGTCGAGGGTAAGGACATCCTTATCTTCACCCGTCAGTTCGCCACGATGATCGACGCCGGCCTTCCGCTGGTGCAGTGCCTCGACATCCTGGCCAGCCAGATGGACAACCCGGCCTTCAAGAAGGTGCTGGTGGCCATCAAGGGCAAGGTGGAGCAGGGCAGCACCTTCGCCGACGCGCTGAAGGAGCACCCCAAGGTCTTCGACGAGCTCTACGTCCAGCTCTGCGCCGCAGGCGAGGTCGGCGGTATCCTCGACGCCATCCTCAACCGGCTCGCGGCGTACCGGGAGAAGAACGAGAAGCTCAAGGCCAAGGTCAAGAGCGCCATGACCTACCCGGTCATCGTTCTCTGCGTCGCCATCGGCGTGACGGCGCTGCTGCTGCTGAAGGTGACGCCGGTCTTCGAGAAGATGTTCGCGGACTTCGGCTCGGAGCTGCCAGGGCCCACGCAGGTCATCATCGACTTCTCGCACGTCGCCCAGGAGTACTTCCTCCATGCGTTCGGCACGATTGCCGCGCTGGTCACGAGCTTCACGTGGAGCTACCGGCAGCCCCGGGGCCGGAAGTTCTGGGACAAGGTGTTCATCTCGATGCCCGTCTTCGGGCCGGTGCTCCGGAAGGTGGCCGTGGCCCGGTTCACCCGCACGCTGGGCACCATGATTTCTTCCGGCGTGCCCATCCTGGATGCGCTGGATGTGACGGCGAAGACGGCAGGCAATCGAACGGTGGAAGGCGCCATCTTCTACGTCCGGGAGAAGATCGCCGAGGGCAAGAACATCGCGGGCCCGCTGTCCGAGACGAAGGTCTTCCCGTCCATGGTCGTGCAGATGATTGGCGTCGGTGAGGCGACGGGCGCCATGGACACCATGCTCAACAAGATCGCCGACTTCTATGACGACGAGGTGGACGCGGCCATCAACAGCCTCACGTCGATGATTGAGCCCGTGCTCATGGTGTTCATCGGCGGCGTGGTCGGCGGCTTCCTCATTGGCATGTACCTGCCGATCTTCTCGATTGCCGGCGCAATCCAGTAGGTTCGTCTCCGTGGGAACACGCCCTGTGGATGGGGGCGCTTTTCGCTCGCGGCTCGTATGGTTGGTGCTCTTCCGTACGGTGGCCGCGAGCCTGTCGCTCGTTATCACCCTCGCGCGGCTCCTCCTCCAGCAGACGCAGGAGTTGAGCCGCGCGGACACCCTGTCGCTCGCGGTCATCATCATCGCGTACCTCTCGTCGGTGGTGGTGGGCCTGCGGTTACGAAGCGGCCGGGGGGGCTTCGGAGACGCGTGGGTCCAGGTCGTCGGTGATGTCGCCATCGCCACGGGCCTGGTGTTCCTCAGCGGTGGCGCTGACTCCCCGCTGACGTTCCTCTACAGCTTGGCCGTCATCGGTGCTTCCGTCGTCCTGGACCGCCGAGGCGCCTTGTGGGCCGCGGCCGCGTCTGCCCTGTGCTTCGGCGCCTTGGTCATGGGGCCACGGCTGTTGGGCCTCGCGCCGGGAGGGCTCATGCCCTCGACGCGCGTGCTGTTCGTCCTGGGAAGCAACTCGCTCGCCTTGGGGCTCATCGCCGTCCTCGCGGGATATCTGTCCCGTCAGCTCTCCGCGACGGGGGGGGCCCTGTCCGCTCGCGAGGCGGACCTCCAGCGACTGGGTCGCCTGCAGCAGCAGATTCTCTCCTCCATGCCGTCGGGCCTCGCGACGTGTGACGCCGAGCGCCGCATCACGTACGTGAACCCCGCGGGCTGCGCCATTCTTCAAGTGGAAGCCGCGAACGTCGTCGGGACGGCGGTCGAAACGCTTCTGCCCGGCGTGTCGGCCTTGGCCCCGAGGTCACCCCGCAGCGAGCTCATCGTGGGGAAGGGGATGAAGCGGCGCATCCTAGGGCTGTCGGTGACCCCGCTGGACGGCGAGCCGGGGGCCTTGCTCATGGTCTTTCAGGACCTCACGCAGCTTCGCCGGATGGAAGATGACCTGAAGCGGGCGGACCGGCTGGCGAGCCTGGGGGCGCTCTCCGCTCAGCTGGCGCATGAACTGCGCAACCCTCTGGCCTCCATGCGGGGGTCGGCGCAGTTGCTGGCGCAGGACGCGAAGGATGGCGTCTCCCAGAAGCTCACCAACATCCTGGTGCGCGAGGCGGATCGCCTGGCGCGGCTCGTCGAGGACTTCCTCCGCTTTGCCCGGCCTCCGGTGCCCGTGTTGCAGACGGTGCCGCTGGCATCGCTCGTGGCGGAGACGGTGGACATGCTCCGGGTGGACCCGTTGGCACGCGACGTCCGGGTCGAAGTCGCCGCTCAGGAGGGGGTGTCGGTCGCCGTTGACCCGGATCAGCTCCGACAGGTGCTCATCAACCTGGTGCGCAACGGCTTCCAGGCAGCGGGGCCACGGGGCCACGTGAAGGTCACGCTGACGCGAGGCGAGAATGAGGCAAGAATCCGCATCTGGGACTCGGGGGGAGGGATTTCGGAGGAGATGATGGGGCACTTGTTCGAGCCGTTCTTCACCACACGCGATGGCGGCACGGGACTGGGGCTGTCCACCGCGCACTCCATCATCCGGGCCCATGGTGGCTCCATCCAGGTTCGTTCGAATCGCGACGAGGGCACGGAGTTCACGGTGGGGTTGCCACTGTGACGTCCACGGCGGGAGGAGACCTGGGTGCGCGGGGCCACGTCCTCGTGGTCGACGACGAGCTGTCCATGCGCGAGTACCTCGAGCTGTTGCTCCAGCGAGAGGGGTACTCGGTGACGTGCGTCGCGGGCGTGAAGAGCGCGTGTGACGTGTTGGCCCAGGACGGGGTGGACCTGGTTATTTCTGATTTGAAGCTGGGGACCGGCAGTGGCCTCGACGTGCTGCGCGCGGCCCGGGCGCGTCCCGCCTCTCCGGAGGTGGTGCTCATCACCGCCTATGGCACCCCCGCGGCCGCGGTGGAGGCGATGCGCGAAGGCGCGTACGACTACATCTGCAAGCCCTTCGACAACGAAGAGATGCGGCTGCTGGTCCAGAAGGCGCTGGAGAAGCGCTCGCTCCGGCAGGAGAACAGTGGCCTCAGGGCGCGCCTGTTTCCTGGCCTGGATGGAGCGGTGGGGCAGAGCGCCCGGATGCAGGCGGTCTGGGCCCTGGTGGAGAAGGTGGCTTCCGGGCGGAGCACCGTGCTGGTGACGGGCGAGAGCGGTACGGGCAAGGAGCTGGTGGGGCGCGCCATCCACATGCGCGGCAGCCGGGCCGCTCGACCGTTCCTTCCCTTCAACTGCGCCGCGCTGAACGAAGGAACGCTGGAGAGCGAACTCTTCGGCCATGTGAAGGGGGCCTTTACCGGAGCGACGTCGGACCGCTCGGGGCTTTTGGTGGCGGCGGGTGACGGCACCGTCATGCTGGACGAGGTGGGGGAGATGCCGCTCGCCACGCAGGTGAAGCTGCTCCGCGTGCTCCAGGAGCGGAAGGTGAAGCCGGTAGGCAGCGCCGCGGAGATTCCTTTTCAAGCGCGCGTCATCGCCGCGACCAATCGACGGCTCGAGGCCGAGGTGAAGGCTGGCCGCTTTCGCGAGGACCTCTTCTACCGGCTCAACGTGATTACCGTCGAGCTGCCGCCCCTGCGTGAGCGCTCCGGCGACATCTCACTGCTGGCGAACTACTTCCTGTCTCGGATGGCGGAGGAGCTGGGGCGGCCGGGACTGCGCTTCGCTCCTGAAACACTGGCACTGCTGGAGCGCTACCCGTTCCCGGGCAACGTCCGGCAACTGCAGAACATGGTGGAGCGGGCCGCGACCCTGTCCGATTCAGACCTCCTGAGCCCTTCGACGCTCCCTCCTGCCGTGCGGGGTGATTCAGACCCCGCCGTGCGGCCCCCGGAAGGAAGCGAGCCGGGACTGGGCGCGGGCTTCAACCTGGAGCGGCATCTCGATGAGAGCGAGCGCCGTTACCTGCTGGCGGCGATGAAGCAGGCGGGTGGGGTCAAGACGCGCGCCGCGGAGCTCCTGGGCCTTTCGTTCCGGTCCTTCCGCTATCGGCTGGCCAAGCACGGGCTGACGGACGACGTGGAGCCAGGGGGAACGCCGGATGCGTAGGCTGATCGACAGTTCTCGTCAGCGTCACTGCCGAATTTTGTCAGCCCTGGACCCCGCACCCAGGGGGGCCTTTCTCCAAGCTTTGAAAATCTGGGGCTTTGGCGGCTTGGCGCCCGTTGGCATGCTCAGTGCTATTGCTCACGGCGGGCGCTGTGCCCCCCCGTTGCAACCTTCCTTGAGGATCCCCCATGCGCGTCTCGCGTTTTAACCCCCGCAACCGTGGCTTCACGCTCATCGAGGTCATGATCGTGGTGGCCATCATCGGCATCCTGGCGGCCATCGCCATCCCGAACTTCATCAAGTTCCAGGCCCGCTCGAAGCAGTCCGAGGCGAAGACGAACCTCAAGGCGCTCTTCACCGCGCAGAAGTCGTTCTTTTCCGAGAAGGACCGCTACTCCGACTACGCGAACGAGATCGGCTTCTCGCCGGAGCGTGGCAACCGCTATGGCTACATCGTGAGCGTTGGCGGTGGTGAGGCTGAGCTGCGCACGACTGCTGACATTGCCCAGGCTGGCGATGGCATCTCCTCCATCTCCTATGACTCCTTCCGCTTCGGCGGCACGGCGGCTGCTCCGACCTTCGCGGTCACCAACTTCGCCGCGGCTGGTGCTGGCGGCTGGGATGGCGCGACGTTTGGCGTGCAGCTTGAGTGCCCGAACTGCAACTTCCTGGCTGGCGCGTCTGGCAACGCCGACAACGAGGCGGGCCTGGACAACTGGGTGATCGCCGGCTTCGAGGGTCAGGGCACCCTGTCGGCTTGCTCCGAGCAGAGCGCTGTTTCCTCCGGCACGCCGTACAACGACAACAACGACGTGTCCTGCGACGAGTAGTCTCGCCTGACGCGGAATGAGCGGTGGTTGAACCACTGTTCTTCGGGCCGCCTTCCTCCAGGGGGGCGGCTCTTCGCAGTTTCGGAACCCCATGTTACTCACGCGGCTCGTGGTGCTTGTCCTGGCAGTAGGCTCCATTGCGTTGATGGCGGAGAAGCCGGCCAGGCCCTTGCGGACCCAGGATGGTCCCATTCTTCCTCGCAGGGAGTTGCTTGAAATCCTGGGCGCGGCGCAGAGGCCGCTGCTGGCGGACTTCTACTGGCTTCAAGCCATCCAGCAGGTGGGGCGTGCCAACACGGCCACCGAGTACCGCGACGTGTTCTTCTACGCGGACCTGGCGACGGACCTCGACCCGAAGTTCCGGTACGTCTACGAGTGGGGCGCAATCTCCACCCCCTTCAACCTGGGGCGGGAGCAGTGGGTGAACGTGGACTTGTCGTCCCGGTTGCTCACCAAGGGGCTGGACGCGTTCCCGGATGACCGCCGCTTCTTGTTCCAGCTCGCCTACAACAAGATGGCGTACGACAGGGAGTATAAGGCCGCCGCCGACCTGCTCATGCGTTTGTCGAAGTTCCCCGATACGCCGCGCCATCTGCCTCAGCTCGCGACGCGTCTCTACGCCCAGTCGGGCAACTTCGACATGGGCCTGCAGATGGCGGAGATGCTGCTCGAAAGCGCGGAGGACGAGGAGTCGCGTGCGTTCTATCTGCACCGCATCAAGGAGCTGCTGCGTGAGCGCGTCCTGACCCAGATTGACGCAGCCATCGCGGCGTATCAGAAGGAGCGCGGTGAGCGCCCGAAGAAGGTCCCTGACCTGGTCAACGCGGGATATCTGAAGCAGATGCCCGTGGATCCTTTGGAGGGGAAGTTCTTCATCGACAGGCGCGGACGCGCACGCTCTACATCGGGACTCTACAGGTTGGAGATGTACGACCACGCGAAGAAGCAAGAGTTGAGAGAGGACCTCGCGGCGGGGGGAATCCAGCTCGATGAGGTGGAGGATTCTCCATGACGGTGACACCTGCTTCGAGTCTTCCTGTGTCCATCCGGGGCTTGTCCAAGACATACCGGGTGGGCTTCTTCCTCAACAAGCACGTCAAGGCGCTCCAGGGATTGGACCTGGAGATCGCGCCCGGGCAGGTCTACGGGTTGCTGGGGCCGAACGGCGCGGGCAAGTCCACCACCATCAAGATTCTCATGGGCCTGGTCCGGGCTTCGGAAGGCCAAGCGCTGCTCTTCGGCGAGCCGCCTGACCGGCCACATGTCCGGCGGCAGGTCGGCTTCCTCCCTGAGAACCCTTCGCTCTACGAGTACCTTACCGGGCGGGAGTTCGTGACGCTGGCCGGTCGCATCTTCGGCTTGAGCGGGCACGACCTCGACCAGCGCGTGGAGCGGGTGCTCGGCGAGGTGGGGATGGGCAAAGCCTCCGACCTCCAGATTCGCCGCTACTCCAAGGGCATGGTGCAGCGCACGGCGCTGGCCCAGGCGCTCATCAGCGGGCCGCGGCTGCTGGTGCTGGATGAGCCCACCTCCGGTCTGGACCCCCTGGGCCGCAGGCAGATGCGCGACCTCATCCTGGCCGAGCGGGAGAAGGGGACGACCATCCTCTTCTGTACCCACATCATCTCCGACGTCGAGTCCCTCTGTGACCGCGTGGTGGTGCTGGTGGGCGGGCGGCGCGTGCAGGAAGGGAGCGTGCAGGAGCTGGTGTCCGCGAAGGCACCGTCCGTGGAGATGGTCGTGCACGGGTTGCCGCTGGAGCAGCTCCAGTCCCTGGGCTTCACGTACGAGCAGGCGCAGCAGTTGGACAGCCGCGTCTTGCTGCGGGTGCCGGATGCGGATTCCCACGGCCTGCTCCAGGCCGTCATCAACAAGGGCGGGCGCGTCAGCCGGGTGCAGCCCGCGCGGTTCTCGCTGGAGGACCTCTTCCTGGATGCGATGAAGCAGGCCGGTGGTCAGACGGTGGGCGGGGAGATTCAGTCATGAGTGCCTTCTCCGCCATGGCGTGGAACGGGTTCCGCGAGGCGCGCCGCAACCGGGTGACGGTGCTCGTGGGGGCCTTCGCGCTCCTGCTGCTCTTCGCCACCACTCTCATCACCGAGGTCACCGTCAGCACCTTCGACCGGGTGGTGACCGACTTCGGACTCGGGGTGATGAGCCTGCTGCTCGTCTTCCTCTCCATCTACCTGTCGTCCGGGCTCATCAGCCGTGAAATCGAGCGGCGGACCATCTTCTTGATGGTCTCCAAGCCGATGTCCCGAACCCGGTTCCTGCTGGCCCGGCTCGCGGGCAACATGCTCACCCTCGGGGTGTTGCTGGTGGCCATGACGTTGCTGTTCTGGGTAGAGCTGGTGCTGCATCGCTCGCCCATCACCCAGCCGCAGTTGGCCGCGTTGTGGGGGCTCTACCTGGAGCTGTTCGTGCTGACGAGCGCGGGCTTCCTGCTGTCCACCTTCGCCAGTCAGCTCGTCTCCGCCCTGGTGACGACGGGGCTCTACTTCGCGGGCCACCTCTGCTCGGACATCTACAACATCGGGGCGAAGTCCCAGTCCGTGTTCGTCCAGTGGGTCAGCAAGGCCACCTATTACGCGCTGCCCAACCTGGAGCGGCTCAACTTCCGGCCACGCGCCACCTACGCCATTGACGTCACGGCCGCCGAGCTGGGCACCGCCACGCTCTACGCGTTGGGCTGGGGGGTATTCTTCTGCGTGCTGGCTTCAATCGTGTTCGAGCGGCGCGACTTCCGTTGAAGCTTGGGTAGGATGCGTCCCCTGTGACGCATTCCTCCCTGCCGGGAAGTCTCGGGCCCCTGATTGCCGTGTTCCTGTTCGTGCTCGGCTTGTGCGTGGGTAGCTTCCTCAACGTGGTCATCGCACGGGTGCCGCTGGACCTGAGCATCGTGCGCCCAGGCTCGAGGTGCCCCAAGTGCGGGCACGTCCTGTCCTGGTACGAGAACATCCCGCTGTTGTCCTGGCTGGCGCTGCGGGCTCGCTGTCGGGGTTGCCGCACGCCCATCTCCGTGCGGTACCCGCTGGTGGAGCTGATGACGGGGCTCCTGTACTTCGCGTGCCTGCGCCGCTTCGGTTGGACCTACGAGCTGCTCCCTGCGCTGGTGCTCGTGTCCTTCCTGGTTCCGCTCGCCTTCATCGACCTGGACCACTGGATTCTGCCGCTGTCCATGACGGTGTCGGGCATGCTGGCGGGGCTCCTCCTGGCCATTCCCATGGGGATGGAGGCCTTCCGCGACGCGCTGATTGGCGCGGCGGTGGGATTCCTGACCTTCCGGATGATGGAGTACATCGGTTGGAAGGTGTTCCAGCGCGAGGCGCTGGGCGCGGGGGACAAGTATCTCGTGGCCCTGCTTGGCGCGTTCCTGACCTGGCGCTCGTTGTTGGGCGTGCTGCTGTTCGCCTCCATGCAGGGCGCCTTGGTGGGCATCCTGATGCTGCTGGTGACGGGCCGGGCGGGCCCCCGCGGCGAGGAGGCTCCCGAGGAGCCCGAAGGAGAGCCGGCGCCGCTCACCATGACCTGGGAGTTCACGCAGCCCGGGCTTCCGCTCTGGAAGCGACTGTTGCTGGTTCCATTGTGCCTGCTGGTCCAACCCATCCCCGACGCGCCCCTGGACGAAGAAGGCGAAGAGGAAGAGTGGGTCCCGGAGCGCACCAGCATTCCCTTCGGGCCCTGGTTGGCGCTCGCGGGGCTGGAGTTGTTGCTCCTGGGGCCCTGGCTGTCACGGGTGTTGCCCGAGGACATCGCCATGATGCTGGGCGGTCTGCCGTGAGCGGAGCAGGGGCGCGATGAAGTGGCGGATTGCCAGCGTCGCGTTCCTGCTGGGCTCCGTGTCGTCGGGCCTCACCTGGTTGTCCGTGCAGCCCGTGCTCTTCCGGCTGCTGGATGCCCTCCGCCGGTGGGCGCCCGAAGGGAGCGCGGAACTCGAGGCGCTGGCCCGCGTACGGAGTGTTCTGCCCTGGGTCCTGGGGTTGGACCTCATCGCGTTGACGGTGCTGGCGTATGTGGTCCTGGATTTGATGGTGGGACGCCCGCTGCGCCGCACCGAGGCGGTGGTCGAGCAGTTCGGTCGACTGGAGTGGGAGCCGCACCTGGTGCCCACCGAGGGTGGAACCCTGGTGTCGCGTATCCAGCGCGCCCTGCGCCGCCTGGCGGAGGCACTTCGCGAGGAGCAGGCGCTCACGCGCGCGCAGATGGCGTCCCTGCGTGAGTCCAATGCTCAGTTGGCTCGCACGCAGACGGAGTTGGTCGCCTCGGAGCGGTTGGCCACGGTGGGGCGGCTGGCTGCCGGCGTCGCGCACGAAGTGGGCAACCCGCTGGCGGGAATCCTCGGCTACGTGGCGCTCGCGCGGGCCAAGGCGGACACGGTCGAGCTGAAGGACTTCCTGGAGCGTATCGACCACGAGGTGCAGCGCATAGACCGAATCATCCGGGGCCTGCTCGACCTGGGGCGTCCTGGCACCACCGCGCTGGGGCCCGTGGAGGTGGGCGCAGTGGTGGAGACCTGCGTGCGCTTGGTTCGCGCCGCGCCGGAGTTGACGGGCGTGACGGTGACACTGGAGCTGGAGCCGGGCTTGCTCGCACGTGCGGACCCGGGCCCGCTTTCGCAAATCGTCATCAACCTGTTGCTGAACGCCGCCCAGGCCATGGGCGGGCAGGGGATCGTGCGGGTCACCACGCGGCAGGCGGCGGCCGAGGTCCGCCTGGTCGTCCAGGACGGGGGGACGGGCATTCCCGAGGACGTCATGCCTCGCCTGTTCGAGCCCTTTTTCACGACCAAGGGGCGCGAGGGAACCGGACTGGGACTGGCGGTGTCTCAGCGTCTTGCACAGGTGATGGGAGGGCGGCTCGAAGCCGAGAATGCGCCGGAAGGCGGCGCCCGCTTCACCGTGTGTCTTCCCGTACCCTGAGGAAAATGCTCGCGACTTTGGGGCGGAAGCTACCGGCGCCCTCGCGGCTGCGCGATGATGCGCTCAGACGGCCATGCCCCTGTTCCGCACCATTCTCGTCGCCGATGATGAGCCCTCCATCCGGCACATCCTCACGTTGGTGCTCACCAGCCACGGTTATGACGTGCGCGCCGTGGCCGACGGCGAGGATGCGCTCAAGGAGCTCAACACGCGTGACTACGACGTGCTGCTCTGCGACGTGCGCATGCCGAAGAAGGATGGGCTCTCCGTTCTGCGTGAGGCCCTGGCGGCGCACCCCTCGCTGACGGCCGTGGTGATGAGCGCCTACGGCTCGCAGGAGCAGGCGCTCCAGGCCGTCGCCGCCGGTGCGTTTGACTACGTCCAGAAGCCCTTCAAGCCGGATGAAATCGTCTTCGTCCTCCGCAAGGCGGAGGAGCGTGAGCGGCTGGTTCGTGAGAACCGGCGCCTCAAGCAGGCCAACCTTCCCTCGACGCCAGGGGGGCACATCCTCGGCGACAGCCCTGCGTTGCATGCGCTGCTGCGCCAGGTAACCCGGCTCGCACCGGTCGATACGACGGTGCTCATCAGCGGCGAGAGCGGCACGGGGAAGGAACTCATCGCGCGGGAGCTGCACGTGCGCAGTCCCCGCGCGCCCATGTCCTTCGTGGCGGTCAACTGCGGCGCCATTCCCGCCGGCCTCATCGAGAGCGAGCTGTTCGGCCACGCGAAGGGCGCCTTCACGGACGCGCGCACCGCCAAGCGAGGCCTCTTCGCGGAGGCGGATGGCGGCACGCTCTTCCTGGACGAGGTGGGCGAGCTGCCACTGTCCGCCCAGGTGAAGCTGCTGCGCGTCCTCCAGGAGGGGGAAATCCGCCCGGTAGGGGAGAACCGCGTCGAGAAGGTGAACGTGCGCGTGGTGGCCGCCACGCTGCGTGACTTGTCCCGCCTGGTGGCGAAGGGGGAGTTCCGCGAGGACCTGTACTACCGCCTCAACGTGGTAAATCTCCGCGTCCCGCCGCTGCGAGAGCGCAGTGAGGATGTGCCGTTGCTGGCGCGCGCCTTCATCGCCCGCTTCAACCGCGAGCTGAACCGGGAGCCTCCTGTCGCGGGACTCTCCACGGAGGCCGAGGCGCTCCTGAAGGCCTACGCGTGGCCGGGGAACGTTCGCGAGTTGGAGAACGCCATGGAGCGCGCCGTCCTGCTGGCGGACGAGGCGCTGATCCTCCCATCGAACCTGCCCGAAAGGCTGTGGGCCGCGCCCACACCGGGGGCTCCAGGGGCGACGGCGGCAGTGGGCCCGCTGCTACAGGATGGTGGCGACCTGTCACTCAAACGTGCCATCCGGGAACTGGAGGAGTCCTACATTCGAGCCGCCCTGCGGAAGACCAAGGGCAACCGCACCCGGGCGGCGGAGCTGCTGGACATCAGCCACCGGGCGCTCCTCTACAAAATCAAGGAGTACGGAATCGATCCGGACGCCGAGGCGGAGCGGGGCTGAGGTGCGGGGTCGGTCCAGAAACCGGACGAAGCGGCGGGATTTGACGGAACGCGCCGGAGGCCGGAAAATCGGGCCTCCGCGACGGTGTTGAGGGGCCCGGCGCTGTAGGTGGTGCGCGGCTCCCGTCCGTCCGGAGGGCAGGCGGGCTCCAGGCACTTTTTAGGAGGGGTTGACGGCCAGTGCTACGCTGGCTGCCTCTCGACGGAGTCAAGCATGGCGAAGGGCAAACTGGTACTCGGCCTGGATATCGGATCGACGTCCATCAAGATGATTCTGCTCAAGGAGCAGCGCAAGCGCGGCGAGGTCGTCTACGCGCTGCAGAGCTTCGGCATGAAGCCGCTGCCTCCAGAGGCCATCGTTGACGGCGCGCTGATGAACTCCACGGCCATCGTCCAGGCCGTGCAGGACCTGATGGGCGAGCTGAAGGTGAAGGGCAAGGACGTGGCCATCGGCGTGTCCGGCCACTCGGTCATCATCAAGAAGATTCAGATGCCCCGCATGTCCCAGGATGAGCTCGAGGAGAGCATCCAGTGGGAGGCGGAGCAGTACATCCCGTTCGATGTGAAGGACGTGAACATCGACACGCAGATCCTGGACGGCGGCGGCAACGACGCCACCGGGCAGATGGACGTTCTGCTGGTCGCCGCCAAGAAGGACATGATCAACGACTACACCACGGTGGTCTCGGAGGCCGGCCTGGCCCCGGTGGTGGTGGACGTGGACGCCTTCGCCGTCCAGAACATGTTCTCGGTCAACTACGACGTGCCGGACCGCGAGACGGTGGTGCTCATCAACGCGGGCGCGTCGGTGGTGAACATCAACATCATCTCCAACGGCGCGACGGTGTTCACCCGCGACGTCACCATCGGTGGCAACCAGTTCACCGAAGAAATCCAGAAGCAGCTCAACGTCTCCTACGAGGAGGCCGAGGCGCTGAAGATTGGTGGCAACGGCGCGGACGCGGATGCCGTGGTGCCGCAGGACGTGGAGCGCGTGCTCTCCAGCGTGGCGGAGCAGGTCGCCGGAGAAATCCAGCGCTCGCTCGACTTCTACGCGGGCACCGCCGCGGACTCGAACTTCAGCAAGGTCTACCTGTCGGGCGGCACGGCGAAGATTCCCGCGCTGTTCAAGACCATTGAAGCGCGCACCGGCGTGCCGGTGGAGATTCTCAACCCCTTCCGCAAGATCGAAGTGGACAACCGGAAGTTCGACCCCGCGTTCATCATGGACGTGGCGCCCATGGCCGCGGTGGCAGTGGGACTGGCGCTGCGGCGCCCGGGCGACAAGCTGGCCTGACCGGACCCCCACTGGAGACGACGCACATGATGATTCGCATCAACCTGCTGCCCGTCCGGGCGGTGAAGAAGCGCGAGATGGGCCGGCAGGTGCTGGTCCTCTTCGCCGTGGTCCTGATTGGCGCCGGGGTGGCCAACTACTTCTGGTATGCCAACCGCGAGAGCGAGCTCGCGACGCACCAGCAAGGTGTCGCCGCTGCCAAGGCCAAGATCGCCGAGCTTGAGAAGATCATCGGCGAGGTGAAGAACATCAACACCCGCAAGGCCGAGGTGGAGAAGAAGCTGGCCGTGCTGGATTCGCTGCGCAAGGGCCGCAACGGCCCCGTCCGCATGATGGACGCGCTCGCGTCCGCCACGCCGAAGAAGGTGTGGGTGAAGTCCTTCGCCGAGTCCAAGAACGCAGTCTCCATCGATGGCTCCGCTGTGAGCCACGACGAGGTCGCGGAGTTCATGCGCGGGCTCAACAGCGTGGTGTGGACGCCGAAGGGGATGGGCCGCATGGTGGACCGGCGACGTGAGAGCAAGACGTCTCGCGTGGAGATGTTCTCCTCGGAAGCGACCATCGAAGAGTTTCCCGAGGCGCAGGTCACCCCGTTCTTCACGAACATCGACCTGAAGAACGCCACGCAGGGCAAGTCGACGCAGTCCGGCGCGCCCGCGCTGGTCGACTTCAAGATCACACTGAAGTCCAACTACGCCATCTGAAGAAGGCCGTTCGCCATGGACAAGTACCTGGATCAATTCGTCAAGGCGCCACCGGCCATCAAGTTTGGTGGATTGGCCGCCGCCGTTGTCGTGCTCACGGTCGCCAACTTCTTCATGCTCATCCAGCCGGCCGAGGAGGCCATCAAGGCGCAGATTGCTCAGCGCCGGAAGCTGGACATGGAGCTGGCCGACAAGAGCGAGATCGCCCAGAACCTCAACGAGCGTCGGCGTGAGATGGACGTCCTCGAGCAGAAGCTCTCCGAGGCGTTGACCGAACTGCCGGAGCAGCGGGACCTCGAAGAGCTGCTCGCGCAGATCAACGACATCGGCAAGAAGAGCGGCCTGGAGATCTCCAGCGTGACGCCCGACAAGGAGTCCGTTGGCGGGGGCGAATTCTTCGCGCGCATCCCCATCAAGATGACGGTGAGTGGCAACTACCACGAGATCGCCCTCTTCCTTCAGGAGATGGCGAACATGCGGCGCATCGTCAACGTCAACAACATCAAGCTCGATTCGGCCACGCTCAAGAACGAGAAGGTCGTTCTGCAGAGCAGCTTCCTGGCGACGACGTTCCGGTTCGTGGACCCGAAGAGCCTCCCCGAAGCGAACGCGAAGTCCAAGAACGCCAAGGCGAAGAAATAAGAAACTTGATCCGCCCGAGAAGTAGGGCGACAAGGGGATTGAGGATGAAGACGTTCAAGGCCACCATGACCACTGCGATGCTCGCCTTGGCGCTCGCCGCGTGCGACGAGGCGCCCAGTCCGGCGCCGAAGGCCGCGAAGCCCAAGCCTGCAGCGGCAGCGCCGGTGAAGGAGGCTCCTGTCGAGACCGTGGCCCAGACTGCGCCGGCCCACGCCTATACCTACAACCCGGTGGGCAAGCGCGACCCGTTCCGGAGCCCCATCGAGGACCTGGGGCCGGTCAACGCCAACACGGTCTCCGCCTGCAACGAGCCGCTCTGTGCGTTCGACCTGGACCAGCTGAAGCTCGTGGCGGTCGTCACGGGTGACGCCAGTCCCATGGCCATGGTCGAAGACCCCGCGGGCCGCGGACACATCGTGCGCCGCAACACCCGGATGGGTCGCCAGGGCGGGAAGGTGACGCAGATCCTCCGTGACTCCGTGACGGTCACCGAGGTGTTCTCGGGCAACGGCGAGATCATCAAGAATCCGGTGATGTTGCAGCTGAAGCCTGATGCGAAGAAGGACCCCGCATACAACATGATGACGGGCAGGAACTTCGGAGAGTAGCGCCCTCCAAGGCGCTCCCGCGGGCGGTGGCCCGCTTCCAACTTGTTGAGGGGACGCATGCTCGAGGAGAGCGCTGTGACGAGGGGCAAGTGGATGTTTGCGGCCGCATGGGCGGTCGTTCTGATGGGCGCCAGGGTGCATGGCGCCGAGCTGAATACGCTGCGGGGACTGGATGTGTCCCGCACGGGCTCGGGCGCCCAGGTGGTGGTGACCGGCACCCGGCCACCGACCTTTACAGTGTTCCGCCTGAGTGGGCCGGAGCGCTTGGTGGTGGACCTCTCGTCGGCGGATGCGACGGGTATCAAGGGTCACCATGATGGCTTGGGTCCGGTCTCCGGTGTCGTCGCCTCGCAGTTCTCGGACGAGCGCGCGAGCGTGGGCCGGGTGCTGCTGGCGCTCGACAAGGCGTCTCAGTACGACGTCCGTGCGGATGGCAATCGGGTGGTGATCTCCGTGGACGGCGCGGCGCAGCCGGCGGCTTCCCAGGTGGAAGCGGCACGCCCGGCGGCTCCGTCCAAGCCGATTGTCGCTCCGGTGCAAGCCGAGCCGAAGCCGAGCGAGCCCGTCAAGGTCGCCGCGCGCCCCGCCGAGCCAAAGAAGGCCGAGGTCGCGCCGGCGAAGGCCGCGTTGCCCGAGAACGTGGTGGCCGCCGAGGCGGACGAGCGCGAGGTGGCGAACCCCGCCCAGCGCATCACCGCGATGTCCTTCAAGAACGATACGCTCCGCATCCAGGCCGACGGCGACATCGCCCGGTACGAGGTGCTGGAGCTCGCGGACCCGCCCCGGCTGGCCGTCGACCTCTTCGGGGTCGGCATGGCGACCCGGGCGCCGCGGGTGACCGCTGGCGCGCTGCGTGACGTGCGCGTGGGCGAGCACGCCGATAAGGTACGGTTGGTGCTCGACGTGCGCGGCCAGATGCCCGCCTACCGCGTGGACCGTGCCAGCCGTGGACTGGAGGTCGTGCTCGGTGGTGCCGTGGCCCGGAAGGCCGCGCCGGCGCCTGAGTCGCAGGAGGTGGTCGCATCGGTGGCGGAGGTCGAGCCGCTTCGTCAGGCGCCCGCCAAGGCCGAGGCTTCCTCGCTGGTGGATGTGACGGACGTGCGCTTCGAGGAGAACAGCGCGGGTGGCCGCATCGTGATGAAGCTGTCCAGGACGGCGGCGTGGAAGGTCGACCGGCCGGATCCCCGCAGCGCGGTGCTGACCCTGGACAGCGCGCGTCTCCCCAAGAAGCTGGAGCGGAGCCTCGACACCAGCGCACTGGAGACGCCGGTGAAGATGATCAGCGCCTTCAGCGTGCCAGGTGAGGGCAGCAAGGTGCGCCTGGTGGTGGCCGCTGACGGCGCCATCGAGGAGAAGGTCTCCCAGAGCGGCAGCACGCTGACGTGGCGCCTGGACGTCAAGGGCGTGAAGACGGAAGAGGTGGCCGTTGCCCAGCGCACCGCTGGCTTCACCACGGAAGCGCCTGCTTACGCCGCCGAGGGCGCGCCGCAGCAGGCCCGCTACCGCGGCAAGCGCGTGTCCTTCGAGTTCAAGGACATCGACATCCAGAACCTGCTTCGCGTCATCGCGGAGATCTCCAAGAAGAACATCGTGGTGGCCGACGACGTGAGCGGCCGGGTCACCATCCGGCTGCGGAACGTTCCCTGGGACCAGGCGCTGGACCTCGTGCTGCGCACGAAGGCGCTGGGCAAGGAGGAGTTCGGCAACATCATCCGGATCGCGCCGCTGAAGACGTTGGAGGAGGAGACTCGGCTGCGCCTGGAGCGCAAGAAGTCGCTCCAGCAGCAGGAGGACCTGATGGTCAACCTCATCCCGGTGAACTACGCGGTGGCCACGGAGATGGCGGCGCGCGTGAAGGACGTGCTGAGCGAGCGCGGCTCCGTGACGGTGGATCAGCGGACCAACGTCCTCATCGTCAAGGACGTGCGCTCCAACACCGAGCGCGCCCGTTCCTTGGTCCGCAACCTGGATACGCAGACGCCGCAGGTGCTCATCGAGAGCCGAATCGTGGAAGCCAACACCACCTTCAGCCGCTCGCTCGGTGTGCAGTGGGGTGGTCAGGCGCGTGCTGGCCAGGCGACGGGCAATCCAACGGGCCTGATCTTCCCGAACAACCTCGCCGTGACGGGTGGTGTCGTCGGCGCGGCGGCGGGTCTGCCGGACAACCCGAACTTCGCGGTGAACCTGCCGGTGGGTACGGGGCAGGGCATTGGTGGTGCCATGGGCTTCACGTTTGGCTCCGCGGGGGGGGCGCTCCAGTTGAATCTGCGCCTGTCCGCCGCAGAGAACGAAGGTACTGTGAAGACCATCTCCGCGCCCAAGGTGACGACGCTCGACAACAACACCGCGCGCATCAGTCAGGGTGTGTCGATTCCCTTCAGCCAGACCTCCGCCCAGGGTGTGAACACGACGTTCGTGGAAGCACGTCTGTCTCTTGAGGTGACGCCGCACATCACACAGGACGGAAGCGTGTTGATGTCCATCAACGCGGCCAACAATCAGCCCGACCCCTCCAGCACGGGTGCCAACGGCCAGCCTTCCATTCAGCGGAAGGAGGCCAACACCCAGGTGCTCGTGAAGGATGGTGACACGACCGTGATTGGCGGCATCTACGTTCGTCGTGGTGCCACTCAGGTCAACGCGGTCCCGTTCCTGTCCCGGATCCCGGTGCTGGGCCTCTTGTTCAAGAACAACACCGAAAGTGATGTTCGTCAGGAGCTCCTGATCTTCATCACGCCGCGTATCCTCAACCGGCAAACCATCGCGCAGACCCTGTAGGGGTCCGTCGCCGTCCTCGTGCAGGAGAACGTTCGCACATGAAGAACTTCTATCTCGCGGTGCCGCTGGCGCTGATGATGTCCGCCTGCGTCGACAACCCTCCCACAATCCAGATCTTCAACGCCTTCATTCCGGATGATGCGTGCGCGGTGAATGCGTCATCGGCTGCCAGTGGCGGTGGCTCCCTGGATCTGGCGACCTCCAACCGCTACCTGGCCGGCCTTTCCGTGCGGAACGGCTACTCCCTGTCGGAAGTGGAGGTCAACGACAGTCCAATCACGGGCGAGGGCGACGCCACGAGCGTCTACATCACGAATATCGAGCTGACTTACGAAACGATTGGCTCGGGTCCGACGCTGGAGGGCGCATCCTATACCACGCACTTTTCGCTGCCTTCGAGCGCTACGACCAACAGCATTCTCGTCATTGACCTGCTCGGCGGGGAGGCGCTTGGCGTATTGCTGGCGCAGGTTGGCCCCGGGAGTTCCGCCTCCTTCAACGTCCGGATCCGGCTGACTGGAAAGACCGTGACGGGCTCGGCGGCGGAGTCCAACGAGGTTGTCTACCCGGTGACGGTCTACAACTCTGGTTTCACCTGCGAGCCGGGATTCATTCTTGAGAGGAATGGCCCGTGCGGCGGGACTGGCGGCCAGGATGGCTATCCGCCCACCTGCGAAGAAATCCCGACCTGATTGATTCCCAAGCCAGCCGGAGCCCTTGACGGGGCTCCGGCTGCCTCCTAAGAGCGTCACCCCATGTCCTTCCGCACGCACCTCGAGTCGGTGGTCAACCAGGTGGACGGAGCCCTCGCGTGCAGCGTGATGGGCTTCGATGGCATCGCCGTCGACACCTTCCAGAAGGACGAGGGCGCCGAGTTGGACCTCAACGGCGCCTGGGTGGAGTACGCCAACCTCCTCACGCAGTTGCGCAACGCGGCGGAGACCCTCAAGACGGGCACCGTGAGCGAGGTCAGCGTCAACAGTGAGAAGGTGCTGACCGTGATGCGGCTGGTGTCACCGGACTACTTCCTGGTGCTCGCCCTGAACGCGGATGGCAACTACGGCAAGGGGCGGTACGTGCTGCGTGTCACCGCACCCAAGGTGCGCGCCGAGCTCTAGTCGCACGCCCTGGTCAGCAGTCATCCAGGCGACGCTTCCGACGCCGCTTTCCCCTTCCCATCGAAGGGGCGCATGGGCTAGACACCCCGGACTTTTCAAGCTTTCGCTGCTGCGAGTCTGTAAGGAGTCGGTCCCCATGGCCGGTGTCATCGATACGTCCGAGTTCCGCAAGGGTCTGAAGATTGAAATCGACGGTGAGCCGTTCGAAATCGTCGACTTCCAGCACGTCAAGCCCGGCAAGGGCTCCGCGTTCGTGCGCACCACGATTCGCAGCCTCCTGACGGGCCGCGTGCTCCAGCCCACGCTGAAGTCCGGCGAGAAGGTGGGCAAGCCCGACATCGAGGAGAAGGACATGCAGTACCTGTATGTCCAGGGCGAAGAGTTCTACTTCATGGACACCCGCAACTACGAGCAGACCTTCCTCGGTGAGAAGGTGCTCGGAGAGGCGAAGAACTTCCTGAAGGAGAACATCAACGTCAGTGTCCTCTTCTACAATGGCAAGGCCATCGGCGTGACGTTGCCGAACTCCGTGGACCTCAAGGTCACCCAGTGTGACCCGGGCATCCGCGGTGACACTGTCTCAGGCGCGCTGAAGCCGGCCGTCCTGGAGACCGGTTACTCGGTCAACGTCCCGCTCTTCATCGAAGAGGGCGACGTGTTGAAGATCGACACGCGTGACGGCAAGTACCTGACGCGCGTGGCCACCAGGGGCTAGTTCGCAGCTCGGCAGCGACGCCGGAGGGAAGGGGACGCGAGTTATGGCAACGAAGCGCAAGTCGACCCGGGCCCAGGCGCCCGCGCGGACGGTGGCCGCCACCAGCGGCACCGCTGACACGGGGAGCACGTCCCTGGACGTGGATGCCCTGCGGCAGATCGTCGAAATCCTCGAGTCCTCGGACGTCACGAGGCTGGTCTGGAAGCGCGGCGAGGAGAAGCTCTTCATCCGCCGCGGCCAGGGCCCCGAGACGACCATCGTCCACCACGCGGCGCCGCCTCCGGTCGCCGCGAGCGCCGCGGTGGAGTACGCCGCTCCGGCCGCTCCGCGCGTTGCTGCTCCGGCGCCCGTTGCGGCTCCCGCGGCCCCGGCGCCCGCCGCCGAGAAGCCGGTGGAGAAGCCCGGCCACCAGGTGACGAGCCCCTTCGTGGGGACGTTCTACCGGACCCCGGCGCCGGACCAGCCTCCCTTCGTTGACGTGGGCACCCTGGTGAAGAAGGGCCAGGTGCTCTGCATCATCGAGGCGATGAAGCTGATGAACGAAATCGAGTCCGAGGTCTCCGGCCGCGTGGCGGAAATCCTCGTGGAGAACGGCCGTCCGGTGGAGTTCGGGCAGGCGCTGTTCCGCATCGAAGTGGCCTGATGAAGGGGCCCGCGCGCCGCCCGTGTTCCACGGGCGAGTCGCTCCTCTCAAGACGGCCCTGACGGAGACACCCACGTGTTCAAGAAGGTGCTGATCGCCAACCGCGGGGAGATTGCCCTGCGGGTCATCCGCGCCTGCCGGGAGTTGGGCATCGCAACGGTCGCGGTGCACTCCACGGCGGACGCCAACGCGCTCCATGTCCGCTTCGCAGACGAGGCGGTGTGCATCGGCCCGCCGGCGTCCAAGGAGAGCTATCTCAACGTCCCGCAGCTGCTGTCCGCCGCCGAAATCACCCGCGCGGACGCCATCCACCCGGGCTACGGCTTCTTGTCGGAGAACGCCGAGTTCGCGGAGGTCTGCGAGAACTGCAAGATTCGCTTCATTGGTCCCCGGCCGGAGATGCTCCGGCTGATGGGCAACAAGGTGCGCGCCCGCCAGGCCGCGCGCGAGGCCGGACTTCCGCTGCTGCCCGGCAGCCCCGGCACCGTGAGCAACCCGCGCGAGGCGGAGGCCTTCGCCCGGGAGATTGGCTTCCCCGTCATCCTCAAGGCGGCCGCTGGCGGCGGCGGCAAGGGGATGAAGATTGTCCGCGAGCCCGGCGCGCTGGCGCAGGCCTTCTCCACCGCGCAAGCGGAGGCCGTGGCGTCGTTCTCCAATGGCGACCTCTACATCGAGCGCTACGTGGAGAAGCCGCGCCACATCGAAATCCAGATCGTGGCGGACGAGCACGGCAACATCGTGCACCTCAACGAGCGTGAGTGCTCGGTGCAGCGCCGGCACCAGAAGCTCATTGAAGAGAGCCCGTCTCCCGCGCTGACGCCGGAGCTGCGCAAGCGCATGGGCGAGGTGTCCGTCAACGCCATGCGCAAGCTCGCGTACAACAACGTGGGCACCATCGAGTACCTGCTCGACGAGCGCGGCGAGTTCTACTTCATGGAGATGAACACGCGCATCCAGGTGGAGCACCCGGTGACGGAGCTCGTCACGGGCGTGGACCTGGTGAGCGAGCAGATTCGCCTGGCCTATGGGGAGCCCCTGCGCATCAAGCAGGAGGACGTCCAGATTCGTGGCCACGCCATCGAGTGCCGGGTGAACGCCGAGGACCCCATCACCTTCGCTCCGTGGCCTGGGAAGATTACGGGCTACAGCGTGCCCGGCGGCTACGGGGTGCGTGTGGACTCGGGCGCCTACGAGAACTACACGGTGCTGCCGTACTACGACAGCCTCCTGTCGAAGCTCATCGTCCACGCGGAGGACCGTGCCACGGCCATCCGCCGCATGCAGCGCGCCCTGGGCGAATACGTCGTCGAAGGCATCCGCACGAACATCCCGTTCCACCGGGCCGCACTCGCGGAGGAGTCCTTCCAGGAGGGCAATTACGACACCCGTTTCGTGGAGCGGTTGCTCGCGAGCGAGACCGGCTCCCGGCGCCTGAAGAAGGCCGTCGAGGAGACGCCGTAGCACCCATACACCTGGTGTGGACTCCCGCTTGTCGGGCCGCCACGCGAGCAGGTGATCCGGCCCCGGGGGGAGCCGGGCCGTTTCTTGACCCGCGTCGGAGCTTTCCGTTAGCCTCCGATACTCCCCCTTGCTGAGGATGGAAACCCGCGAAGTTCAAGGGGTTTCGGCCTGCTGGAAGCCCACCGCTCGATGGACAAGAACAAGATCATCGAAGCCGCCGCGAAGCTCGTCGCGAAGGGCGCCTACGACAAAGCCATCAAGGAGTACCAGAAGGTTCTGGAAGTCGACCCGAAGGACATCCGGGTCCTCCAGAAGATGGGGGAGCTGTACCAGAAGAAGAACGACAATCCGCAGGCCGCCCACTTCTTCACCAAGGTCGCGGAGAGCTATTCGTCGGATGGCTTCTTCCTCAAGGCCGTCGCGCTCTACAAGCAGGTCCTCAAGCTCAATCCGAACCTGCTGGAAGTGAATCTCAAGCTGGCGGAGCTCCACCAGCAGCTCGGGCTGATGTCCGAGGCGATGGCGTACTTCCAGATTGTCGCCAACCACTACGACAAGGCGGGCGACACGAAGTCGTCGCTCGATACCTTGAAGAAGATGGTGGATCTCGACCCGGAGAACGTGGCGTCGAAGATCAAGCTGGCGGAGCTGTACGCGCGCGAGAACATGACGCGCGAGGCGGTGCAGGAGTTCAAGCGCGCCGCCGAGTACCTCAAGCGCAACAGCCGCGCGGATGACTGGCTCCGCGTGGCGGAGCGCCTGTCCGCGCTGGAGCCGGACAACCTCCCGCTGTCGAAGGAGCTGGCGACGTCGTACCTGCAGCGCGGCGACCAGAAGCGCGCGCTGGCGAGGCTGCAGGTGTGCTTCAAGGCCGACGGCCGCGACGTGGAGACGCTCACGCTGCTGGCGCAGGCGTTCCAGGGCCTGGGCCAGACGTCGAAGACCATCTCCGTCTACAAGGAGCTGGCGAAGATTCATCAGGAGCGCGGCCGCATCACCGAGGCCGAGGCTGTCTGGACGCAGATTGAAGTGCTGGACCCCGAGGACCCGGACCTGGTCGCGCGGCGCGCGCCCGAGCCGGCTCCCGCGGCGCCCCAGCCCGCGGCGG